>DASRLH010000372.1:0-15317 GCA_035648595.1 Tepidisphaeraceae bacterium
GCGCCGGCGCTTGCCGCGCTGCCGGCGCGGCACCGGTGGGAGCATGGGGCGCATTGGCGTGGCCGTTGCCGGAGGGGCTACCATTGCCAGTAGGCGCGGGACCGGGCGTGCGCCCGGTGGGCGCGGCGTGCCGGTCATTCAAATTGTACGTTTCGTCGGAAGCGGTTCCCGGCGCAACGACCTTCTGCGCGGGCGGCCGCACGCCCGCGGTCGGCGGACGAAGGCCGGGGCCGGGCACTTTGTTGGCCGGCATCCCGCCAGGCGTCGGCGGCGCGCTGGCGCCGACCGACGGCGCCATCGGCGTCGTCACGTTCGGCTTCTGCGCCGGCATCCCAGGCTTGGCGCCGCCGGTCTTCTTATCGGGGTCTTCCGGACTCCTCGGTGCGCTTCCCGCCGGCGGTGGAACAATGCGAGACATAGGTGTACCTCTTTGGGTGGTCAGCGGTCAGTTGTAGGATGTGGGTTGTGGGTTGTGGGTTGTCAATCATTGCGCGTCTGGGCCCGTTCTACCAAGACACAACACACCAGGAACAACCAACAACCCACAACTGACATCCTCATTTTTTTTCCTTCATTGCCATCATGCGGGCACGGTTGGCGGCAATCTGGGCTTGTTTTTCGGAGTCGCTTAGGCCGGCGCTCTTTGCCGTTGCGGGGCCGGCGGCGGCGGCGGCGGAGGCGGGGCCGGCAATCTGCGGAGCGCCGCTGGCCGCATCCTCGGCCTCGGCGGCCAGGGCATCGTCCGCGATGTCCACATGCATGTGGTTCTTGAGCATCTTGTCAGCCATCGCGCCCGGATTTTTGCTCTTATCGATTGCCTCTTCGGCGCTGATGCGGCCGGCGGTGAAATGGCCCCAGAGGTTGTCGTCCAGCAACTGCATGCCGTATCGCTTGCCGGTCTGGATTTCCGAGTCGATGCGGAAGCTCTTGTTGTCGCGAATGAGATTTTGAATGGCGGGGGTGACGTACATGAACTCGTAAGCCGCAAGCATCCCCTCGACGTCAATGCGCGGGCACAGCGCCTGGCTGAGCACCGCGATCAGGTTGTTGGCAAGCTGCACGCGCACCTGCTCCTGCTGATCGGTCGGGAAGGCGTCGATAATGCGGTTGACGGTGGAGGCGGCGCCGGAGGTATGCAGCGTGCCGAAGACCAAGTGACCGGTTTCGGCGGCGGTGATCGCGGCGCCGATCGTCGGCAAATCGCGCATTTCGCCGACCAGCATCACGTCCGGATCCTGCCGCAACGCCCGGCGAAGAGCCTCGGAAAAGCTGGGCACATCCACGCCAATCTCACGCTGCACCACGATCGATTTCTTGTGCTGATGGTAATACTCGATGGGGTCTTCCATCGTGATGATATGGCGGTCGTAATTTTCGTTGATCCAATTGACCATGCAGGCCAGCGTGGTCGTCTTGCCCGAACCGGTGGGGCCGGTGACCAGGAAGATGCCGCGCGGGCGGCGGCAGATTTGCTCGGCGATCTTGGGGAGGCCGATCTGCTGGAACGTCATGATGTTGTTGGGGATTCGCCGAAGCACCAGCGAGCAGGCCCCCTTCTGCTTGAAGATGGCGACGCGAAACCGCGCCTGGTCGCCGTAGGCAAACCCGAAGTCGCCCGAGCCGCTTTCCTCGTATTCCTGCTGGATGCGCTCGGGCGTGATCGACTTCATCAGCGCGACCGTATCCTCGGGTTCCAGAACCTTGGTCTGAAGGTCGCGCATGTGCCCGTTCATGCGAAGAACCGGCGGCTTGCCGACGGCCAAGTGCAAGTCGCTGGCTTTCTTTTTGACAACCGTTTCAAGCAACCGATCAATCTGAATCGTCGAGGACATAATCAATCCGCCAATTATAAAACACGCCGTTCGCGCTTACTGCGGCCGACGCTGAGTGTCGTTCCAATATGAGATCACATGCTCGGTGAATTCCTCGGCCTCTTCATCGGAAAGGTAACTCCCAAGACGCTGTCTGGCTTGTTCAGTCGACCGCTGCAATTCAGGGGACAAATAAGAATCCAGTGCTTCGAGCATGGCCTGTCGCGTTGCGGGATCCTGATTCTGGCCGGGCAAGGACGCGAACGCGCTGCCGATCCGGTGAAGGGAAACCGACAGGTTTTCCAACACTTGCCACGCCGCCAGAAGATCGGCCTTCGTCGGCTGGCCATTGGGTGCAATCGTCGAGGCGGGGCGGGCGGTGTTTTGATGCAACGGCATATGCTTCTCTCAGGTATTATCAAATCCCTCAGCGTCTCGGTTCTTCAAGTCAATCGATCCGCGAATGAACAACTCAATGAGCCGAGTGCGCACATTATATTGCAACTCAACCTCGGTGGTCTTGTCGTGCCTGTTGCGCCGGGTGTAATGTCGAAGCCGCATGGTGGATTCGTCAGGACATCAACCGATTCTTATCATGTAACAACTCCTTCGACTTGCGCCACCTTCACGATCTCCTCGGCGGTCGTGGTCCCATTGAGGACCTTAAGCCTTCCGTCGGCCAGTAGGCTCTTCATCCCGCCGGCGAGCGCGGCTTTGCGGATTTTGTTGGTGGGGGCGCGCTCGAAGGCCAGGGTGCGGATTTCATTGTTCATCGCCATCATCTCGAAGATTCCGATGCGCCCGCGGAAGCCGATGCCCGAGCAATATTCGCAGCCGCGCGGCTTGTACATAACCTTGTCCTTCGTCGCCTCCTCGGTGATCCCGCAGAGCTTGAGCCACATCGGGTTGGGCTCGCGGTCGGGCTGCTTGCATTTGGGGCACAGCACCCGAATGAGCCGCTGCGCCAGCACCGCCTGGATGGAAGAGGCCACGAGGAACGGCTTAACGCCCATGTCGATGAGGCGGGTGATGGCGCCGGGGGCGTCATTGGTATGAAGCGTGCTGAAAACCAGATGCCCGGTGAGGGCGGCCTGAATCGCCACCTCCGCCACTTCCATGTCGCGAATTTCGCCGACGAGAATGATGTTGGGCGCTTGGCGCAACATGGCGCGAAGGATCTTGGAGAACGACAGCCCGATGGCTTCGCGCACCTGGCATTGGTTGATGCCGGTGAAATTATATTCCACCGGATCCTCGGCGGTGATGATCTTGCGATCCGGGCGGTTTAGTTCATTAAGGGCGCCGTAGAGCGTGGTGGTCTTGCCCGAACCGGTCGGGCCCGTGACCAGGAAGATGCCGTTGGGGCGCTTGATGATCTTCTGGAATGCCTTGTTGTCCTCTTCCTCGAAGCCCAGATTCTGAATGCCGATGCGCACCGAATCGGGGCGAAGGATACGCAATACCACCGATTCGCCATGATAGCTGGGCAAAGTGCTGACGCGGAAGTCGATCTGCACCTTATCCACCGTGAGCTTGATGCGGCCATCCTGCGGCAGGCGCTTCTCGGCGATGTCGATGCCGGCCATGATCTTGAGCCGGCTGATGAGCGGGGCCCGCATTTTCAGCGGGATGCGGTCGCGCACCACGCATTCGCCGTCGATGCGATAGCGAATCTGCACGCGGTCCTTCATCGGCTCGACATGCACGTCGCTGGCCCGCGTGCGCACGGCCTCGGCGATCATCGCCTGCACCAATTTGATGATCGGCGCCTGCGTGGGATCGCTGGCGCCTTCCTCGCCGATGCCCGCCAGATCGACCGATTTATCGATCGAGCGGTCCACCGACTTGTCCATCGTCTTGTCAAGCGACGCGCGAAGCTTGTCGATGGTGCGATCGACCGTCTTGTCGATGGTATTGGCGGCGGTGGTCTGGAAAAGCTCGTCGATGACCTGCTTGATGCGGTTCTTAGGCGCAAGCACGGTGCGAATATCCGCGTGCAGCCGGAAGCGCAGGATGTCGAGCATTTCCAGATCAAACGGATCATGCACCACCACTTTGAGCCGGCCCCCCTCCTTGCCCAGGGGCAGGATCACATACCGGCGCATCAGATCATCTGGAATGGCGTTCAGCAGCGTCGGCGGAATGGAGCTCTTGTCCAGATCGACGTACTCCATGTTGTGCTGCGAGGCCAGCGCCTTATAGACCGCCGCCTCGTTCACCAGCTTGAGCTCGATCAGCGCTTCGCCGATGCGCAATTGCTGCTTCTTGGCGTGTTCGAGGGCGCGGGCGACATCCTTGGGGCTGACCGCCCCCCACTCCACGAGCAATTCGCCAAGTCGTTTCTGCTGTTTGGCCATGGGTGCTTATCCTGCGGTGAACAATATATTACCGTAAACAACGCGCAAGGGTTCGACTGACAAGAGCCATGAGGAAGGAAACATCAGGGGTCAACGCGCTCCGCTCCAGTGTGTAGTCTACCGCCCCACCCGCCCTTCCTCAAGAAGTATTTGGCATTTGGAGAAGCGCCGGGCTTTTTCTGTTTTCGTCGCGGATAGTTGCCGCTCATGGGTTTGCCGGCGAGGACGCCAGATCACGCGCCTTCCCCAGCTTTTGCAGTTTCAGCGGTCCGGCCGGATCATTGGCCTTGGCGGGATCAAAATCGCAACGATAGAACGTGCGGCTGGGCTGGGTGCGGGCGTAGTAGGCGAAAATCTCCCGATTGCGGACATCGCCCAGATCATGCGCACGGATGATGGGGGCGTCATTCGGCGTGGCCACGTCCCAATTATAGACCGGCTCTTCAAAGAAGCGCCCGGGGTGATACGTGAAGAGCACGACTGCCGGCTGATCGACGAATTGCGGGAGCTGCGTATTGACGAAACGCAGATAGGGGGATTTGAAGGTTTCGTCGGAAATGGCGGTTGGCGACGGGGAGATCAGGTGGTTGACTTCCCACAACGATGTGATCGAGACCGTCAGGAGGATGGCGGCGAAAGCCGCATATATTTGTCGTTGGAATCGCGGCCAACCCGATGCCAGCGCGGCGCCGCCCAGGAGAATCAGCGTGATGATTGCCGGGATGATCAGCAGCGCGTAATGCTCGAGAAAAAACGGGTTGAAGGCGTAAATGACCACGAACAATGGCAGCGCCGCGCACAGCACCCGCCGCCGCGCGCCGGCCAGGCCGAGCAATCCCAGCGGCACGAAGACCAGCAGCAACCGGCACTGCATGGTGGTATCCACCAACATCGGAAAATACGTCCTGCCCCAAAGGCCCGGCACGTTGGGCGGCAAGTGCGAACGCAAATAGGGCCGAACCCATTTGTCATAATATTCATGCTTTTCGGGCAGCGACGATTGCGGCTGGGCCGATGGGTCGTAGCGATGAAAGCCGAAGGCCGAGCCGGGCTGGTCGCGCTCAAGGTAATAGCCGTAAGGCGGTGCGAGTGGGTGGCCGGTGACGCCGACGTCGAACGCCAATTGCAGGAGCAGGAACGGCGCGGCACAAAGTACGATCACCAATGGCGTGGAGAGCCCCGCCTTGGGCCTGGGATGGGTCGCGGATTGTGGCGCCCGCAAGCGCTGGTGGGGCAGGCATTCCTGCCTGCCATCGGACGGAGTCCGATCCGATTGGCGGGCAGAAATGTCGCCGCCCGTTGTTCGATGTGGCTCACCAAGTCGGGAATCGACGGCAGACAAGAATGTCTGCCCCACCCTCGTCGCGGTCGCTCTGGATCTGGAGGCATAATGCTCACCGCGGCTTTTGATAATCTCCCAAAACATTGCGATGCCAACCGGCAGCGCATAGATCACCGCGTCGGCGGGCCGGGTGATGGCGGCCCAGCCGGCCAGCAGCCCCACCGCCGCCGCCCAGCGAAATGCACGGCGCTGCCGCCATCGCATCCACGCCAGCACCATCAAAAGACCAAGCAGCAGCATCGGGACGTGGCTGGTGATGAGCACCGAATAGACGCGAAACCAACTGAGCGAAACCATCATCAGCGCGGCCAGCATCCCCGCCGCCCCATCAATCAGCTCGGCGACGATGCGATACATCACCCCCACCACCGCTCCCGATGCCAGCGCCGGCATCAGCCAGATCGGCAAATGCAGCCAAACGCCCGGCGCGTACAGCAGCGCGGTTCCCGGGAAATACAGCGAGCAATAGACGGGGCGCACGAGGATGTAGAAGGCGTCGAAAAAATCCGGCAGCGCCAAAGCCGGCATCCACAACCGGCCCCGCGCCAGCATCTGCATGCCGATGGCGTAACTGCAATCATCGTGCGTCTTGGGGAACAGATCGCGGTCCTGGTTGAACGCGGTCAGCACGAAATAGCCGGCGGCAATTAAGGCGATTACAATCGCGGCGCGGTTCATCGCCTTTCGGGAGGGCTGGCGGATGCGATCGAGCGCGCGGCCGATCGCGTTGGCTATTGCCGGTATGCAGGCGGATGCGGCGGCGACGGCGATTAGTACCCACCGTACCGCGCCGATCCCCCGGCCCGGCCCGATGGCCAGCCACGCAAGCAGTCCCAGCGCGGCCAATGTAAGCACCGCCGCCGGGCGACCGGATTCGCCGACCGAGTGAATAGGAAGCGGCGGGACCGCGCGGTGCTTATGAGATTGCCGGACAATGCGCTTGGCCATGTTACTTATTCAATCGGGCGATTCAGCACCAAGCCGCAAAAAAACGGAGGACGGTTTCTTCTTCATTCGTGTGCATTCGTGCCCATTCGACGCTCCCTGATTGATAGTCCATCGTCCGGCTGAGCTACGCGAGATGTCGCGCCTGGCGGCGCAGGGCCACATCTTCCAGCGTTTGGCGCCGGGCGCTGCGCAGCGGTTTCGGAACATACATTTTAAGGAAGTCCGGCAGTTCGCACCGTCCGGCGCGCTGGTAATCCCGCCACAAAGCCCCCGCCGCCGTTTGGGCGTCGCACGGTATTTCCTCGATGAGATATCGCAGCAACATTTCGCCCAATGTTTGCAGCGCGATCGCGTGGTTGCGGCCGACCCGCGCATAGAGCCAATCGCTGAATCGCAGGAAGGTACAGAATGGCGATTGACGTTGCGCGGCGTCCGAGGGGCCGGCCCAAAGCAGCGGCGCCGACTCGCGGAAATTGCCGCTGTTGGAAAACAGATCCCAGAACCGCGAAAACCGCCGAAGGCGCTGCAGCGTGGCAAAATCCAGCACCTTCGTCCGCAATACCTCGTAAGGCGGATGTGGGCTGTAGACCATTTCCCACTGCTCATCGTGGCGAGTGATCGGCGTGCCGCGCAGGCGCTTGAGGATGCCGACCTGGATCTCCTGCGGGGCCAGGGCCACCAGCTTATCGAACCCCGCCGCGAAGCTGTCGATCCCTTCGCCGGGCAGACCGACGATCAGGTCGGCATGCACGTGCACGCCGGTGCGTTCCCGCAGAAATCGCAGATTTTCCGAGAGCTTGTCGTTGTCCTGCCGCCGGCTGATCCGAGCGGCGACTTCCTGATCAAACGTCTGAATCCCCACCTCGAACTGCAGCGCGCCCGCCGGGAATCGCGCGATCGGCTCGCGCAGCGCTTCGGGGAGCCGATCCGGGATCATCTCAAAATGCAGGAATAAGCCCGGCGTGTAGCGCTGCCAGAAAAAATCGAGGATGGATCGGCCCACGTTGAGGTTCAGATTGAACGTGCGATCGACAAATTTGAAATGCCGAACTCCGCGCGCAAGCAATCGCTCCATCGCCGGCAGGAATGTCTCCAACGGCACATTCCGCACCGGCACATCCAGCGACGACAGGCAAAACTCGCAGCGAAACGGGCAGCCGCGCGACGCCTCGACGTAAATCACCCGATGGGCGATGTCCGTCTCATCATACAGTTCGTATGGCAGTTGCAGTGTGCGGGTCGTCGAAGCATCCGAGCCGTTCTTTGGGGCAAACTCCGGGAGGTCTGCCGGGAGGATCTTGTTGAGCGGCTTACGCCCCGCCAGCAGCCGTTCGCACAGTTCGGCAAAGGCCAGATCGGCTTCTCCGGTGATCACATAATCGGCAAGGCCGACGATTTCCTGGCGGTCGGTTTCGTGGCTGACTTCCGGCCCGCCGAGCACGACAATGGTTTGCGGGCTGATGCGTTTTAAGTCGGCCACCACCCGTAACGACTGCTCGGCGTTCCAGATGTAAACGCCGACGCCGACGATTTTTGGATCGCGCGAGAGAATGGCCTCGACGATGTCCAACGGCCGCTGGCTGATATCGAATTCCAGAAGCCGCGCGCGGCTTGCCAACGGTCCCAGATTCGCCAGCAGGTAGCGCAGCCCGAAAGAGGCGTGCGCATACTTGGCATTGAGAGTAGTCAGAACGATGTCGCTCACGGCCGGCAACTATAGGTTGCGACGCGCCTCACCACCAGAAATCGCGGCCGAAGTTCGCCAACACCAAGCCGTGTCCTTCGCTGGCTGCGGCTCATGGAGAGCAGCGAACGCCGCTGGAGGTTCGGACCGCCCTAAGAATTGCCGGTGAATTCGAGCGCCACCACGGAGATATCATCGTGAGGCGGGACGCCGGCGCACCAGGATTCGATTTGGGCCAGCACCATGGCGATGCTGTCCTCGAGACTGATGGTCTGGCCGCGCTGGAGGGCTTGCAAGAGGCGGTCGGTTTCGAAGGACTGGCGGTTGGGGTCGCGGGCGTCGGTGAGGCCGTCGGAGTAGAGGTAGAGGCGGTCGCCGGGGGCGAGTTGAGTGGATTGCTGGTCGTAGGTTTCGCCGATGCCGATGGGGAGGCCCGAGCCCTGGAGGGTGGCGGGTGGTTGGCCGGAGCGAAGATGGATGGCGCCGGGATGGCCGGCGGAAACGTAGCGGCATTCGCCGGTCTGGGTGTTCACCACCGCATAAAACAAGGTGACGAACTGCCCGGTGGTCGAGTCCCAGGCGAACTTGCGATTGAGCCGGCCGGCCACTTCCGCGGGGGGAACCGGTTCCAGGATGCCGGTGGTTTCGTTGCGGCGGACGAGCAGGGATTCGGGATCGCTGGCGGGAGAAAGAAATCGCGTGGCGGCCACCGCCGACAGGGCGGCGGCAACGCCGTGGCCGGTGACGTCCAGCACGTACACGCCAACATGGCTGGCATCGAGCGGGCAGATATTCAGCGAATCGCCGGCCAGCGTTTCGCACGGCTTAAACGCCCAGGCGAATCGCATTCCCGGCACTTGCAGGCGCGCGGGAGGAAGAAACGATTCCTGCACGCGCGTGGCCGCCCGCAAGTCACGGCCCGTGCGCTCGGCGGCTTCGCGGAACTGAAGGTTGGCCGTCTCCAGCGCCTTGTTTCGTTCACACAGTCGTTCCTCGAGCGCGATGACCTGCTCGACGGACTTCTTGAGCGCCAACTGCGTCTGCACGCGGGCGAGAACCACGGGAAAATCCAGCGGCTTGGTGACGTAATCGTTGGCCCCCAGGCGCAATGCCGCGATGATGTCCTCGCTCTGGTCCCTGGCGGTCGCCATGATGATCGGCAGCCGGGTGGCGGGATGGTCCTTGCGCAGGCGTTCGAGCACTTCCAGGCCGCTCATGCCGGGCATCATCACGTCGAGCAATATAAGATCAAACGGCCGTTGCCCGATGAGCGCCAACGCGCTGGGGCCATCCGCGGCCATCGCGATGTCGTAGCCGTGCCGTTGCAGCCGGCGGCCCAGCGCGTCGCGGTTGGCTTCGTTGTCATCGACAACCAATACCGTGGAAGGCCGGGCGTCTTGCGGCGGCGAGTTCAACTCGGAAGCGGAGGCGTCCATTGCATCACGAATAAGAAGAGTTCACCACGGAGACACTGAGGCACGGAGGCGCGTTCGACGATCCAATGCCATTCACCGATCCATCCAACAGGATTCAATTCTGGCAGTTACAACCGCGCTCTCGCCAAGGTTCCGCGCCCCGGGGCACGGGCGGGACGCCCGTGACACATCGTGTCAAAAGCTGCCTGACATCGCGGCACTCCCGATCGGCCCCAACGCCCTTTCATGAATTTTCAATGTTGTTTGATTAAGGCGTCAGAAGTCGAATGCGCCTCCGTGCCTCAGTGTCTCCGTGGTTTCTTCGAATTTGCCGGCAGTCAAGCTGGCTTGGCTTGTAGGATGGTTTCGATTTGGGCCAGTAGCTTTGGGAACTCGACGGGCTTGGTGTGGTAGTCGGTGCAACCGGCTTCCAGGGCGCGTTCGCGGTCTCCGGTCATGGCGTGGGCGGTGACGGCGATGACCGGGATGGCGTTGGAATCGGGGGCGGCCTTGATTTGCCGCGTGGCTTCCCAGCCGTCGAGTTCGGGCATGTTCATGTCCATGAGGATGAGGTCGGGCTTCTCGGCTTTGGCCATGGCGACGCCGGCGTTTCCATCGACCGCCAGCAGTACTTCAAACCCGCGCCGCTGCAATCGCCGGGAGAGGGCGTCGCGGTTTTCCTCGTTGTCTTCTACCACCAGGATTCTGGGCATAATTCACCTGTTGTGATCTTTGATGAGTGATGAGTGAACCGTGACGGGTGTAACTGCTTATCGCGGTTCGCCCCCCACGACGGGCACGGCTTCTGGTTCATGAGCGGCGGCTGCGGATTCCGCGCCTTTGGCAATCGTGGGCGCGACGGGCTTTGGCTCCGCCACGATCGGTGGCGGCGTGGGCGCGCATTGCGCCACGATCTTCTTTACTTCGCGAAGGAGCGCTTCGCGGCTGTACGCCCCCTTCTGCAAAATCTTCTCGACCTTTCCGGTGAGCATGGCGCGTTCCGACGGAGCCAGATCGCGGGAGGTAAGAACCACCACGGATATATCCTTGTACTTTTCGTTTTCCCGCAGCGCGTCGAGGAATTCAAAGCCGTCCATTTCCGGCATCATTAGATCGAGGAGGATCAGGCTCGGCTGGCAGCTTCGCACGCGATCGAGGGCCACCCGGCCATTCTCGGCCTCGGCCACGCTCCACCCCTGGCGGGCCAGCGTGCGCCGCAGCACTTGGCGGGTCGGCTCATCATCGTCCACCACCAACACCGCGCACGGCGATTCGCGCAGCGCGTATTTGGAGACCAGCGCCCCCAGCCGATCGCGGTCGATCGGCTTGGTGAGATATTCCGAAGCGCCCAGCACATAGCCCATGCCTTTGTCGCTGACGATGGTGAGCATCACCACCGGGATATCCGCGAGGGCAGCGTCGCCTTTGAGGGCGGTGAGCACGGCCCAGCCGTCCATCTTAGGCATCAGCACATCCAGGAAGATCAGGTCGGGCCGCGTCTGGCGGGCGAGGCGCAAACCGGCTTCTCCATCCGTCGCGGACAGCATGTGAATGCCCTCGGCGACCAGCGATCGGGCCATCAACTCCTGCACGCCCGGATCATCGTCGATCACCAGAACGATCGTCCCGTCTCCGCCGCGCAAGGCCGGCGCGGCAGGCGCCGGTTCGGGCGCCGGCAGCGACATGCGGGCGGGCAGGCGCACGGTGAAAACAGAGCCTTTCCCCGATTCGCTGGTGACGGTCACGTCGCCGCCCATCATCTCCGCGAAACGCCGGCTGATCGCCAGGCCCAGGCCCGTCCCGCCGAACTTTCGCGTGGTGGAGGCGTCGGCCTGCGTGAAGGGGGTGAAGAGCTTCTCAAGCTGCTCGGGCGTCATGCCGATGCCGGTGTCCGTGACGGCAAAGCTCAGCCACGGCGCGCCGGCGCTTTCCGGGCGGGTGACCTCAAGGCGAACCGTGCCGTTTTCCGTGAATTTGCTGGCGTTGGATAAGAGATTGAACAGGATTTGCCGGACTTTGGTGAGGTCGCCATACATGGCGCCGGCGCCTGGCGCGCATTCAATTTGGAGAGCATTGTTCTTTTTCTCAACCAGCGGCTGCACGGTCACGCCCACGTCCTGCACCATGCGCGCCACATCGAATGCTTCGAGATATAGCTCCATCTTCCCCGCCTCGACTTTGGACAAATCCAGTACGCCATTCACCAGGGCGAGCAGATGCTTGCCGGCGGTGCGGATTTTCTCCAGGTCCGGGATGAAGCTTTGGACGCCTTCATCAACCGCCTCCTCCTGCAGCAATTCGCTGTACATGATGACGGCATTGAGGGGCGTGCGCAATTCGTGGCTCATGTTGGCCAGGAACTGGCTCTTGGAGGAATTGGCCGCCTCGGCCTGCTCCTTGGCCGCGTCGGCGTCCTTCTTGGCTCGCTGTAGCTCTTCCTCGGCGAGTTTGCGTTCGGTGATGTCGGTGAGGATGCCGACGAAATGCGTCACCCGCCCGCAGGCCTCGGCAACCGGAGCGAGGGCGACCGTCCCCCAAAACGGCGTTTGATCCTTACGATACAACAGAAGCTCGCCGGTATGCTCCTGATCCTGGGTCAGCGCTTTGCGAAGCCCGGCCAGCGCTTCGGCCTCGGTATCCGGGCCGCCCAGGAAATCAATCTCGCGCCCCTTCACCTCGCGCCGCGAGTAGCCGGTCAATCGCTCAAAGGCGGCATTGACATAAGTAATCGGCTCATCCGCGCTGCCTGGATCGGTGATGAAAACACCCTGGGCGATGGCACGCAGCGCGCTTTCGCGCAGCCGCATGCCCTGCTCGGCCTGGCGGCGGCCGGAGATATCCACGAAGCTGATGGCCGCGCCGATATTGCGATCTTCGCGCTTGATCGGATACGAGCGATATTCAACGGGGAAGCTCGATCCGTCGCGCCGCCAGAAGACTTCATCATCGACGCTGATTCCCTTGCCGGCGCGAAATGCCTGATAGATTCGGCAGTCCTCCCGGCGGTAGGGAGTGCCATCGGGCCGGGTATGGTGGAACAGTTCGTGGGTGGGTTTGCCGGCCAGCTCCTCGGGGTTGTCGTAGCCGAGAAGACGGGCGCAGGTGGCATTAGCGAAAATGCAGTCGCCCTGCATATCCACGCCATAGATCCCTTCGCCGGTGGAATCGAGCAGCAGGCGGGTGCGCTCTTCGCTAAGCCGGCGGGCTTCATCGGCGGCTTTGCGGTCAGTGATGTCGCGGATGTAGCCGATGAACATAAGCGCGCCGCCGGATTTCACCGGCGTAATCGCCAGCTCGACGGGGATTTGCGAGCCATCGGCGCGCTGGCCGGTGATTTCCATGCGCTTTCCGATGACCGGGCCCTGGCCGGTTTCGAGATATTTAGCCAGCCCAATGCGGTGCGCTTCGCGATATTCGGGGGGGATGATGAGGCTGGCCAATTCCTGCCCGACGGCGGCGGCGCGGGTATGGCCGAAGGTTGTTTCAGCGGCGGCATTCCATTCCAGTATCTTCCCCTGGGTATCCATCGTGACGATGCAATCGAGCACTGCATCGAACACGGCGGCCTTATGCGCTTCGCCCACCTTGCGCTCGGCCGCCGACTCCGCCCGCATTCTGCCGATCCGGCGAACCAGCACATACGCGAACAGCGCCAAAGTGATGGCAGCCCCCGCGACAATCGCCGTGATAGCGGCTTCATGCTCTCCGGAAGCCGAGAGGGCCGGCAGCGCGGCGATGCAGGCGCGCGGCCCGTGTGAGTATGGAAAGGAGGAAACGGTCATAGGGATGGCGCCGCCGCTGCCGAGGGTGCAGTGGCAAGTGGCGTGCCTTGCCACTGCGTTTGCGCCGCCGGCGGCGTTTGCTTGCTGTTCAATGATACGGCAGGTCCAAGCAAGGCGCGTATCTGACTGCGGCTTTGCAGGAGGGAGGTCGATCAGGAAGCGAAGGTATGTGGAGCGCGGGAGTGGTAACCCGACTTTCGCACTTCGCCATATCCAGCCGCGTTTTTGGGGTGGAAACGCGGTTTTGATCCCAAAGGTCTGCACTACACAGACATCGCGGTTGTGAGTTCATCCATCCGCGATTACGCTTTTGGCATGCGCATCCAATTCTGTGGGGCCGATCGGACGGTCACCGGCTCAAGCCATCTGCTGGAGATCAACGGCCTTCGGGTGTTCCTGGACATGGGGCTGTTCCAAGGCCCGCGGGATACGGCGCGGGAACTCAATTCCGCGCTGCCCGCGGATGTGAAATCGGCCGATGCGATCATCCTCTCGCACGGCCATCTGGATCATTGCGGAAAACTCCCCGTCGCACTGCGACACGGATTTTCCGGGCCGATCTACTGCACGCCGGCCACGGCGGAAGTGGCGCGGATCGTGCTCGAGGATTCGGCGCGGATTCAGCAGGAGGATGTGCAGTTTCTCAACCAGCGCGCCCGGCCGCCGGGTGATTCCGCGCCCGCGCCGCTGTATGGGCCCAATGACATTCCCGCTGTGCTGCGGCAGTTCAAGCGCATCGCCTACGGGCAGAAAACCGATTTGGGCAACGGGATCGCCTTCACGTTTTACGATGCCGGCCACATCCTCGGCTCGGCGTATGTGGTGCTGGAATGGACGGAAATGGGCAAGCCGCGCAAGTTGCTCTTCACCGCGGATGTGGGGCGATACGATGCGCCGGTCCTCCGCGATCCGGCGCCGCTGCCGGGGGCGATGGATTTGGTCATCACCGAAAGTACCTACGGCAACGCCGTGCATGGGCCAATGTCGGAGGTGGGGCCGCAGTTTCTGGATGCGGTAAAGGCCACGATCGCGCGGCATGGGCGCTTGATCGTGCCTTCGTTTGCGGTCGGGCGCACGCAGACGATGCTGTGGTATCTGGAGAAGTTCATCCAGGAAAAGCAGATGCCGCAGATTCCGATTTTTGTTGATAGCCCGATGGGCGTGGAAGTGAGCCGGGTGCATACGCAATTTCCCGATAATTATGATGAACAGACCCGCGCGATGATCGGGACCCACGATCTGTTTGGCTTGGCCCGCATCACGTTTGCCTCCAGCACGCAGGACAGCAAGCAGATCAACCGCACGCCGGGGCCTTGCGTGATCATCGCGTCCAGCCCCACCTGCGAATTTGGGCGCGTGCTGCATCACCTGGAACGGAGCGTGGAGAATCCAAATGACATGGTGCTTTTCTGCGGCTGGATTCCGCCGCAGACGTTGGGACGGCGCATTCAGCAGCGCGAGCCGCGCGTGCGGATTTATGATCGATGGTATGACCTGAAATGCGAGGTGCGCACGATCCACGGATTAAGCGCCCATGCCGATGGTGATGAGTTGCTGCGATTCCTCAAGCCGACGTTGCTGGCGGAATCGCAGGCGTTCGTGGTGCATGGCGAAGTGCCGCAAGCCGAGGCCTTCGCAGCCCGGCTCGTTCACGGCGGCATCGGGCAGGCTACCGTTCCCGCGATGGAAACGTCGGCGGTGTTCTTCAGCGCGGACGCGCCCACGCCGCCAGCGGGTGGGCCGGGGGCGACGGACCAGGATTGAGGCGGCACACGGAATTTGGACTCACTCTTCAGCGGTTTGAATCACCGTTGATAGCGCCGGATGCAGGCCGCCGAACGTATCACGGGCGTCTCGCCTCATCTTTCGTCACATTTTTTCCAGTCCAGCCGCCCGCGCGCCCATGACCATCAGGTGAAGGTCATTCCATCCGCGCCAGAGGGTGAGCCAGCCGGGTGGGCCGTCGGACTTGCGGTTT
>DASRLH010000373.1:0-7412 GCA_035648595.1 Tepidisphaeraceae bacterium
GCTTTGATGCTGCGCGCTATTCGCCCCCTTCCAAGGCGCTGGCGCCTGGGGCCCGTGCAACCACCTCGCGCCTGAACCCCATACTCGTGCCCAGCATATAATAAAGCAACCGGCGAGCCGAACGGCATTAACGAAGTGTAACACGCCGGCGGCTCGCCGAATCAGGCGAATTGGCTTGTGCCCCCTTTTATTCTGCCCAGGCATGCTCAGCCGGGGCGCATCCGCCGGGAGTTTCGCGTGGAACTTTCCCATTCGCGGAATTTCGACAGCCCGGATATTACCCGGCTTGTGAAAGCGGGTCGCAAGGAAATCGAAGATGAGGTCAATCGTGTCAACGTACAGATGGCGGAAACATACTGGAAGCCTGCGGCGGCTGTTGATCTGGGCGCTGATCCTGGCCTTATGGGAGGCGGCATATAAAGCGATCGGATGGAATACCGCAACCTTCCCCTCGCCCATGGATGTCCTGCGCGGCGCGGGCGAATTGCTTTTCGGAACTGTGTCCGCATCGGGAACACGGCATATCCCGCATAACTTGATGTGGCGGCTATCCGCCAGCCCGCTCATCGGCGCGCTGGCCGTCAGCGGCGCGCGGCTGGTCCTGGGCTATTCACTGAGCGTGACGCTCGGCGTGGCGCTGGGCATCGCCACATGGCGCTGGCTGGAATTGAATCGCCTGCTCGGGCCGCTGTTCCTGGGCCTACAGGCGCTGACCAGCGTTTGCTGGGTGCCGCTGGCGCTGTTGCTGCCGGGTCTGGGCGCGACGGGCAGGGGGGTGATCTTCGTGATGGTGATGGGCAGCACGTTTTCCGTTGCCATCTCCCTGCGCGACGGCCTCCAAGCCATCCCGCCCATCTATCCGCGAGCCGGGCAAATGCTCGGCGCCCGCTCCTGGCGGCTGTACCTGTACGTGCTCATCCCCGCCAGTCTTCCCGCCCTCTCGGCGACGCTGCGACTGGGCTTCTCCTTCGCCTGGCGATCCCTGATGGGAGCCGAGGTGCTTTTCCCGGCGGTCAGTCATGGCCTGGGGTATCTGCTTAAAGCCGCCAAGACCGACGTCCGGCAAGTGATTGCGGTGATGATCGTCATGGTCCTGGTCGGCATGGCCGCCGACCGCTGGTTCTTCGCGGTTTTGCAACGCCGGATACAAGCGAGATTTGGCTTGGCCTAGCAGTGTAGTGCCCGGCGGGCGATGTTGTTTTGACAGGGGCGCGGTTTGTACCTGTATATGTCTCCCCAACGGTTTCGCCTTCTATCCCGTCTCGGGCATGAACGTCGGCATCACGATCCCGCTGGGCGCGACATATTTTCCGCGTGACTGCGCGAAATGGATTTCGCAGTTCCTGGCGCCCCACCCGTACAGCGTCGCCACCAATCCGGCGCAATGGGCCGGCACCAGAAACAAAGGCGACTTGCCGCGATGATGATCCAGCTCGGCGGCGATCAAGTCGGCGGCGTCGTGTTCATTTCGCGCCAAGCCGGGCCCGAGCATGTTGCTCGCCGGGTGCGCGACGGAAACCAGAAATCCGTCCACGCGACCGTCGGCGGATTCGAGCACCGAAGCGTGCCAGATGCCCTCGCGGTTTTCGGTGAAATAACGAAAGTCGTTGTCGCGGCGGAAGTGGGCCAATTCGAATTCCAGGTCGGCCATCGCCTGCGCGTCGGCGGGCGTGGCGGGGCGGATGCGCGGCGTAGCGCCGGCGCGCGTCGGTAATCCGTCGTTTGGCACCGCAAGCCGCATATCCTGATACGCGATCCTCGGCACGAAGCCGGCGCGGGTGTAAAGCGAAAACGAATCCAGGTTCATCGCGCTGGAGACCAGCCGCATCGGCTTGCCCTGTGCGTCGGCCAGGTCAGTGATGTGTTTGAGCAGCGCGGACGCCACATGCCGGCCCATGTAATTGGGATGCACGTTCATGATTCCCAGGGACACATGCGTGGGGCGGGGATGAAAAAAGCACGAGCCGGCGAGCCTGCCGGTCGCGGTTGACTCGGCCACCACCCCGCAGCCGGGGTCGAGGTCCTCGTAAACCCGGCAAAACAGCTCGGTCTCTCCCGCCGGGCAGTTAAACTTCGGCGGCCCGCCGCCGCGCTGGTACCAGTAGTTGATTGAAACCTGGATCAGGTCGGAAACCTCGGACCAATCCCGGCGAGTCATCGCGCGCAGCCGAATGTCAGACATGAAAATCCCTCGTAGGTGGCGTGTCACGTTCTACCGGGTGTAGCGCCCGATTGTGGCGGCCCCGCCAAGTCGCCACAAACACGAGTTACATCCGTTCTACCCGCCGACACGCGGGCATATGATGACCGCGCGCCGATCTGCCGATGAGTATAACGAGATTGACGCATATGCGGGACGAATCGCCCGATATTGGATATGATAACTGTCTTGAACCACGAATTTAACCCAGAGATTTTATGCAATACGGCGTGATTATGGCGGGGGGCGCCGGCACGCGGCTTTGGCCGCTGTCGCGCGGAAACCGGCCCAAGCAGTTGCTGCCCGTCGTGCAGGGCAAGAGCCTGCTGCGGCTGAGTTATGACCGCCTGCGCGGCATCCTGCCCGCCGAGCGGATTTTCGTTTGCACCAACGTGGCGTTCGGACCGCAGGTGCTTGAGAATCTGCCGGAGCTTCCAAAGGAAAACCTGCTGGGCGAACCCACAGGCCGCGACACCGCCAACGCCGTCGGCTTTAGCGCGGCAGTCCTTTACGAGCGGGACAAGGACGCGGTCTGCGCGATTGTCACCGCCGATCATGTGATCGAGCCGATCGAGAATTTTCAGGCTTCCCTGAAAACCGCGTTTGAGGTTGTCGCCGAGCAGCCCAATATGCTGGTCACCTTCGGCATCGCCCCGACGTTTGGCGACATTGGCCTGGGATATGTACATCGCGGCGAGCCGATGCGCCTGAAAAATGACACCGGCAGCGCGTACCGCGTCCTGGCATTCAAGGAAAAGCCCGACAAGCCCACCGCCGACCGTTATGTCGAATCGGGCCGGTATTATTGGAACAGCGGCATGTTCGTGTGGCGCTGCGACACGGTGCTTGACGAACTCTCCGTGCACCTTCCATCGGCGCATCGGGGCCTGATGCGGATCGCCGAGGCGTGGAAAACGCCGCGGCGGGAAGCGGTGTTGCTGGAGGTTTATCCGACGCTGCCCAAGATCAGCATCGATTTTGCCGTCATGGAACCGGCCAGCCAGGGGAAAGGCAGGGCGCGGGTCGCGGTGGTGGAAATGCCGGTGCAATGGCTCGATGTCGGCTCATGGCCGGCGCTGGCCGAGACGCTGCGCACCGATGAGCATAGCAATTCGATCGAATGCGGCGCCTGCGTTTTCATCGATTCTGATGACAACATCATCGTCAGCGACGATCCGGCACACTTGATTTCCACCATCGGCATCAACGACATGATTATCGTTCACACCAAGGACGCCACCCTCGTGTGCCCCAAGCACGAGTCGCAGCGCGTCAAGGAACTGGCGGGCAAGGTAAAAGAGAAGTTCGGCAACAAATACCAGTGAGCCGCGACCGTTGGCGTCACATGGTAATTCGCGGACCCGCCGCCGGCGCGCCCGGTGCGGCCACCGGTGCGGCCGCCGTGCCGGGCTCGGACAGTTGGCGCTGAATCGTCTGCGTGACCCGCCGGAGCAGATCCACAAAATCCACCTGCGCCAAATTCAGCGCCTTGATCTTGATGTGCGAGACGATCCGGCTTTGCATCGCCTCCAATTGCTGCTGCTGGGCGTCGGTCACCGGCATTCCCGACTGCGCCTGGCGCGTCAGCGACTCGATCTGCCGATCCAGCTCCCCAAGCATGCGCGTGGCCTCGGCATCTTTCTCGACCATCTCGCGTGCCTGCTTGTACCGCGCCACCGCCGGGTGCTGCGCGACGATCTGGCCAAGCTTCACCGCTTCATCCATTATCTGCTGCGTTTCAACGGGCATTCGTTTCCTTGTTAGAGCGGATACTATACCGGCGGGTTGGGCGTGTGGGTAGAGGCGAAGCGAGGATTGATTGTGCGGGCGCCGAATAAAAAATAACCCCGGGCGGATTTCCTCTTGGCAAGGCAAGCCACCCCGGCTTATAAGAAAGTCTCACGTTTTGCTCCAACGGCATCGCATCCCGTCGGATGCGCCGCCGCGACGAGGAAAACGCAACTCGCCCCCAAAAGGCGAGGAGGATCGCATGTCTTGTTGTACTCCCCGGCGTTCGCCGATGGAAGTGATCCGCGCGCTCCGCGCCGCCAAAAATCAGGCCGTCCGATTGATTCCGCGATGGCCGGCGACTGCCGCCGCGCCTTGGCCGAGGCGCTGGAGCCCCGGCAAATGCTCAGCGTCACCAGCGCCAGCATTTCCGGCCCGACCACCGGCGTCGAGGGAAACGCCGTCGCCTTCAACGCCGCCGCCACCTCCAACTTTTGCAATGGCATCACCAATTGGGCCATCAATTGGGGTGACGGAACCACCGGCAACGCCACCGTCGCCGGCAGCGCGGTCCTCTATCACACCTTCCTCGACGAGATGAATCTGGCCTCGATCAGCGCGACCGTGACCGACGGCGACACCGGGTCCGGCGCCACCGCCTATTTCTGCGGCACTTCCATCGCCATCACCGACGCCGCCCTTTCCGCCGATCCCTATAGCGGCACCATCGGCGCCACCGAAGGGGCCGGGTTCAACGATTCCGTACTTCACTTCTTTGATGCCAACCCAATCGCCACCATCGCCGACTTCTCCGCGCAGGTGGGCTATGGCGATACCTCGCTTTCCACCGCCGCCACCGTCGTGAATGATCCCAACGGCGGATTTGACGTCATCGCGCCCCATACCTTCTCCGAGGAGGGAACCTTCTTCGGAAATGTGTCGGTTACGGACGACGGCGGGCAAGCGCTCAATGCGGCGCTTTCTTCCAGCGTCGTCGATGCGCCGCTCAGGCTCTTTGGAACCTTCGGACTGCGGTATGATGTTGGGTTTGCGTCTTCCAATGACGCGGTCACATTCACTGATGACGACCCGATGGGAGCGTTTCGCGACTACACGGCGAAAGTTAATTACGGCGATGGGACGCCGGTGAGCACGGACGTAACCGTTTCCAAGTCAAATAGCGACTTCGACGTCGTCCTGGGCCCTCACACTTACCAATCCGCCGGCTTCTTTCCGGTCACCATAACCATGACGGATCAGGGAGGGGCAAGTTTCACCTGCTCGACAACCGCATCGGTCGCCGGCGGGTGGATTCATCAACTCGACTTCTCGGCCGCCACTCCGGCGGACTTTCACCCCGTCAGCGACGATAAGACCGGAACCTCGTACAGCTCCGCGCAGTGGCTCGACGGAACCTCCCATCCAATTGCCTACACCCGCAGCGGCACCACAAACGATAACTTCGGCAGCACGCACATTGTCGTGACCGCCGCGCTAAACGTAAACGGCTTTGATTCCGGCGCAACCGCGTACGTGAAAGCCAGCATCAACGGCGGTGACACAAATCCGGTGACGGCCACGCTGACCAACGGCCAACTCCTCGCAACCGCTACCGTGACTGACAATTATGCGCTGGCCGCCTCCATAGTCCGCACGAACGAAACGATCAATTGGTTTATTTCCAACGACGGAACCCATTGGTCCCCCGCAGGAACAACCAACAACCTCGACTATGTCATCAACGCGATCAAGCTCACATCGATAGACTCCTATGAGACGGAGCTAAACATCGGATGCTCCAACGCCACCGGGAAGACCGCGACGGGCGACATCATTGATGGGATTTGGAACAACTCGTTCGCCACAGACAGGATAGACCGCGTCGACGGCGTCTTGATGAATTATAACCACCAGGACGGCATGGCGATCGACGCAGCCGGAATGCTCAAGCAAACCACCGGGAGGGGCCAGTGTACGGCATGGACTGATTTGCTCGTGCAAGTCCTCGCGGCCCAAGGAGTGACCGCGAGCCCAATGGTGGTCGCCGCAAATCAGACAATTAGCGCATCCAAGTTTACCGTCAAACTTATGCCAGCACAGGGGAGCGGAATCTACAACTATACCGTTGGGACGAGCGAAACGAACTACTTCAGGTTCCATGAGATCGTCAGCATCGATTATTACTCGGATCGCTTGTAGGACCCCTCCTATGGCACGATGGCGACTGCTGTCGGCGGAAAAACGCGACTCGCTGTTTGGGAAGATCAAGCGCTCGTTGAAGTCTGGAATGGAACTGCGTGGGTGAACCAGCGGCCCGGAGTCGAGGATTTGTTGATGAATACGCCCAGTTGGTTTGACTTTATCCATTAACGGACTTTCTATGATTACTATTATGAATATCAGCCGCATCACAATTCTAGGTGTCGCCCTCGGCGTCGCCACATCCTGGGCGCAGCGCGCACGGCCTTCCGCGACCGCCCCACGCACCACGGTCGAGGAACTTTTCAGCAAGGAGATTTCGCCCGGCCAGCGGATTGTCGTCACACGCCAATCGTTTGACGCGAAGAGTCTTGGCAAATTGGGCGCGATCATGGCCACGCGAGGGTCGGCCGTCGGGTGCATTCGGGTGGAACTTCGTGTCGGCGAAGAGCCAACAGTTTTGCTCGGATCCATGATTGAATCAGATATGCCCCATTTCCCTCTTGGACTCACTGTCATAGATGTCTTTCACGGTGACGAAGACGTCGTCGTGGCCTGCACGATGGAAGACCTAGTTGGTTTATGGCGCATTTCCACCGACCTCCAAACCCGCTTGCCCGCCGGCTGGACTTGGCTGAGGCCCGGTCAGTACGCCGCTGCGCTGCCACTCGGGCGCGACAAAGTATCAGTCGAAATGACGCCGATCAGAGTGGAGAGGGAGCCGGAAAGATGGAGCCTCAAGATAACTGACAAGCGAGGTGTCAGGCCGGAAACGATACGGCTTGAACAGGCGAACAACGCCTGGAGCTTTGCAGTTGGAGACAGCGCAGTCCGGCCAATTAAAGGCGGCAATTAAGACGGGAGCGATACCGGGGCGGGGGGGAACGATACTGGGGAACGACACCAGTAACAGTTTAGTCCCAACGCTGTTATCCTCGCGCTGGGACTAAACTGTTACCACGAGTTCAAAACCAGAGGCATTGATGCGCCTCTGTTGTATGGTCCCGGTCTCATGGTCCCCGGCTCTGATTTGGTGGGAAATGAAGCGTGCTTTGCTCTTGATCATTTGCTCCGGAACAATCGCGTCCGCGATTGCGCTGGGGGTTGTCTGGGTTCGAAGCTATTACACGTCCGACAACATTTCTGGTTCATCCGACTAATGCGTAGGTAGTTTCGTGCAAAGCGAAGATTTTGAGCTTGAAGAAGTCGGGGTCTCGGAAGCCGTATGCTTGTCGTTGCATGGTTTTGATCTTGTTATTTGTGCCTTCCAATGGCCCGGTGGTGA
>DASRLH010000374.1:0-10386 GCA_035648595.1 Tepidisphaeraceae bacterium
CGCCCTCACCGGAGGGCGACGCCGCCGCATGCGCGCATGGAACCGCCGTCGCTGCGATCCCCTGCCTATTGTCCACGCTCTCCCTTGGCTCATTGGAACCCATTCGCGTAAACTTGCCATATCCCGGACGCCTGTGGCGTCCCGCCCGTGCATATTTTCATGGACCTGCGAATACCTCGACTTCCAGAATTTCCCAGCCGTCGGCACGGACGAGACGCCCGTGTCACATTGAATCAACTGCGGACGAACGATCTGGGCGTTGTGACGATCTGGCCGCCCGCTGCCGGGCCGCTGGATTTATCGAGGAACCACCTCAACAAACACCGCTATTGATCGGAGAACTGCGCCAACTCTTCCTTCGCCTTGTCGGCGAAGCTGGTTCCGGCGAAATCCTTGATGACGCGCTCGTATTTTGCCTTGGCCAAATCCGTCCGGCCCGAACGCTTGTAGCTGTCGGCCATGCTCAAAGCGGCTCGCGCCTTGACGGATGCGGCGGATTCGCGGGCTTTCTTAACCAGTTCGGGATTCTGTTGCTCGTAAATCTTCACCTGCCCGGCGGCGGTGGTTGCCGCCTCGGTGCCGGCGTAGTCAGCGGCGACTTGCTTGAAATGGGTATAGGCCTGCTCATCCCTCTTCTGATCCTGCAGCTTCTGCGCGACGGCCAGAGCCTCTTGCGAGCGGGTCTTCATCTCCGCATCGTGTTCCGATTTTTTGGCGGCGGCCAGCGCGCTCTTCACTTCGGGCTTGGCCATCAGCTCGGTGAGCTTTTTCCTGGCCTTGGCGGAGACGGGCAGTCCGGGCATCCCCTGCGACAAATCCTGTAACCGGCTGACCGCCTGCAGATAATCACCGGACGTGACCAGCCCATCGACATCGCCGAGCATCGCGTCGGCGGCATCCGCCAACTTCTTTTGAACGTCGGTGGCGCGGGCCGCGAAATCGGCATCCGCCTTTGCCGCCGCCGGCACCTTCGCCATCAGTTTCAGCGCGCCTTTTGCGTCCTTGGCCGCCAGCTTCTCCTCGACTTGATCGAGCACCTTGGTCGCGTCGGCCATCACCTTCGGATCGACCAGGAACGGCGGATGATTCTTGAAGGCATCGTCGATCGCCTGATCCAGCCCGGCGGCCGGATGGCCGGTCCAGAGGACCGTGCCGTCGGGGCCGACAAGGAATGTGCGGGGAATGCTATCGACGCCGAACAAATTCGATAGCTTTGGGTCAATCGTCTGCGGCCAGGAGAGGCCCGCGGCCTTGGCGCCATTTTTCATGGCCGCCGCATCACGATCCAGGCTCACGCCAAGCAGGATCAGCCCGCGCGTGCCGTACTTTTTATTGATGTCCACCATGTGCGGCGCCTCGTGCATGCACGGGCCGCACCAGGTCGCCCAAAAGTCGATCAGCACCAACTTGCCCTTGAGCTTCCCGAGGTTGATGGAAGCGCCGTCCACTGTTTTCATGGAAATGGAAGTGACCGAATCGCCCTTCCCGATGGCGCCTTGAGCCGTTGGAATCAAGCACGCCAATGCACAACTGGCCACGATTGCCGCGAAACGTTTCAGCATAAAATGCCCCGATCTGCCAAAAAAGTGATTTGGACCGCCACTACGCTAGCAATCCGTTGACACGCCGTCAACGGATATTCCGCGTGAAACTTCGCAAAAACGCACTATATGTCAGCCAGCGATGGAATTGAACCAACTTCCCGCCTTCCAGTGGTACTAACGCGCCTATTGAAGTTTTGTTGCTGGAATGTTTGACGGCACAGAGATTGGAAAGTTTCAAAACGGGGATTGGACGCACGCCAAAAATGGAGCAATTGGATCATCCGTGGTATGAAGCTCCCGGATCATGCTGGAAAGTTCATCCATCGAGAAGGAACCAACGCTCCTCGCCGTCCCGTCGCAGCCCGAGCCGCCGCGCTATTGGTGGCTTCGACGGCTTACGTTGCTGGGCGTGTTGCTCGTACTGGGCGTGGCGGGTTTGCGCTGGTGGTGGGGCCACGAAGCGCAGCGGCGGATTGACGCGATCATCGCCGACGCCCATCGCCGGGGAGAGCCGATATTGCCGGGGGATTTTGTGACGCCGGGTCGGCGCGGGCCGGCGAAAGCGCTCTTGCCCCGGGGACGCATCTTTGCGTGGAGCCCGGCGGAACTGAAATTTGCCGACGCCTTTGATGCCTTTAATCTCGCCGCACCCCCCAATGCGGCGGATCGCGCGATGATACGCGGCATGATGAAGGCGCACGCCGGCTTACTTGCGCGCGTGCGCGCGGCACGCGGGCTTATTGGGGTAGCCGGCGACGCGCCGTTGGCAGTCTCAGATTTCGCGGCGGTCTATTCGCTCAGTGGGTGCCAGGATTTGTCCCTGCTGCTGGATTTGTCCGCGGTTGAATCGCATGCCGCAGGGAATGACGCTGAAGCATTGGAATACATTCGTGATATGGGCACGGCCGCGGACGCCGCGACGGACGGGAATTTGAGCGGCATCTCGTACCTCGTGGCCGGCCACATCACATACTTTGAGGCCGAGGAAGCGATCCAAATGGCCGACGCGCTGTGGATCGCTCGTGACGGCAGCGCGACGCCCACTGGAGCCGCCAACCGGGCGCAGGTACAGGGACTGATCGCGGAACTGGCCGATGGACGAGATCGACGGGCGGCGGGCGTGCGGATGTGGGAAATTGAGCGATCAACGGCGCTGCGCGGCGAGCGCGATGACGCCGATTCACAACTTCATCCCGCCGCCCTCGCGTACCTCGGACTTCCCATCTTTCATTTGGCGCGCGTACGCCAGGCGCGCGAGCTTGGCCCGGAGATCGGCGCGGCGCGGCAGGCGCAATACCCGGCGGCGATTAAAATGCTGCCGACGCACACCCGCTACAAGCCGCCGCTGTCTATCCTGCAGAATGTCGCGGCGGGAGGCGCATTCTACGCTTCCGGGGACCCGAGAGGCATGTTTCGTAGAATATATGCCGCCTTACTGACTCGCCGGGTGGCTGCCACCGCCTTGGCAATCCGGCTTTATGCGGCCGATCACGATGGGCATCCGCCCGAAACATTGCCGCAACTGGTCCCCCAATACTTGCCTGGCGCCCCGATTGATCCGTTCGCGGCGGATGGCCGGTCGCTGCGCTATCTTCCTCACCGCAACCCGCCGGTGATTTATAGCGTGGGCGAAAACGGGACCGACGAAGGCGGCGCGGCCGGATGGACGCCGGGGCATTTTTTTCGGATGCTCGTCTGGCATGGCGCGGACGTCGTGTTTCCGCTTCGGCCTGCGACGACCGCCCCGACATCCGCGCCGGCTGGATAATGCTGCTCACCGCAGGCTCAGAATCACGATCGCGACAAACCCATACGCCACCGGCAAAAGCCCCAACGTCAGCACGGCGAGCAATCCCCACATCAGCGGCAAACACACGGCAAGCATGAGAACACGGGGGTGACCGCAGCCCGTCGTGTTGCGCAGCAATACCAACGTGCTGCGCCACCAGGCAAACACGGGCGCGGCTGCGATAACCAATATCACCGTTACGAGTACCGCTTCAGACACAATCTCCGTGGTTGAGCCTTCGAATTCCATTGGCATGATCGAAGCGAAGACCGGACTTAAGGCAATAAATATCGGCGTCCATGCCAGCGGCGCGCAGGCGTAGTAGCTCAGGGCGACCGCGCGGTTCTGCCGCGCGATGGACATGTATCGCGGATGGAAGAAGTAGCTGGCGGCGCCGGTTGCGCCTTTGAGGAAGAGCCACAGGCAAAAACCGGCAAATGCCACGCCCAATGCTTCCAGCGCGCCGCCCAACGTCTTGGCAAAAGATTCGACGGTTGGATGCGGGACATTCATCACAAGCCAACCCCTGGCGCCGAACGACCCGGAAACGTATGCCTGCGTATAGTACGCCCACAACCCAATTCCCAGCAGCGGGAGGAACGCCAGCAATACGGTTACATTTTGAAAGCTTCTGGCATCGCCCAGGCTCACCGGCTGGTCCATATTGGCCGCGAAACGCCGGGGATGCGCGAGCGCCAGCCATGCGGTTTGAAGGTAAGCGCGGAACCAACCGATATTGCGCCGCAAGACCCACGGAATCCGTGGACCGGCCAAAGCCGCGCGATCGATAACAACCCCGCATTCCGGGCAGCGCTCGCCGACCAGCGCGCGAAGATCGTAATTGCAACCGGGACAGTGGAGGACATTGTCTTCGCCGGGGTCGATTTTCGGCGCGGCTGTCGCCGCAGTGCCCGGCGAGATCGTGGGCGCGATCGGAGGCGTCACGGAGTGATCAAGATTGGGCACGTTTTCGATGGGCACGCATGCATGATACCTGTGGCCTGGGTTCAATGGGAGTTGCGAGATTTTCCGTTGCCTTGCAGAATATGTGTTGCGCTTCCCCTCCCTCGGCATACGCTCTGTCCACGGAAGCAGAGAAGCGGCGGGGACGCCGCTTCTACGGTTCGCCCGAAAACAGCTTGACCGCTCGCCAACGCGGCTCGGCTCCATACGTAGAAGCGACGTCCTCGTCGCTTTCCGGGCGCGCTGCGCTTGTGGAGAAGACATGCGGCTGGGACGCCACGCCTCCCCCGGAGCACCGGGAGAGGGAGAAGAGCTTGGCCCGCGTGCGAATTGGTTGATGAGCTATACGCATGGTATATTTCCCACGCACCGGGCGCGCCGCGCCCGGCATCCGACGCCGCTAAAAGGATGGGTTATATGTGGGACGAATCGGCTCCTTCCGTCGAGGGTGAACCGCAGCCGTTGGAGCCGGGCGAGGCGGCGGGTGATCCGCTGTGGACCGATGGGCAACTCATTCGGCTGGAGAACGAATGGCGCCGCGCGCAGCGGTCGTTCGCGTATCATCCTTCCATCGGCATCGCCCCGTTGCGCGGCGATCCGCCGCATGAATATCGGCTCGACTTTCGCGTGCGCACGCTGGTGATCAATGAGGCGGGCGAACTGCAATATGTGGATTCGGTGTCGATGCACGTCTGGCTGCCGCCGGGCTTTCCAAATCAGCCGCCGGTGGTGAGGCCGATGGTGGGAGTGTTTCATCCCAATGTCGTTTGGGAGGGCGTTTACATCACCAATCCCTGGCAATCGACCGATACCCTCGTGGAATTTGCGGCCCGGATCGGGGAATTGCTCGCGTTCCGAAATTACGATCCGCAGAGCGTGGTGAACGCGGCGGCGATGGATTGGCTGGAACAAAACAGCGGCGCGTTGCCGCTCGATACCCACAGCGATTTCGACGCCAGCGCCGATGGCGAGCCTCTGGGCCGCATCATGCGCCTGGGGCCCGGCACGCTGGAGCAGATTCGCCGCGCGCTCGACGACATGCGGTTTGCACTGGTCGCCGAGCATGATGCGCCCAGCGCCGCGGAAGTCGAAGCGTTCGCGCGAGACACGCGGGCCGCGCTGAACCTGTTCCTGGACAACGACATCCCCGAGAAATTGCGCGAGCAGGCGAGCGAGTTTGACAACTGGTGCCGGGAATTGCCGGCGTCGGTGCCGCTGTGGGATTACCTGCGCCGCCAGCGCACGGCCGCCTTATCATCCGAAACGGCCGTGCTGGCGCTGCGCGACGTTGCAAACGCGCTTGAAAAACAGTTCCAGGATCTGGCGGCCCTGGTCAACGGCGCGACGATTGACTCGGCCGAGTCGGCGGCGAAGGCCATACCGCCGATGGCGGCCCTGGCCCCGATTCAACTGGCGCTGCCGCCGTTGGCGCGGGATTTTGAGCAGCGGGTGAATGCGTTGCGGGCGATGCTCGATTTGATGAAGACCCCCCCGCCGCACGTTACGGTGGCGCCCGAGGGTTCGCTGGGCCGGCGGCTTGCCTCGCAGGCCGATTCCGTGCAGCAGGGAAGCGCGGCTGCTTCCAAGATCGCCCAGGATGCGCTGACGACTTTTGAGCCGTTGAGGCGGCAGGCGCTGGCGGAAGTCAGCGCGGTCGAGCAGGTCGTCGGTTGGCGCGAATACATGGACATGTTCGCCAAGGCCCACGCGCTTGAGCAACAGGTGGCGACATGGGGCAGCGCGGGCGTTCATGCGTATTTTATCGAAAACAGTTCCGGCTCGTTTGGCCCGTTTCAGTTTGAGGAGCCGCTTGATCTGGGCGGCACGCGCGTCGCTATCCGCAACATGCAGGGTCGGCAGATCGACGCGATTGACGCCGTCGGTTTGCAGGCGCTGGGAAATGCCGACGGCGGCACGGTTTCGATCATCGTCGGACAAACCCAAGCCGAGCAAGGATACGATACCGCCTTCCGCCTGACCGATCGCTGCGATGATCTGGCGGTGCAGTTTGACTTCATCGGGCGCAAAACGGCCGATGCCCTGGCCGGGTTGCAGCGGCCCGTGGCACATTCCAAAAGCTGGTGCGGAAAAGTCTGCTCGCTGCTGGCCTCCCAGGTGTCGCAGCAAAACCTTCGCGTCGCGCATCGCAAGAGCGCACACCGTTGGAAAGCGCTCATTCTCGACCTTGGCCCACTCCTGCGCTTCAAGGAACGGCTGGCGACGTATCACCTGCTGATGCGAATGACCGAGGCGACGCCGCGCGTGAAGGAACTGATCGTGCAGGCGCGGGCGCGGCACGCGGACGCCACGCAAAAGATCGCCGTTATCATGTCCAAATCCAGCCGGGATGTGGAAACCGACCGCATGATCATCCCGCCCAAATACGCCAGGAGCTACAGCGACGAGATGCAGTTGCGCGATGAGGCGAAGCATGAGGTTGCGCGGTTGGAGGCGCTTCTCAAGCAAATCGCCCGTGAGTTGGCCGTGCGGCTTTCCTCGCCGCGATATTGCGGGCGGCCTGAACTTCCGAGTTTTCATTCGCTGGCTCCATTGCCGGATTCGATTGCGCAACTGCGCGAGGTGATGGGGGATGGCCCGTTGCAGGCATCCGCGGATCATCTTTCGCGGCTGCTGGGTGTGCAGCTTCCGTTCAATCCGCCTCCGGTTCCTCAAGCTCACGTCGTGACGCGACCGGCATCGCCCGGAGCGCCGGCGCGGGGGGCCGAGCCAACTCCGGCGCCGGGCGCGCCGGGCGATGTGTTTTCGTCGAACGATGACGTTGTCGGGGCTGGGTCCAAAGCGATTGGCACCGATGGGGGCCAAGACGCGGGCCTTGATTCGGTTGATCCTGGGTTCACGGCCTCCGAAATTGATACCGATGGTTCGGACGCGGCCGCGGATCAGGAGACCCTCATCGAAGACTTTTTCGGGGAACGCGATAGAGCAGGGGAAGGGTAAAAGGCCGTTCAAGAGGACTGAACGTCGCGATCGCGATTTGATTGGGGAGGGTTCGGTCCGTTCTGATGGGGTATTGCATGGTCACTGAAGTGACCATGCCAGGCGTTTCCTTATTCGACCACGACGAATTATGTTTGGGGATTTATTTCTTTCCTTCCTTGTTTGGATTTATTTCGGATTTCGTGTTTCGGATTTCGGATTTCTTCCCCTGCCCCTGGCCTGGGGTGTCGCGGTGAGAGGGTCCTCGGGCCAGGAATGTTTGGGGTAGCGGATTCTCAAATCCTTGCGGACTTGAAAGTAGGCGCTGCTCCAGAAGCTGGCCAGGTCCTGGGTGATTTGAACAGGGCGGAAGTTGGGGCCCAGAAGGTGCAGCACGACCGGCACGCGTCCCTGCGCGATGCGCGGCGTCTGCGTCCAGCCGAACAATTCCTGCAACCGCACGGCCAGGATCGGCTGCGGGCCGCCGGTGTAATCGAGGCGGATGCGGTTGCCGGTGGGAACTTCGATGGATTCCGGCGCGCATTCCTCGAACACGCGATCCAACGGAAAGGCCAGCGCGCCTAGTAATAGCGGAACGAGTGGGACACGCTTCAATTCCTCGACGCTCTTTTTCCCACTGGCGGCAAACTCCAGTAGATCGGCTAATTGAACCTGCGAAAATTCGGGCCAGGGATGTTCGGGCATGGCCTGACGGAGTAGGTTTAATCGCGCCAACCAGGAGCGGGCCGCCTCGTTGGCGGCGAAGAATTCGCCGGCCACAGGGCGAACCGCCTGCGCCAAGACCCGCGCGGCTTCTTCGGGATCGACCGCCGCATTGCGGTCTTCGCGAAGCAATAGATCGCGATAATGGATGGCGGTAAAGCCGACGACGCACTGGCGGGCCTCGTCGAACATCACGCCGCGCTCCCGGCGGATGGATTGGGGGAACAGTTCCTCAAGCCATTCGACCTGAATCGCGCTGGCGATGCGCACAACGGCCTGGCGGGCGATCTGGCGCGGGTCATGCCGGGCGTCGAGGGCGACGAAAAACTCGGCCTGCCGGACGGCGGATTCCGCGGCCAGGCGCACGCCGGTGCCGCCCACCATGACCGCCGCGTTTGGGTCCGCCCCGCGCCGGCGTGCCACGCGATCGGGATACGCCAGCAGCGCGAGCTTGAGAAGATCGTCTTCGTCGGCATTCGATTCAGGGGGCGCTTGCTCATGTGAATCGCGTGAGTCGCGTGAGGCGCGTGAATCGCGCGCCCCTCGCGCATGAGCCGGCGAAGAACCCGCCGGCCGCGAGCGGGTAATTCGACTTCCAACGCGTTCCAATTCATCGCGGACCCGGGCCACTTGCCGCGCCGCGCCAATGTCAATGCCCAGCGAGCGGCAAGCGCCGCCGAAGCGGTCCTGTTCGGCGCGGGCGAGCAGATCGAGGCGGAGCAGCAGATCGGAGGATGCCTGGACGGATCGTTGATGCAGGTCCGAGGGATCGCGCCAATCGTGGGAAACGATGTCTTTCTCCGAGAGCAGCGCGGCAATCGTCGCCCCTTCTCTTAGAAGCCCATCGTCCGCTGCCGCGATGAGCAACCGGCCCAATCGCGGATGAACCGGCAGTGTTACCAATCGCTTGCCAATCGGCGTGATGCGGCCATCGGTCTCGCTGGTGAGCGCGCCCAGCATCGCCAGCAGTCGCTCGGCGGCGGCCAGCGTTGACTCGGACGGCGGCTCGTACCAGCCGAACGCGCGCGGGTCGTTCCTGCCCCAGGCGTGCAGCATCAACACGGTCGCGCACAGATCGACGCGCTGAATTTCGGGTTGCTCGAACTCGCTCATGGCCTGCTCTTCCCGAACAGTCCAGAGCCGGATGCACCGGCCCGGCCCCGTGCGCCCGGCACGGCCGGCGCGCTGGGTGGCCGATGCCTTGCTGATGCGCGCAAGCTCCAGCCGGTCGAGCCCCCGCCGCGCGTCGTACCCGGCCACGCGGGCCAGGCCGCTGTCGATTACGGTGTGCACGCCGTCGATCGTCAACGACGTCTCGGCGATGTTGGTCGCCAGAATAACCTTGCGTCGATCGGCCGGCCGAAGAGCGGCGGCCTGCTCCTCGCCCGACAGCGAGCCGTGCAACGGCAGCAGCAGAAGATTCTCCCGCGCGGCGAACGGCGCCAGCCGGTCCATCGTTCGTCGTATCTCCTCAACGCCCGGAAGGAAGATCAGAACATCCGATGAACGATGGGACCCCATCCCGACTTGCAGCGGCGGCCCGGGAGGCTGCGCTTTTTCCGCGGCTTCGCCCCCAGGTTCATTCAAAACGTCGCTTATCGCACGCGCGACATGCTCGGGCAATTCCCTACTCTGCCCGAACGCAACTGCATGGGCATACACGATCTCCACCGGATGCGCGCGCCCTCGGGTCTGGATGATCGGACAATCCCCCAGGAACCGCGACACCGGCCCCGCCTCAAGCGTCGCGGACATGACGATGAGGATCAAATCCTCCCGCACGGTCTGGCGAATTTCCCGGAGCAGCGCGATGGCCAGATCGGTGTGCAGACTGCGCTCATGAAATTCATCCAGCAACACCGCGCCGACGCCTTCGAGAAATGGATCGTCGAGCAATTGACGCGTGAGAATGCCTTCGGTGATGACGCGCAGGCGGGTGTGCGGGCCGATGCGATTCTCGAAGCGGATTTGATAGCCGACTTCGCGCCCGATTTGCCAGCCATTTTCATCGGCGATGCGCCCGGCGGCGGCGCGGGCCGCCACGCGCCGAGGTTGGAGCATGACGAGGTTGGGATGTTCCGCGGATAACAGCCCGGCCCGCAAGATTGCCGGCGGCACGCGCGTCGTCTTGCCCGCCCCCGGCGGCGCCACCAACACCAACGAACGCTTTTCCCTCGCCGCGGCAACAATCGCCGGCAGATGCTCGTCAATCGGCAGGGACGTCATGGGCCCGCACTATAGCCGAAGACATTTCGGTGCCGCGCAACCCGCGGACCGCGACCGAAAAGGAATTTAGGTTCATCCGACTAATGCGTAGGTAGTTTCGTGTAAAGCGAAGATTTTAAGTTTGAAGAAGTCGGGGTCTCGGAAGCCGTATGCTTGTCGTTGCATGGTTTTGATCTTGTTATTTGTGCCTTCCAATGGCCCGGT
>DASRLH010000375.1:0-3501 GCA_035648595.1 Tepidisphaeraceae bacterium
TCGAACGCCTTCGTACCTTGTTCGCCCTGGCTTCCATGCCAATACTCCTTTGAATCAATCGAACGATAATGCCACCAATATGTTATACTCGCTGGCGGACGCAAAAAAATGTGACGAAAGATGAGGCGAGACGCCCGTGCCGATGGCGTGAAAGGCGAAGAGCGATAGTTTGCCGGAGTGAATGCGCACCATGCACGGGCGAGACGCCCGTGATACAATGACGGTGTGCGCGTCATACAATCCAGCGCGCCTATCACGGACTGGCCCGCGCGTTGCATTTGGGCGCTCCCATCGGCATCATTCCCCCGCATGTCGGCGGCACTCGACTACCAAACGCCAAACCTGTCCGCGCCCGGCCGGGGCGCCCGACGGGCGCTGCTGCTTCTTTTGCTCATCAATCTTTTCAACTACATCGACCGCTACATGATGGGCGCGGTGGAGGTGCCGATCCAGGAGCATTTTTTTCCGACGCATCCCAAATACGCCGAGTTTCGGATGGGGTTGTTGCAGACGGGGTTCATCGTCTGCTACATGGTTTGCGCGCCGCTGTTCGGATGGCTGGCCGACCGCAAAAGCCGATGGGCGATCGTGGGCTTCAGCGTTATCCTTTGGAGCCTGGCGACCGGCGGGTCGGGTCTGGCGGCGATGTTCGGCGGGTTCACACTGCTCCTTGTCATGCGCATACTCGTGGGCGTTGGCGAAGCGGGGTACGGGCCAACCGCGCCCACACTGATCTCCGATTACTACCCCGTCTCCCGCCGGGGGGCAATGATGGCCTGGTTCTACATGGCCATTCCTTTGGGCGCGGCGCTGGGCTATATCATCGGCGGCGCCATGGCGCAGCATTTCGGCTGGCCGTCGGCATTTTACGCGGTACTTGTGCCGGGCCTGATCCTGGGCGCGATCTGCTTTCTGATGAAGGAGCCGGCCCGCGGGCAGTTTGACGAGGCCGCCGCCGGCGCGGCGGGGCATATGCCGGTGCGTCGGGCGGCGCTGGCCGATTATCTGGTGCTGTTCCGAACGCCTTCGTATGTGTTGGTGACGGCGGGCATGGCCGCCATGACGTTTGCCGTCAGCGGGATCGCCTATTGGCTGCCGCGCTATATTGTCACCATCCGCCACGGGGGAACGTTGGCGTCGGCGAACTTCAAAATCGGCGCGATCACCGCCGCCTGCGGAATCTTCGGAACGCTCCTCGGCGGCGCGCTGGGCGACTGGCTGCGGCGATGGTTTTCCAGCTCCTACTTCCTGCTTTCGGGCATCGCGATGATCATCGCCGCACCATTCATCATTTTCATGCTTCACTCCACATTCCCGATGGTCTGGGTGTGCATCGGCATCGCCGAGTTTTTTTTGTTCCTCAACACGGGACCGACCAATACTATCCTCGCCAACGTCGCCCACCCTTCCGTGCGTGCCACCGGATTCGCATTGAATATCTTTATCATCCATATCTTCGGCGACGCGCTCGCCACGCCGCTCCTGGGCAGGATCGGTGCGTACAGTTGGGATGCCGCGTTTATCATGGTCGCGACCGTCATGGCGCTGGCGGGGGTGCTGTGGTTATGGGGGTGCTCGTATCTACAGCGCGATACCGAGCTTGCCCCTCGCCGGCTGGGCGCGGCAGCCGAACCCCAGGCATAATCGCGCGTGCATGATCGTGGCCTGATCGAAAATGCCGCCTGGTCATCGTTCGTTTTCTGTTGCACCTGCCGACCTGTTCTTCTTCCCGGCGTACGCAGGACGCCACTTCACGTAGACGCGGCGTCCCGGCCGCGATTGATCTCACCCCCGCGCGCCCACCCGGAAGCGACGAGGACGTCGCTTCTACGCATCGCGCGCCAGCCGCGTTGGCCAGCCGTGAAGCTGCTTTCAGGCGAATCGTAGAAGCGGCGTCCGTGCCGCGCTTCTGCTCACCCCCGCGCGGCCCGCCCCGAAGCGACGAGACGTCGCTTCTACGCATCGCGGACCAGCCGCGTTGGCCAGCCGTGAAGCTGCTCTCAGGCGAATCGTAGAAGCGGCGTCCCGCCGCTTTTCGTCTCACCCCGGCGCGGCCCCCCCCCGAAGCGACGAGGACGTCGCTTCTACGCATCGCGCGCCAGCCGCATTGGCCTGCGCTGAAACTGCTTTCAGGCGAACCGTAGAAGCGGCGTCCCCGCCGCTTTTCTTTTGTTCTACGGTGCAGGCCGGGGAGGCGCATCAGAAATGAGACGACTACGGCACCGCACTCTCATCAGGCCAGCGTAGGGCGGGCTGTCGGACTAAGGATTGCGGAATCGAAACTCGGCGTTATTGTTATCATGCCTTTCAAACGAGGAGTTGTCATGTTAAAGCATCAATCGTGGCTGTACGCGGCGTTTTTGGCTTCGATGTTTATTTGCGCAACCGCGCCCGCGGCGGTGGAGCCCGGCAAGCAGGCCGCGGATTTTCCGCCGGGCAAATTCACCGACGGCAACAACTACGATCTCAATGAATTTCGCGGCAAAGTCGTGGTTCTTTTTTTCTTCGAGGAAACCTGCCCGCGCTGCCGGGGATTGGTGCCGGAGCGCAATAAGATGGTGCAGTCGCTCAAGGACAAGCCGGTGAAGTTCATCGCCATTGACCCCGGCCACACGCTGGCGGATGCCACAATGTACGCCCGGCAGACCCATCTGGCGATGCCGGTGTATGCCGACTCGCTTCGCTTGATGGAAACGCGGTGGGGCGAGCACATCTCGCTGGAAAACATCTATCAGTTCAAGGTGATCGGCCCCGACGGCAAACTTGCGGCCTATCGCCCCGAAGACATCGAGCGTCTCGCGGCTGATGCCAAGTGGAAGTACAAGGACAAGGGTTACAACCGCAAACTGTCGGGCGCGGTGGACGCATTTGAATGGAATCAGTATTCATCGGGGCATGTGGCTGCTCAAGCCGATGCTCCGCGACCATGACAAGGCCGTTGCCGCCGATGCCCAAAAGCTGCTGGCGGATGTGAAGGCCGAGGGCGAAAAGTGGAAGGATGAGGCGGAAAAGATCGCCGACGACAAACCGGTCGAGGCGTTTGTCCTGTACAGCCGGGTGGCGGAAGCGTTCACCGGCGATGAGTTGGGCAAATCCGTGGCCGCGCCGCTGAAGAAGTTACGGACCAACAAAGCCGTCAAGGATGAAATGGGCGCCCGCCAGATGTTTGCGCAGGTGACGATGGCGATGTCAAAAGCCAAGCCCGAGCAAAAGGCCCGCGTCGCCCAATTCGCCGAGTCCATCGCCAAGAAATATCCGGAAGCGCCCACGGGGATCAAGGCGGCGGCGCTGGCCGAGGAATTGAAGGGGTAGTTTTTGCCGATGCAGCACAGCGGGTCTAATGGGATGGCGCACCGTCGCCGTATCACGCTACGCCGTGAACTATGCCGCGATGGAAGTACCATGAAACTCCTGTGCCAGCTTGATTTCCGACTCGCTCGCCGTCGTGATTTTTGGCGAGCCCGGCGGCGCGGTCGTCTTGATCCGCGGCCAGTTGCGCGC
>DASRLH010000376.1:0-6466 GCA_035648595.1 Tepidisphaeraceae bacterium
GGAACCAGCCCTGCCGCTTCAAACGCAGTGCTTGGAAACGACGCCACTGCCGCCAATCCTTCAGCGTGCCTTCCGTGGCTTCCATGCCTATCTTATGCCTATTTCAAAGATTAAACTTCATTGCGCAACGATCAGTAAATCGGTGCTTTCAGTTGCTTCGAGATGGCGGAAGGCTGGGAATTGTACTCCCGGAAAGCGTCCTTGGAAATCCGTCGTACGGGCACGTCGTCAGCTGGATAATGGAACGCGCCACCATTCGCGCCGTGATTACCATGCCTGAGTCGTTGTTTAAGACAAGCGGTAAGGGCGGAACGCATACGAAGGTTTGTGTTTTGGTGCTGATAAAGGAAAAACCGCTCGACTCCTATCCAATCTTCATGGCCGAAGCCAAGTGGTGCGGACACGATTCGCGCGGGAATCCCACGATGCGGAAAACGGAATCCGGCGAACTTCAATTGCTCGACGACACGCCGGAGATTGGACAACGAGTCAGGCAATACTCCATTGGCGAACATTTCCCCAGAACCCGCTTTGGCTTCGTCTTAAACTCAAGCGAGCTTTTCAATCGAATTCTCGTTCCCAAGTATTACAATCCCGAAATTGACGCCGAACTCAAACGCCTGGGCGCCACCCATGAATTGGTGACCGTAGGTTCCCTCGTCAACAAGGGCGTCATTCACGTTGATACCGGCGCGGAAGTTGGAAAGATGGCGTATGGCACGGGAGTGATACCTTTCGTTCGGACGTCCGATATATCCAATTGGGAAATAAAATCCGATTTCAAGCATGGCGTAAGCGACGAAATCTACGAGGACGCCCGTACGCGCAAAAGCAACAAAGCAGACGCGGCGGCCGGAGACATCTGATGGTGCGCGACGGAACGTACCTGATCGGCACAACCGCGATCGTTACCGAAAGCGATACCCCGATGTTGTTCCAAAGCCATATCTGCCGCATTCGTGTGATCGACAAGGAAGCCGTCGATCCCTGGCTCTTGTTCGCCTGTCTAAACGCGCCGATCGTAAAGAGACAGATCAGAGCCAAGCAGTTCACGCAGGACATTATTGACACGCTGGGCAAGCGGCTCATGGAGGTGATATTGCCGATTCCAAAAGATAAAGCCTTTGGCTCCAAAATCGCGCGCGAAACCCAGGAGGTGATCCTAAAGCGAATTGAACTTCGCAATCGTGCAAAGCAAATTGCCCTCGAAGTCGAAGGAGTCAATGAATTGGCGGAAGAAGATCGTGATCTTTTGGAATCAATCTAAGTCGGTTGCCTGCCGACCCGCCTCCGTCCAGCCGCGGAGGCTCGTTGCCAAAGCGCCGGGTGGAGGCAATTTTCATTTTTTCTTCTCCTCCTTCACCATCGTCAGCTTCACCCCCCGCACGTTCATCAGCACCCGGCTGATATTCCCCGTGGAGCGCAGGGCGATGCTGGTGTTGTCGTTGAGAACCGTGAGCGTGCCGATGTTGAGGGTCTGGAACGTATGCCAGTCCTTGGTATTTTTCGTGTAGGCCACCACCTTGTTGGCGGCGGCTTTCACCATGAACTCCCCGCCGGCGTTGGGGGCGCAGGAGTAGGTGACTTCCACCGTGTACTTCCCCTTCTTCGCGGCCTTGGGCCATTCGATGTATTCGTTGGGATCGACCCAGAAAATAAGCGTCGGCACCGGCTTGGGATCGAGCTTCAGGCGGAAACCGTGAATGCGCGCCGCCTGCGGCTTGAGCAGCAGCGTCCCCTCCGGCACCGCCTCGGCGGGAGCGCTCGCCGGGGGCTTGGATTTGCCAGTGTCATCGCCGCGGACGATGGCGAAAAGTGAAATCGTTGTAATTGCAATGATTGTGATATTCAAACGTCGTCGCATGATAAGCCCTCGTGGAAAGTTGCAGGCGGCGCCGGACGCGCATCAATGGTACACCACACCAAGGAGATCAAGGAAGACACGCTCTTGGCCGACTACACCGAGGATGGATGCCTCATCGGCATCGAGGTCTTGTCGCCGGTGCGCATCGCGGACTTGGAAAAACTCGTGACCCAGGCGGATCTGCGCAAGACATTCCGCAAATTCGTGGAGACCTCCGCGCCCGGCCAGCTGGTGATCGCGTAAATTGGTCCTATTCGGCGTGATACTCTCGCATTCCCCCCGCGCACAGCCGCATAAGAACTTCCTGCGGGCTGACCTTCCAATCCCCCGCCACTTCCATTTCGCTCAGCCCGTCCCCAAGCAGCACGACTCCATCGCCGACGCGATCGCCCCCGCCGGTTTCGACAAACGCCGATTGCATCCCCACTTCAATGACGCGCGACTTCCGCCCATTGATCAGGCACGGCCCGGGCCGCAGGCCGTTGGAATACCCAGCCAGAATCACGCCATGACGGGCAACGGCAAAGCCCGTGTACCCCACGGGGCCATCCGACTTGCGCTCCTCCACCAGCCGCGTCGAAGCGCGCACCGCGCCGGCGTAAAGCGCCAGCCCCGGTCGCACCGCATCCAGCCGCGCCTCGGGCTCGGCAAGCAGCGACGACCCGGCGGCGTGCAGCTTCAGCTCATGATGCCCGACCCGTTCAACCAGCCGGGCGACGCGCGCAAGCGTGGTCGCATGTGTAAACGCTTCCCGGCATTCGCCGGCTTCCAGCACCGCCTCGATCTGCCCAGCCGGGCAGGCGAACCGCTGCATCCCGGTATCCACCGAAAGCACCGGCCCCGCAGCGCGCAGCGCGCCGGCTCTTCCCACATCCCACGCCGCCGGGCGCACATGATGCTTCAGATATTCCTCCGCGTCCTCCCCCGCCCCCGGCCCCAGCGCCAGCGATGGCTTTCCCGTCCGCTCCCAGATGCGCGCCGCCGCCGCCTCGGCCACGCTGAACACACAAAACCCCTCAACGCCATCGGCAAGAACCGGCAACACCCGCTCGATCCCCAGCCCATACGCATCGGCCTTGACGACCGCGATGATGGGAACGCCGGTGAGACGCCGGATGTCGGCGAGGTTTTGGCGAATGCGGGAAAGGTCGATGCGGACGGAGATGGCAGCGCTGGCGCCCATCGCCGCATTAGAATCGCCGGAGGCCGGGGGCGTCCAGCGCAACGCGAATTGAAGTGAAACCCGATCAGTCCCTGGAATGCATTGCTCTCGTCGCCACGGTAGTTCGGTTTGACATCGACTGGCGATATTTGGATCATTGATCAAGTGTCAGCAAAGCGTTGGACAGATGAGCGGAAGCGACGACGTCTGCAAAAAGAGACGTCGGATGTGGAGCGATATCGTGAGGTGGGGCGAGTTCTGCGTTGGCTCTTCGTCTGTGCTATGATTACGATATGCGTTCTGAGGATTTGCTCGTTGATCGAGAAGATGGCGGAGAAGCCCGCGTGGCTTGAGCTATCGTTGGGTATTCTCGCCGGGCTGACCGGTCCGTCGGGCATCTTCTTTTGGATCAATCGACGCCAGAGGCGGTTTACAAAGCTCGCCGCCGCTCGATTGGCGAAGTTCGAGCGTGAGCATGACACAGACAGAACGTCTAGCGGCTTGTTGCCCGATGGAACCAATCCGCCGGAGGACATGGCATGAAGCCCGAAATTGAATTGATCATCTGGACCGCTCTGCTGTCCGTCGTGATCGCTTACGCATGGTTCGTGCATTTCCGCGTCTGGGCTCTGCGCCAAGATCTCTTCGAAATACGAGATTGCCTATGGGATGAGATGCGTCAAATCCAGTCACTGGATGATCGCTCTCATCAGGAACTGCGCAACTCAATCAACGCCATGATCCGGTTCGCGCCTTGGCTCTCCTTTATTTCCTTGTGGAGGGTTTTGTTTGGCGGGACCACCCAATCCATTCGGCCAGCCGATGACGTCCCGGAACCGATCATGCGAATGCGTGCCGCGGTATTGGAACGAATTGTTCGTTATCTCCTGCGGGAAACAATCACCGGTCTGCTCTTCTCGCTGACGGCAAACATTTATCGGTCAAAAAGACTGGTTGAAGGTCAAATATCACGCTGGGTCGGGCGCCTCATCGAATCCAAGGAAATCCGGCAGATTGATCCCCGTGTTGCGCGTCACGCGAAATCGCAAGGAATCTAACGAGCGGCCCACATAGCAACGGTGCCTGATCGTGCGATCTCTCACGCGCTATACGCGCCCTCCTGGAGCTTCCTTATGTACCGACACACCCTACTTTTCGCACTCATCGTTTCCTCACTGATGCCCCCCTCCCTTTCCCTCGCCGCCGGCAAGATCGGCAAACTCCCCCACGTCGAGTTTGACGTCGCGAACAAGACCGTGCGCGTGGAGTGTGAGGCGCTTAACCTCAAGGTGCCGCTGGAGTTTTTTTGCTGCGTGACGGGGAGCAACGAGCATGAGTCGGTGTTGCGCACGCCGGCCAAGCCTTCGGACATTCAGATCGCGCTGCTGGCGATCGGCCTCAAGCCCGGCAAGCCGATCAGCTTCAGCGAGGCGGCGAACAAGTGGATTCCGCCGCAAGGCCCGCCGCTGCATATCAGCGTGGAATATGTGAAGGATGGCAAAACCATCTCCTATCCCGGCTACCGCTGGATGCGGGACATGAAAACCAGGAAAGAGCCCAAGGCCTTCACCTGGGTCTACACCGGCTCGCGCGTGATGCCCGACGGCAAATTCGCCGCCGACGTAACCGGCTATGTGGTGAGCATCGTCAACTTCGATCTGACGCTCGTGGATGTGCCCGAGTTGGCCAGCAGCGCCAACGAGACGCTGGAATGGGAATGCAATTCCGATCTGATGCCCAAGACCGGCACGAAAGTTTGGATGATCATCGAGCCCGCCGGCAAGGACGCAAAAGCGAAGCAACCAGCGAATAAGGCGGGCGCCGCGCCCAAGGCGCAATCGCCGCAATCGAGCACCGGCCAGGGCGCGTCCCGGCAGGTAGCCAGCGCGTCCGCGCCGTCCCCGGGCCTCGCGTCGGCTTCCTCCGCGAATGACGCCACCGCCCCCGCGTCCGGCGATCATCTGTCCGATGTGCATATCGATACGCAAAAGGTCAACGCTCTCGAGCAATACTGGCAGCAGAAAGTCGGCCCCCACGAAGCCGCCCTCCGCGAGGCGGCACAGGCGCATTACAAAGTCATGCGCGATCTCCGCAAGGAGCAGCAACGGCTTATCGACGAAGCCGACCGCATCCAACGCGCCATCGACAAACTCGAAAAGGAATACCAGGACATGACCACGCCGAGACCCGAAGCGGGCGGCGGGGAGGATGGCGGGAAATAGCGCGAGTCTTTCGGTGACCCAGGATCGAGGTCTTGTTGTGGTGCGATGCCCGTCACCGTATCACGGGCGGGCCGCCCGTGCCAGTGATTTTGCGTAACCGTGCTCGGTTAGGGTGTAGCGCCCGATTGTGGCGGTCCCCTGGTGGGGCGGACATTCCTGTCTGCCTCGCGTCCGCGAGCGCGGGGGTGTACTCATCCCCGCCGAGCGGACGCGAAGAAATAAGGAAGGGACAGGAATGTCTGCCCCACCAAGTCGCCACAAACACGAGTTACACCCGCTCGGTTGAGGCAACAAGTGATGATGGAAGTTTTGCCCGCATCGTCCATCCCTTCCCCAAGCCGCGCCCGGCCGCGTGCCCTGGCGTCCGCGCTTGTGCCCTTTCTCGCAAGCCTCGCCGTCGCAATCGCCTGCTACCTGTCATCGGGCGTTTCCCTGGGCTTGTTCTTCGGCCCCATTCTCCTGCTCGCGTTCCTCGCGCCGCCGCTGGCGATGGCCGAGCCGACGCTCGCCGGCCGGCTGGTCGCCAGCATCGCGATGGCGTTGCCGATCTGGCTCGTCTGGATCATCCTCGGCGGCGTCGGCGCCTTCGCCGACCTGCGCGTGGGCCTGGTGCTCATCAGCTTCGTGCTGGCGCTGGCGGGCTGCGCCAGCCTGTTGGATCACCTGGGATTGGGAACCACCTTCGCCGCCGCGCTGACGGCTTTGCTGGCCATCGCCTGGCTCACCTGGCCCGTATGGCTCAGTCCCTGGCTGACAGGGCCCGCCGCCCAGCGCCTCGTCGGCTGGCTCGCCTTCGCCCATCCGCTGCTGTCGCTCAATGGCGTGTTGTTCAAGCAATTCAACTTCTGGGACCGCTACACGATCGCCTATCAGCAACTCACCACGCTCAATCAGGATATGCTCTATGCGCTGCCGCGCAGCGTCTTTTGGACATTCGCAATTCACTGCGGTTTTGGCGGGCTAATGCTCATGTCCGCGCAGAGATCGCCGAGAAGCAGCGAGCGCAAAGCAATTACTGTGACACCTCAGCCGTCGGAAACGCCTTTAATTCCGGCCTCGGCCTCCCAATAACCTCGTCGTATCACGCTACGCCGTGAACTATGCCGCGATGGAAGTACCATGAAACTCCTGTGCCAGCTTGATTTCCGACTCGCTCGCCGTCGTGATTTTTGGCGAGCCCGGCGGCGCGGTCGTCTTGATCCGCGGCCAGTTGCGCGC
>DASRLH010000377.1:0-13774 GCA_035648595.1 Tepidisphaeraceae bacterium
CGCCCTCACCGGAGGGCGACGCCGCCGCATGCGCGCATGGAACCGCCGTCGCTGCGATCCCCTGCCTATTGTCCACGCTCTCCCTTGGCTCATTGGAACCCATTCGCGTAAACTTGCCATATCCCGGACGCCTGTGGCGAGCCGCCCGTGCCACTATTTCCGGGCCACGCCCGTTCACCTTCGATCACATCAGTTTGCGGGAGCAACCATCAATGCCTGGCGATAGGCGTTTTCCAGTTCACGAGTGAACGCCTGCACGTTGCAGAGTATGGAGGCGAGCATTCGCTCTCGAAGGGTTGATCGCAGGCCGGCCACGCGTGCCAAGTCATTGGCCGCGCCAATGGCGGTCCGCATGTACTGCTCTTCAGAGGCGGCCAACCATTCCGACATCCCAAGACACGCCAGGATGCTCGCCCCCTGCCGGCTCACATATGTGTTGCCGGCAAGGCTGACGAGCGGCACGCCCATCCATAGTGCATCACAACTGGTGACGGCGCCGTTATACGGATAGCAATCGAGAGCGATGTCAATACGCTGATGGAGCCGGAGGTATTCGTGCTGGATAAGTCGCCCCACCAATTCCACCCGGCTAAAATCCACACCCGCGTTGGCAAAGATCCGCGTCAACCGCTCGCGCAGGCCGGCATCATTGGCCGCCGATCCGCCCAGAAGTAGCAGCCGTGAATTGGGCAGGGCCGCCATGATGCGCGCCCAAAGCTCCAGCATTCGCGGCGTGATCTTCGGGAGCCGGTTGAGGCATGCGAACGTAACAATTCCCGCCGCCCGCGCCGGCAAAGGGCCCGGCGGCGGGGCGTCCGTTGGCGGTGGATAGCACCACGCGATCCCGGGCAGTCGCAGGAGTGACTCCGTTGCATTTGCTCCGATCGCTCCCGGCGGATCAGCATGGGCGTCGGTGATGCGCCAATCCATTGTTTGCAAGCCGGTGGAGTCGGGGTATCCGAACCAGGCAGCCTGCACCGGCGCGGGCCGGCGGGCAAACAGTTTCAGCCGATTGTGCGCCGTGTGGCCCGCCATGTCGATCAGGAGATCGATCTTGTCAGCGCGCACGGCGTCCGCGGCCTGCTCGTCGTCGAGTTGTGAGATATCCCGCCAGCCATCGCAGAATTGCCGGAATTGCGGCGTCAGTTCATCGGGTGCACGAACGGCCGAGTAGCAGAAAACATCGAATTCCCGTCGATCATGCGCGGGCAAAACCGCCTTGAGCAACAAGCCCGCCGGATGCAGCCGATAGTCCGGCGAAACATATCCGATCCGAAATTTGCGCGCCGGGTCGGGAGCGTGAGCAATCCGAACGTGCCGGGGATACAGCGGCAGTGCATGCTGATCGGCCCAACGCCGGGTTTCATCCAGCACCGCCGCCGGCGCGAAGCCGGCCGAGTAGTGCACCGCCAGCAGCAGATCGCTATGAGCCGCCGCGTCGGCCGGACAAAGCGACACGACCGCGCGCATGGCCGTCAGGGCTTCATCCGCCCGGCCCAGTTCCAGAAGGACGTTGGCCAGATTGCGCTGCGGCGCGGCGGATGCCGGATCAAGGGCAGCGGCCTTCGCATACGTTTGCGCGGCCTGTGTCAACTGGCCGATCATGTGCATCGCCACGCCCATGTCGCTGTGCGTTGCCGATGACAAGTCGCCCAGATCAACGGCCCGATGAAAGGATTTCAAGGCCTCTTCCCAACGGCCCATTCGTCCCAATATCCGCCCCAGATCCGCCGGGTGTGTCGCCGCCGTGGGCTGGGCCTGGGCCGCCTTGATGAGCGACTGCGCCGCCTGCGCCAGATTCCCTTGCCGCGCCGCGATGAGGCCCATCAAGTGAAGCGCGTACCCGTCGGCGGGCTGGCTGGCGAGAGCCCGTCCGCACGCCGCCGCCGCCTCATCCAGCCGCCCGGCGATGAAGTGCGCGTGGGCGGAGCGGAGAGGGTCGGAGGGATTGGAAGCAAGAATTTGCGGGATCATGCGAAAGGAAACGCCGCGCCGACGTTTGACATCTCTGTCGCCGCGCTATCCAGGCGCGTCGCTCGGCGGATTGACGTTGGTGCGAAGCCCCTGAAGCTCCAGAAGCCGCTTCCCCGTCACCGGCTTGCGGCTCTTCATCATCTCCATGAATGCGTCGAACAGATACGCCGCATCGTGCGGGCCGGGGCTGGCTTCGGGGTGGTATTGGACGCTGAAGACCGGCAATTCCTTGTGGCGGAAGCCTTCGACGGTGTTGTCGTTGAGATTGATGTGGGTGACGATTCCGCCGTGGGCTTCGAGGGATTTTTGATCGACGGCAAAGCCGTGGTTTTGGCTGGTGATTTCGACCCTGCCGGTGTCCAGGTTCTTCACCGGCTGATTGCCGCCGCGATGACCGAATTTCAATTTATAAGTGGTCGCGCCGATCGCCCGGCCCAATAGTTGATGGCCCAGGCAGATTCCAAAGATCGGCACTTTTCCCAGCGCGCCCTGGATCGGCTTCATCGCGTAATCGAGGACGGCTGGGTCGCCCGGGCCGTTGCTGACGAACAGGCCGTCGGGGCGATGTTTGAGGATTTCCTCGGTTGAAGAGTCGGGCGGCAGCACCGTGACTTTCACGCCGCGCTGCGTGAGATGCCGCAGGATGTTGTGCTTGGCGCCGCAGTCGAGAGCGACGACGTGCAAGCCGTCGCCGCGCTCGACGGGGCCGAACATCCAGTCGCCCTGATCCTGATCCCATTCATAAGCGCAGGCCGGCTTCACCGCCTGCACCCAATCCGCGCCCATCATCTGGGCGGCATGGCGGGCGCGGTCCACGAGCTTGGCGTCGTCGAGGTCCTCGGTGGAAAGCACGCCGCGCATCGCCCCGCCGATGCGGAGCTTGCGGGTGAGGGCGCGGGTATCGATGCCCTGGATGCCGATGATGTGGTTTTGCCGGAGGTATGCATCAAGGCTCATATCCGCGCGATAATTTGAATAGACCGGCGGAAGTTCCTTGACCACGAATCCCGCCACATGCGGCTGCTTGCTTTCGACGTCCTGGCGGTTGATGCCGTAATTACCGATGAGCGGGTAGGTCATCGTGACGATTTGGCCCTTGTAGGAGGGATCGGTCAGGATCTCCTGATAGCCGGTCATCGAGGTGTTGAAAACAACTTCGCCCTGCGAGATGCCGTCATGCCCGAAGGCGCGGCCTGTGAAAACGGTTCCATCCTCGAGTGCGAGCTTGGCAGGTTTCATGGTGGCGGGATTATAGGGATTGGCGGGGCGGGTGCACACTCGCCGGTGCATGGCCTACCGCACTGAGATCGCGCCAAATGCTACACTGAACGCAATGCCCGCCCTGACCGATTTTGATGTTCCCTCGCTCGCCGAGGCCTTGGCGGATGCAGGTTGCACCGCGTCTCATTCACAGCGGCTTCTGCGGAATTTTTACGATCATCATGGCCAGCTCGATTTTTCCGAATTGACCGTCGGCAAGCGAGTGGAGGCGTTCATCGGCTCGCACATCCCGCAGCGTCAATCCACCCTGCTGGCGCGCCACGTCAGCGCGGATCTCACCACCAAGCTACTGGTCGGCTTTGCCGCTGGCGGCTCCGCGGAAAGCGTGCTGATGCCCGGCCATCGGGCGGACCGCGCCGCCGGTTGCGTCTCCTCGCAAATTGGGTGCGCCATGGGGTGCGACTTTTGCGCCAGCACGCGCGATGGACTTGATCGCAGTCTTTCGTCCGGCGAAATCGTCGAGCAGTTCCTGCATTTGCGCGCCCAGGCGGCGACGATGGGCCGGCGGCTCGCCTCGCTGGTTTTCATGGGCATGGGCGAGCCGTTGCTGAATCTGGCGAACGTAGTGGATGCCATCAAACGCATCGCCGGCCCGCAAACGGGCGCGCTGGGCGGCCGGCAGATCACGGTTTCCACGGTGGGAATTGTCCCGGGCATCGACGCCCTGGCCCAAGCCGATCTGAACGTGCATCTGGCGCTGTCGCTTCACGCCCCCGACGACGAAACGCGGGCCCAATTGGTGCCGATGAACCGGCGATATCCAGTTGCAGACATTATGGCCGCCGCAAAGCGATTCCAGGCGCGCAGCGGGCGGGTGGTGACGATCGAATATTGCATGCTCGCGGGCGTCAACGACAGCGACCGCCACGCCAGGCTGCTGGCCGGGCGCCTCGCCGATTTCCGCGCCCATGTGAATCTGATCCCGTATAACCCGATCGGCGCCGGGCTTTCGGGGCGAAGTTATCAGCGCCCGCCGATGGAGCGCGTACTGGTGTTCATGGAGCGGCTGCGCGATGCAGGCGTTGTCGCCCACGCCCGCGAAACGCGCGGCGACGACGTCAACGCCGCCTGCGGGCAATTACGCCAGACGATGGCGACGGCATTGGAGCCGTAGCCCTACACTTCCGCGACCGCCATTCCCGGCTCGCCGCTGCGCAGCGTGCCGGTGCATAGATCGCAGGCGTAGGCGTTACTTTCGCAATGACATGCCCGCTTCTCCAGAAGATCGAGGATCAGGTCGTCAATGCCCAATGTCGGCGCAACGTGATAGCGCGTGGCGGGGAAGGCCTGGGCCGCCCTGGCAGTCAGGCTTGGGATGTCCTGCGTCCAGTGCTTGCCAGGGCCCAGGAAGAATGGCACGACCACAATCCGCCCGGCCCCGCGCTGCGCGCAGCGCGAGTACGCCGTCGCGATCGACGGCTCGGCCAATTCCATGTGGGCCGGCTCAACGATTTCGTATTTTTGTGCAAAACGCCGTGCAAATAGCCCGGCAAGCTGCTCGAGCATGCGGTTGCTTTCCTCGCGCCTGGATCCGTGATCGACGATGATGATGCCGGTTTGCATGGGCGATTGTAGTCACGGTCGCATTCAAATACATTTGGCGGATGCAGACCGCCTACGCCCCGCTCCGCGAGCAGTTTCATCAGACGTTTGGCGCTGATGCGCCGGGCGCGGGGCGGGTTCGCGTGGTGCGCGCGCCCGGACGCGTGAACCTGATCGGCGAGCATACCGACTACAACGACGGCTTCGTTTTTCCCATGGCGATTGAGCCGCAGGTCTTTTTCATCTGCCGATCGCGGCCCGATGGACAGGTGCGGCTGACGTCCACCGCATTTCCCGGAGACATTGTCGAATTCTCGGTGCAACAGCGTATTGAGCGATCGGAACCCAAATGGGCCAATTACGTGCGCGGGGTGGCCGCCGAGATGCTGGGCGCGGGCGTGCCGCTGGTGGGGATGGACGTGCTGGTGGCCAACACGCTGCCGGTGGGCGGCGGGCTGTCCAGCAGCGCGGCCATCGAAGTGGGAACCGCCCAGGCTTTCCTCACGCTCACCGGCCAGCAGATGGACCCTGGGCGGATCGCGCTGCTCTGCCAGAAGGCCGAGCACGAATACGCGCTGGTGCCATGCGGGATCATGGATCAGACGATCGTGGCCGCGGGCCGGCAGGGGCATGCCATGCTGCTGGATTGCCGCTCGCTGTCGCGCCAGTACATCCCCATCGATCCCAACGAGCTGCGCGTGGTGATCGTGAACAGCATGGTGAAACATGAGCTATCGGGCGGCGAATATGCCCAGCGCCGCCGACAGTGCGAGGAGGGGGTCGCATATTTCGCCAGGACCGACCCGGGCGTGCGGGCGTTGCGCGACTTGACGATGTCGCAGTTGGAGCAAGCCCAGGGCAAGCTGCCGGATGTGGTTTTCCGCCGGTGCAGGCACGTGGTCGGCGAAAACGCGCGAACCACCCAGGCCGCCGCGCGGCTCGGCCAGCGCCGCTATGAGGAAGCCGGGCAGCTTATGGTGCAGAGCCACGCGTCCCTTCGCGATGATTATGAAGTAAGCATCCCCGAACTGGATTTTCTCGCGGAACAGGCAATGAAGATAAAAGGCGTGTACGGCGCCCGCATGACCGGCGGCGGTTTCGGCGGCTGCATCGTCGCCCTCGCACAGCCCCGATCCGTTGACGCGCTGATCGATCACCTCAACAAAACCTACGAGGCGCGCTTCGGCATCCACCCCGCCGCCTACGTCACCACCGCAACAGCAGCGGCGGGGGCCGTGGAATGAAGGTGGACTTTGCCTTCATGATCGCTTTTCCGCATTTGTCTTTTTGATTTTGTTTCGGATTTCGAGTTTCGGATTTCGGATTTGTCTATGGCCTTGCGTCCAGCCCTGGTTCATTTCTCTTTGGACTGTGGCCTGCCTTTCTCATCCCCGCTTTTTCCACCAGCAGGCGGAAGAGGGCCAGGTGATCGGGTTCGTCGTGGAGGCGTTCGGGATGCCATTGCACGCCCAGGAACAGAGGGAGGGTTGGATCTTCGATGCCTTCAATCACGCCATCGGGCGAAGTGCCGATGATCCGCAATCCCCGGCCCGGCTGGCGGACGGCCTGCTTATGGCTGCTGTTGGCATCGACGCTGGATTTGCCGACGGTCCCGCTGACCAGCGATTCGGGCCGCAGGCTCACCGGATGGCGCGGCGAGACGCCATCACGCATGCGGTGCTCGATTGGTGATTGACGATCCAGGTCCGGCAGGAATTGAAACAAGCTGCCGCCGCGATAAACGTTCATCAATTGCGAGCCCAGACAAATCCCCAGGGCCGGCGTCTGCCGTCGCTCGATTTCCGCCAGCAGCGCCAACTCAAATCGCTGGCGGGCGGGATCGATCGGCACGGCATCGGGATGGTATGATTCGCCGTATTGGGCGGGATCCAGATCGTTGCCGCCGCTGAATAAAATCCCATCCAGCAGTTCCGCGATACGCGGAATCTGCGACAGGTCGATCGCGTATGGCAACAGCAGCGGCAGGCCGCCCGCCTTGTCCACCGCAATCGAGTAGGCCATCGGCGACTCGTACTGCCCCGGCTTGTCGTGGGTGTCTACGGTAATGCCGATCAAGGGACGCATGGGAGCGAGGGAGTGCTGAGAACTGAGTGCTGAGTAAAGAAGCTGGAGGATGGATCGGAAGGACCTAGAAAAACTGATCTCTCAACTGCGTCAATCCCGGAGACGATAACATTGGTTCCCGATCGTTATCCCGCTGCACATGGGGGGCCGTTTTCGAAGATATCCCGCGGAACCTTGTCGCAATTACAAGAATTTCAGAAGATCGAAGGAGAAGACGGCCACGAATGAGCACGAATAGACACGAATAATCAATCTTCATTCGTGTGCATTCGTGTCCATTTGTGGTTTCCCTCTTTTTTTGGGTTGCGGGTTCGCCCGCTCTGAGCCATTCCTTCCTTCCTGGGCATCCATCATTTATGATTGGGCGTTTCCCATGCGAGGTTCCCCCATACGAGGTTCTCATGGCGCGATTCGTGAAGATTGGGATGGAGGTGATTAACCTGGACGCGATCAGCCGGATCACGTTCATGGAGAATCAGTCGGGCATCAGCGACCGGATCATCATCGCCATCGGCGACACGTCCATAACCGTGGACAGCGCAATCGGCGGCCGGGCCCGGATGAACGCGATTCGGGAAAAGCTGATGGCGGCGCTGGAGCCGATGGATTGGGAGCCGCCGGTTGATGAAACGCCAACGCCGCTTTGAATCCTTATCACCCGCCAAAGAACAGATCAAAATATCGGGCAGCCTGATAGGGATTATTCACCACGGGGATGCGTGAATCGTTTAACGTCACGTTCTCGGTATCGAAGCCCAGGTCCTTGGGCGAAATCGCCTCGACGTGCCCATCGGCAAAGCCTTGGTTGCCTTTGTGTACGTGCCGGGCGGCCAGTACGTCATCCTCATCGCGATCGATGTTGGGATTCTGAGCAGTACCGGGATTGTTCGGGTCGACATAGGCAAGGAAGCAGCAACCATCGTTGGGCCATGCTTCCTCAATAACCAAAACCTTCTGCGAGGAGTTGACGACCATTGAGGTCGTGACGCCCTCCACCCAGCCCGACTGAGTCGGCTTTTCGCGCATCAGGGCGTTGAAGGAATATGTAAAATTCCTTTCGATCACTTCCATGTTTCCCCAACGAACCAGGCGGGGGTTGTCCGAATCGGATGGGCAATTAAACAGCGCATAACGTGCGCTATGATCGGACCCCTGTTCCGCATCAATTGTATCGACCTTGGCCGCCCCGCCCAGATATTGCCACAACGCGCCGGCGGCATAATTGATCTTCCCGGCGCCGCTGTTGTCGGGCAACATCGTGTAGGTCATGAAGTCATTGGCGGGGCTTTGCTCGCCAATGAGCGGCGCGATCGGGTAAAAGCCCTTGTGCTCGTCGGCATACATCTGGACGGCAAGGAAAATCTGATGGATATTGCTGGCGCACTTGGTTTGCTTGGCTTGCTCCCGCACCCGATTCAGCACAGGCAACAGAATGCTGATCAGCAACGCGATGATGCCGATCACCACCAGAAGTTCGACCAACGTAAAAGCGCTTGGACGGCGTCGATTTTTCATTGCAGACTCCTTCGCGGGCCAGATTCTTGCTCGGACGTGTACGTCTAACGCATATTACATAGCACGTCTGACTGCCCGGGTCAATACCTTTGTTCAAGAAATAATAAGCGGGCTTCATACCCGATCAATAAAGCGCCGGGTCAGATCCCCATAGGCATCGATTCGCCGATCGCGCAGAAACGGCCAATGCGTTCGGCTGAACTCGACTTTTTCCAGATCGCAGGGCACCACCATTATTTCCTGCGTGCTGCTCGATGCTTTGCTCACAATCTGCCCATTAGGCCCGGCAACGAAGGATTGGCCCCAGAATTCGATGCCATTTTCGCTGGCGTACCTGCCATCCACGCCCATGATTTTCTCAAGCCCGATGCGGTTGGGCGCGCAGACATAGCAGCCATTGGCGACGGCGTGGCTGCGCTGGATCAATTCCCAACTTTCATGTTGGACTTTTCCGTATTCCTCTTTCTCGGCGGCGTGCCAGCCGATCGCGGTGGGGTAGAAAAGAATTTCCGCGCCTTGCAGCGCGGTGAGGCGCGCGGCTTCGGGGTACCACTGGTCCCAGCAAATCAGCACGCCGATCTTCCCGTGGGTGGTATCCCAGGCACGGAAACCGGTGTCGCCGGGAGTGAAATAAAATTTTTCGTAATACAACGGATCGTCCGGGATGTGCATCTTGCGGTAAATGCCCTTGATCGACCCATCGGTCTCGATGATCGCGGCGGTGTTGTGATACAGGCCCGCGGCGCGCTTCTCGAAGAGGCTGGCCACGATCACGGCCTTGTATTTTTTGGCGATCTTTCCGAGCGCATCGGTGCTGGGGCCCGGAATGCTTTCAGCCAACTTAAAGAAACGATGATCCTCAAGCTGACAGAAATACTGCGAGCGGAATAATTCCTGCGTGCAGAGGATCTGCCCGCCCTGCCGGGCGGCCTGTTCGAGCAAGCGCACCTGCAGATCGAGATTCGCCCGCGGGTCCGGGGAGCAGGCCATCTGCGTCAGGCCCACCTGCACGACCCGGCTGGAAGCGCCAGCGCCGGTAAGCCGCGAGGGCGCGTGGCGGGGAAGCTGCGATTTGGCTCTCATTTCGGAGGTTCCGCTTCAGTGTGTCATTGTGCGAAAGTCGCACGCGAGCGGAGAATAACCGGTGCACCATTGAGCGTCGAGTACGGATGATGCTTCATAAACGCCGGGTGTGATATAATGAGCGTCATTGGATATCCTGCCGCTAAAATCGCAGTGCCGACCACGCGCTGTTCATGAATGGCAAAAACAGAAAGGATGCAGACCGAATATGCGAACTCAATCGTGACACGGGCGTCGCACCCGTGCGTGTTGCATGGAACACATAATGCATCGATTTTTCTACTTTTCAGCCATCGGCACGGGCGGGACGCCCGTGTCACGTTAAGGAATTCGAAGCGACGCATGGCAAAAATCCGCCGCATTGCAACCTCGGACGCGGCTCATAGCCGCGCGCCGTCTAACCGCGCACGATCGCGCAAGGCTATTTCGTTGCCTGCGCGCCTGGAGTTCGCGCCCTTGATCCATCGCCCACCGGCCTTCCTCCGCCTTGCCCTCTCCTTTGCGTTAGCGGCAACCCTCCTGCCGCTGCTTACCCCGTGCCTTGCTCGCGGCGCCACCCCCGAGCGAGTCGATCAGGCCATCGAAAAGGGCAAAAAATTTCTCTACAGCCAACAGCACCCCACCGGCCACTGGGAAAAGGACCCCCAGCGCAAAGGCACCAAACATGATTGGCAACATCAGCAGGGTGATGCGTACGGCGGGTACACGGCCATCGCCACCTATGCACTGCTCGCCGCCGGTGAAAGTCCGCAGGATAAGCGAATCGCTAAGGCGGTGACGTTTCTCGAGGACGCCGACGTGATCGGCATCTACTCCCTGGGCCTGCGTGCCAATGTCTGGCTATTTCTGCCCTCAACCGATAAGCGCGCCCGGGCGATGTCGCGCCATGATGCGACCCTCATCATCAAGGGCATGAACACCGGCAAGCAAAACCCCCAGAACAAAGGCTTTTGGGATTACGGCAACGGGCGCGGGGAAAACCTGCGCGGCAGCGGCCGCCTCGATCACAGCGTCAGCCAGTACGGCGTCCTGGGGCTTTGGGCCTGCACCCAAAATGATGCCGAAGTCGGAAAGGACGTCTGGGCGTTGATCGATGCCGGCTGGAAAGCACATCAATTCCCCGAAGGCGGATGGGAATACAATGGCACGCCCACAAAGCCGTCAGGGGACCATCAACAAACCCCATCCATGACCGCCGCGGGTGTCGCCACTCTTTTCATTACCGAAGAGATGCTTTTTGCCGACAAGGGCGTCGAATGCCGGGGAAATATCACCAACAGCAACATCGAAAAGGGCCTGGACTGGATGAGCCAGCATTTTGGGGACGTGGATGATCCGTATTCGTTTTACGGCGTGGAGCGGATCGGCGTGGCCAGTGGGCGCAAATACTTCGGCGCCACCAACTGGTATGCCGCCGGCGCCGAGAAACTGGTTCACAGCCAAAACGCCGATGGCTCGTGGAACGGCGGCCTGGGCGGACCCATCTCCAATACGGCCTTCGCCATGCTCTTCCTTTCCCGCGGCCGCGCGCCGGTCATGATGAACAAGCTTCAGTACGATGTCGTGCAGAAGCTGGTCGGGAAAGTCACCGAAGGCAATTGGAACCAGCGGCCGCGCGATGTGGCCAACCTCGCCCGCTGGAGCGGCAACCGCATGGAGCGGGATCTCAACTGGCAAATCGTGAATCTCAAGGCCAGCGCCGACGACCTGCATGATGCCCCCATCCTCTACATCAGCGGCAGCGATGAACTTAACTTCACCGCCGAGGAGGAAACCAAGCTGCGCCAATTCGTCGAGGGCGGCGGGATGGTGCTGGCCAACGAGGACTGCGGCATCGGCAAGCCGTTGTTTGGCAAAAGCTTCCTGACCCTGGGCCATAAGTTGTTTCCCAAATACGAATTCCGCGAGCTTCCAAGCAGCCATCTGATTTTCACGAATGAGCCCTACAAGGCCGAGAAATGGAAGAACAAGCCGCGCGTGATGGGATTAAGCAATGGCGTGCGCGAGTTGCTGCTGCTGGTTCCCGAAGCCGACCCGGCGCGAAGCTGGCAGGTTCGCGCCGACCAGACGCATGCCGATGCCTTCCAGTTCGGGGCCGACGTTTTTCTTTACGCGGTGGACAAATCAAATTTCAACTACAAGGGTGTCAGCTTTATCGTCCATGCGAATCCAGCGGTGCATGGCGAAAAAACCGCGAAGATCGCGCGGCTGCTGGTCGGCGACAACCCCAACCCCGAGCCCGCCGGCTGGGAACGCCTGGCCGCCATTCTTCACAACGATTACAAAGCCGACATCACGGTGGAGTACGTGAAACCCGGCCAAAAACTCACCGGGTTCAAAATCCTCGATCTAACCGGCACGACCCGCTTCACCCTAACGGCGGAGATGCGGCGGCAACTGGTGGAATTTGTGGTGCACGGCGGGACGCTGGTGATCGACGCGGCAGGGGGCAATCCTGACTTCGCTGACTCCGCGGAAACCGAGCTTCGCATTTTGTTTGGCGCCGAAGCCGACGCCGCTCTCAAGGAGCCCCTCGAGCCCGAAAGCCCCATCTTCGATCTGGCGGGCGCGCGGATTGATGCCTTCACATATCGCCCGATTTATCGGCGGACGATGACCGGCCACCTCAAAGCGCCGCGATTACGCGGGATTCACATCGGGGCCCGGATTGGCGTGTTCTACAGTCGCGAGGATCTGAGCGCGGGACTTGTGGGCGAGCCGGTGGATGGAATCATGGGTTACACTACTCAAACCGCCACGGATATCATGCGCAGCATCGTTTTGTATAGCGCGTTTGGCGTGCGGCCGCCGCCGGGGACGCAGCGGGCACCGGCCACGCAGCCGGCGCCGCCGGCGCCGTTTGCAAAATGACTACTTCCAGGAGTTGTGCATGCCCGGAGTTACCACCGATATTACCCGCCAATCGCTGCCGGCTCACGAGGGCCGGCCGAATCTGCCACAGGCGCCTCAGGATGGGCCGTCCTATTACGACCTGTCGTTTCTGAAGCCCTCGGTCTGGAAATGGGAGATTTCATCCTATTTTTTTCTCGGCGGCGTATCCGCGGGCGCATTTTTGCTGGCGCGAATTGCCGAGCGATTTGGCGGCAGAAAGTATCGCCAGTTGACGCGGACGGCGACGTACACCTCGTTTGCCGCACTCCTGCCCTGCGCGCCATTGCTCATAAAGGATTTGGGAGACCCCAAGCGTTTCCATCACATGCTGCGCGTGTGGAAGCCGGGCACGCCGATGAATTTGGGGAGTTGGACGCTGACCGGTTTCGGGGCGGCCTGCACGGCGGCGGTGCTGCGCGAATACCTCAAGAGCGCTCCCGCCGCCGAACGCGGAGCGCTCGCGAAAATAGCGGATGGGACACTTCTGCTCATCAGCGACGCGGCGGGCGTGCCGCTGGCGCTGATGCTCGCGGGCTACACCGGCGTGTTGCTCAGTTGCACGTCCAACCCCATCTGGTGCCGCAATCCCTGGCTTGGGCCCATGTTCACCGCCAGCGCCATCGGCACCGGCGCGGCGGCGGCGAGCCTCGCGCTTTCGGCGGCGGGCGGGCGCGAGTCTTCCCCCGACAGCGCCTCACACAAGGCGATCGAAGCCATCGACTCGGCGGCGAACGTCGCCGAGGCGGCGATGCTTGGCGGGTATCTCAAGTCGCTGGGAAAAAACGCCAAGCCCCTCACCACCGGCCCGTACGCCCGGCATACATGGTTCGGCTTCGCGGGCCTGGCCGCCTCGGAGATCTTCAAGAACCTGCCGGTGCGCGGCCGCGCCAGGAAATGGGCGAGCCTGGCGGGAGCGGCAGTCGGGCTTGCCAGCGGCTACTCGCTGCGCTGGGCGATCGTCCACACCGGCAAACCCGCCGCCAGCGATCCCAACGCCGCCCGCCGAACCAGCCTGCCGGGGGTGGAAGGGAATGTGAAGCGACTGCCGCGTTGAGGTTTCAGTCCGCTACGTTTTGGTCGACACGGCAACCGAGGTGGGAAAGACCGCGGATGCGGAACCGTAATCGTATCACGGGCGTCTCGCCCGTGCCTGTTGCGCGAGAACTGGCGAAGATCGCACTTTGCAAATACGTCACATCTGCGTCAAATTACCAGGATACAAACCAGCCTTGCGAGCAGACACAACTCGCCGTTCCGCGCACCGGGCACGGGCGGGACGCCACAGGCGTCCGGGATTTTGCTTGGCGTGACAATAGCAATAATCTGCATTGCGCCAGCCGTTGGTTTGTGTCATGCTGCCCGCGTGGCATTCGAGCCTGCTCAATCCTCGGTTCCCGGCTCG
>DASRLH010000378.1:0-30480 GCA_035648595.1 Tepidisphaeraceae bacterium
TCGAACGCCTTCGTACCTTGTTCGCCCTGGCTTCCATGCCAATACTCCTTTGAATCAATGGAACGATAATGCCACCAATATGTTATACTCGCTGGCGGACACAAAAAAATGTGACGAAAGATGAGGCGTCTCGCCCGTGCCTGCTGCTTTAAGATTGAAAGTACGCAGTTCCTCTACTGCCATGCCATCGGCACGGGCGAGACGCCCGTGATACATTGAGCCCATTCGTTCGACCTATCACACCGGATTGCATTCGGCTGGAGTGTTACCGCGAAATGCAGTGCACTGTTCACTGCGCTTGCCTGTGGCGATATGATGTAACTACACCCGTCGCGGGTCGGTTCCGGCGCGGCGTTTTCTCCTGCTCGTTTTTCTGGTCAATCATGGCAATTGTTTCAGATGGCACTTCCTTGCCGCGGTCCCGCCGGGTGCATTGGGGTTGGATTGCGGGGCTACTGGTGATCGTGCTGCTCGCGGGATTGATCTATTCCCCGTGGTGGATTCTACATCGCGCTCAGGACCGCTTTGCCGCCGCTGTCGCCCAGCGGCGCGCTCGAGGCGAGCGAGTTCTCGTGGAAGACTTCCGGCAAACGCCGATTCCCGATGAGCAGAACGCCGCCGTCTATCTCAAACGCGCGATCCAGGAGATGAAGCTCCCGCATTGGGAGGAGATGGATGAATTCAAGGACGCATTGGTTGGACGTACACCGCTCACGCCGGAATTGGAACAGGCGATTGCGCGGATGATCGCCGATAACGCCCCCGCGCTGAATTTCGCGCATTTGGCTTCGGGATTCCCGGACGCCGACTGGAAGGTCCGGCTTGTCACGCCGGTTTACGATACGGTGAAACTCCCGCATCTCAATGAGTTATACGAGCTGAATCAGTTTCTGGACGTGTTCATTATGGATAGCCACCGCAGGGGCGATGATTCGGCGGCCATTGGAGCACTTCGCGACTTGCTTGGCGAAAACCGTGCGATGGAGCATCAGCCGTTGGAAGTATCACATCTGGCAGCGTTGCGCCCGGTCGCCGTTGCGGGCGATCGCTGCATGCTGATCTCGCCGGACTTGAGGCTCACTACGTCTAAGGCTGACCCACATGCTCGAGATGGCATGATTCCCGCTCGGCGGCAGGACGTGATGGACCTCATTGCCGAGTTTCTCGACGAGGCGTCTCTCCGCATGGGCATTATGGAGAATTGGCAATATGGTCGCATGGAGATGGCCGACCGACTGATTTACGGCGCGCCTGGCGCGTCCATTATCGGTCGCTGGCGCGTTTACGATCAGGCCACACTGATCCTTCGCATTTATGATATCGGTGTCAAGGCAAGGATTGCCTCAGATTGGCCGATTGCGACGCAATTCTTCAAGGAGTTCCCGGCGGGCGCGCCGTCGCTTCACGATGCAACAGAATCCTTCGAGTCATCGCAAGAGGGTAAAACCAAAGTAGAATTCAATTTGCGAACCGAACGGCGGGTCGCGGCGATCGCGCTGGCTTTGCGGCTCTACGCGGTTGACCACGATAATCATTTCCCCGACCGGCTCGATCAACTCGTGCCCGCATACTTACATGCGGTGCCGGCCGATCCATTCGCCGCCAATGGACGGCCGCTCAACTATTTGCCCGGCAAGAAGCCGGCGATTTACAGCGTGGGGCAAGATGGGGTGGATAACCATGGTGCGCGCGGCACGGGTAGCCAGTGGAATGGACCAGACGCGGTGTTCGTCCTCGGATATCCAGATTTCCCGGCCAAGGAGTCTGCACCAAAGGCGAGACGGAATCCTTTCGACGCTACGCGCCGCGCTCCACCTGTATCGCGTCCCGCCTCAACAAAGCGTGCCATTCATGATACATTGAATTAGCCGGCGGACGTGGGTTTCGCCGGATTTGAATTGACTTGACCAACCAGGAGCAAACGATGTCTTTCTTGCGCAACTGCGCTCTGGCCGGCGCGGCGCTGGCTTTGGCGCTTGTGGCGGTCCCGGCGCGGGCCGTCGTGGAGATCCCCGATTCCTGCAAAACCAGCGGCTTTGCCCTGGGCTGCCAGGCGTGGAGCTTTAATCATTTCACCGTAATGGAAGCCATCGAAAAGACCCACGAAGCCGGCGGAAAGGTCATCGAGTTTTACCCCGGCCAGAAACTCAGCAAGGATCAGCCGGGCGTCAATTTCGACCACAATTCGCCGGACGCGGTGCTCGACCAGGTGAAGGCGCAGCTTAAGAAGTACAACATCGTCGCGGTGAACTACGGCGTGGTTGGGCTTCCCAATAACGCCGCGGAGATCGACAAGGTCTTCTCCTTCGCCAAGAAGATGGGCCTGTACGGCGTCACCAGCGAGCCTGATCCCAAGGCGATGGACCTGATCGAAAAGGCCGTCAAGAAGTACGACATCTGCCTGTGCATTCACGATCACCCCAAGCGCGCCGACAATCCGAATTACAAGTTCTGGGATCCCAATTATGTGCTGTCGCTGGTGCAGGGCCGGGACAAACGAATGGGCTCTTGCGCCGACACCGGCCACTGGGTTCGCAGCGGCGTCAAGCCGATTGATGCCCTGCACATCCTCAAGGGGCGGGTGATGAGCAGCCATCTCAAGGACCTCAACGAATTTGGCCCCCGCGCCCATGATGTGCCCTACGGCACCGGCGTCTCGGACGTCAAGGGCATTCTCGATGAGCTCAAGAGCCAGGACTTCAAGGGCAATATCTCCATCGAGTACGAATACCACATGGAAAACTCGCTGCCGGAGATCAAGAAGTGCGTGGAGTTTGTGAAGGAGTATGGGGAGGGGAAGTAATTACCCATTTCACCAGCACCGCCGTCGCGTCATCTGAGAGAGAAGGCCGCCCGGCGTGGCTGATGACGGCGTCGAACAGGTCCGCGATGGCATCCGAATCCACGGTCGCCTTTGCCATGATCTGCTCGACGCCATCGAGACGGAACGGCGACGCCGGCCCGCAAGGGTCGGCGTCGCTGCCGAACTGCTCGACCAGGCCGTCGCTGATCAGCAGCGCGCGGCCCGATGCCGGCAATCCAGTGGAGGCGGCCCGATAGATGCACTCTTCTTCCACGCCCAGCGGGAATTGGCCGCCCAGGCCCAGGCACTTCATTGGGCCGCTCTGCTCGCCAAGCAACACGTATCCATGCCCGGCGTCCACATAATGCACGATCCCCTGCCGAGGGTCGAAAATCCCGACCCACATCGTGACGAATTTGTCCATGGGCCGGCGCGGGCAGATGAAGCGGTTGAGGCGGGTGACCGCGGCGCCGACATCATTGGTTTCCTGCAATGCCGCATGAAGGAACCCGGCGGTGGCCGTCATTAGAACGGAGGCGGCGATGCCGTGTCCGGAGACATCGCCGATGGCCAGCGCCAGCCGATCGTTGGCCAGGGGGATGACATCGTAGAAATCTCCGCCAACCTGCGCGCCGGGCCGGCTTTCGCCGGTCCAGACAAATGGGCCGGCATTGCCATGACGGCGCGGCAGAATCCACTGCTGGGCTGCCGCCGCCGCCGCGAGGTCGGCCTCGATGCCCGCGGCGCGGCGCTCCATCTCGATGCGCTTGAGATTCGCCAGCGCCAAACCCGCCATTCTCCCCAGCGCCAAACAAAAGGCGGCGGCGTTGGGGCGAAGCGGCAGGCGCAGAGCCGTGTTCTCCTGCCCGCGCGAATCCAGATACAGATAGGCCGCGACCGTCTGGCCCAATAGAATCGGAACGCACAACGCCGACCGCACGCCCATGCTCACGATGCTTTGCGAAATATCGACCGGCTGGCTGTCCGAGGAGAGCTCGGCGACCTCGCCTCCCGACGCCGCCGCCAGCAAGGATCGGCTGTACGCCAGCGATTGGCTGGCATTTGCGCTGCGCGATGCCATGACTTGAAACCGCCCGTCGGTCCCCGCCGGCTTGAGCACGGCGGCGTTGGGCAGGCCGCTTCCCTGGCAGGCCTTTTCCAAGACCATGTGCGCCAGCGCCTTCTCATCGGGCGCGGCGTGAATTCCCGCCGCGCTGGCCAGCAGCAGCGCCAGCAGTTCATCGCCCAGCGTCGGCAGCCGATCCGCGGCCAGCGAGTTCACCAGGCTGCACGTCTCCAGGGCATCGTCAACCGATTCAATCGCTCCTTCGAGCAGCCCCGATTTGCCCGCGGGGCTTGCAACAAACCGGAATGTCCAGGGCGTGATGCGCAGCAGATCGCCATCGCCCAGGGGCACATCCCCATCGGGGGAAACCTTGATGCCGTTGACAAACGTGCCCCATCGGCTTTTCAGGTCGGCGATGCGCCAGCGCTGCCCGTCGAAGTTCAGCCGGGCATGCGCGCGGGAGACGTTATCCGCCGGCAGGCGCACATTGCAGCTTTCGTGCCGCCCCACCAGCAGTTCGCCGGGCGTGGCCGGCAACTCGACCGCCGGCGCCGCCGGCCCCGTTACGGGCATCAGCCACGCGGACGCCGACGATGCCGTCCCTGCAATGTTCATGTGTCACAAAATACCCAAAGAAGTGTAAATGTGAAGGTCGAGCCTGGAAAAGACACCCTAGATCGTGACACGGGCGTCTCGCCCGTGCATGTTGTATGGGACTTGAGGCACATCGGTTTTCCTACTTTTCAGCCGTCGGCACGGGCGGGACGCCCGTGTCACGTTCAGGAATCTAGGATCCCGCATGTCAACGGCACGCATTCGCGCATCAATATTTAGCGCGTTTGTGTCGGAGCGTCCGAATGGCGCGACCGCAATCGGTCGTTGTGGTCCTCACGCAGCCTCACGATCAGGTAGACGAGAACGGCGGCGTTGAGCAGCAGCACGATGATTTTTACAGCCCGGTGGTAGCCGTGAAAAATCTCGTACGCCTCCACCGGCAGCAGGAGCGCGGTTGAGATGACGGTGAGAAATTCCGCCCACCGCTTTCGCAGCACCAGGCCGACGCCCTCCGTGGCGAAGAGGGCGGCATAAAAAAAAGTTCCAATGCTGATCGCCCGAAGCCGCCGCGGGCTGATGCCGGTCACGCGGGAAAGCAGCTTATGCAGGTGCGCGTTGTCCGGCTCGATGCGCAGGGCATGGGCCCAATGCACGATCGTATCCGGCAGGTTCTGACGAATCAGGCGGTGTGCCTCGACGGCAATAATCAGCAGCAGCGACGCCTTGAGCAGTTTGCCGGCGCCGATGAACACCAAAACCCAGGTGGATCGTTCCTTTGTAGCCATGGGCCAAAGAGTATAACGGAGACCGCGCCGATGCATCCCTGACGGAAGCGTCAATCCCTGGACTTGGACTTTGGTTTGGGGTCGGCTTTCGACGAAGCCTTGGCCTCCTTTGCCGACGACTTGTTTTCGGATTTCGGGGCGGGCTTGGATTCGGCGGCGGGCGCGGCCTTTGAATCCGGGGCCGGTGATTTTCCCTCAGCCGCCGCCGGCTTGGATTCACCCGATGCCGGCGCGGCATCGGCGTCTTTTTTGGCATCGGACGATCCGTTGCCCGATTCGGCCTTGGCCTGATCTTTATACGCCGAGTCGCGATAATCGGTGATGTAGAAACCGCTTCCCTTGAAGATCAGCCCCGCGCCAGCGCTGATCAGCCGCTCCACGGCGTTTTTCCCGCACTCCGGACATTTTTTGATCGGCGCCGCCAGGATCGAGTGGAATTTCTCGAAGCGATGGCCGCAATTGTTGCACTTGTATTCGTAGGTTGGCATTTGAAAACGTCATTCTATAACAATTTTCGACAGAGGGGAATGCCGTGCCGAACGGATCGATCCGCACTCAAGGATGATGGAGATGTAGTTGATTCGTCAAGTCGAATGCGCCGGACCTCAGTACCCGACGAAACGCCCCACGCGCAAAAATCCGACATCATCGCAATAATATCCTTGACAGCCGAATTGAATTACTCTAGTGCATTGTCACGCAATGATTTTGGGGTAAATCACTAGAGTTTTACCCGCATTTGGAAGCATGACAATGCACTAGCTTCATTCCTCGATCATCCCTGATTGGGCAAATCTTAGCGTCCGTCGTCCTTGGCGAGGTGCTGAATGAATCGGTTGAACGACTCGCAATTGACCATGATAGGTCTCCACCTGCCACAGGGGACGCGCAGTCGGCAGTTTCGCCGTCAATTTTCCACATCCCCTGGCCTCCTGGAGAGCCCGCGTCCGGCGCTACACTGCGGCGTTGCTGGGTTCTGTGCGCCTCATTATTCTTATATCGGCTGAAACAAAGCGGCCCGTCCCGGGCCATAACCAAAAGACAGGACGATGGTGCTTGATGGGTTGCAAACTCCTGATTGTCCACGTGTTGGCGGCAATTGCCGTATTATCTGTTCCCTGCAGGTCCTTTGCCGCCGAGGGAATGTCCTTGCCCCGCGATATTGAGGAGGCGCTACGTGAGAACGCCGCGGGGCTCGACCCGATTACGGTCTCCTGGCAATACACCTTTCACGTTTACCTTCACGGAGACGTGCTGCAGGAGGAGCGGCACGACGAGCTTACATGGTCGGGCGGGAAATTTTATAACTCTCAAACGTGTATTCGCCCAGCGCAGTATGGACAGTCGGAGTTTAGCTTCGACGGCAAATTGTTCTGCGCGGGCGGCCAGGACAAGGTGATTTTCTCCAAGGAGTTGATCGACGCGGCGTCGAAGCGTCCGTTGAATCAGCTGGCGATCGTTTTGGACTATTGTGATGATATATGCCTGCTGGTCCCTACAACGCGAGCCGAAATGCTCAAGGACCGGGCCATTCATCGGATTCTTAAGTCCCTGGCGTCCGGCGCCGTGCTAGCCGGCATCGATCGTACCCGCGTGGGCAACCGCGATCTGGTTCGTCTTCGACTGAATGTAGCGAACGCCATACGCGACAGTGCGACGAGGGCGGATCTCGCCAAAGTTGAACGAAGCGTTCGGCAGTGGCCGCGCGAAGCCACGCGGGAACAGGACGTAAAGTCAGTGCTCTCGGCTATACGGCAAGAGAGACAGATGCCCGAACGGTTGATTGACTCGTACTACCTCGACCCGGCTCTTCACTACGCGGTAACCCAATGGGAGCAGAGCTATCCCGATGGGACTCCGCTGTACCGCTGCGAGAACACGAACTTCGAGCAGGTTGCGGGCCGCCGTTTGTGGCTCCCCAGGTCTTGCATCGTGTCGCAGTTCTGGTGCGGCAGCCCGCCGGAGGGCTTTAAGCTGTCGGTGACCCCCCTTTTTAAGCGAGAGCTCAGCGTGACATCCATCTCGCCGACGCCAGATGCGAAGGCGAATTTCACCCTGAACTACACCAAGCCCGGAACATTCGTGGTGGACAACACGGACCCCCATGTCACCAAGAGGTACCAGCTCCCGACCGCGTTGGAAAATCTGGCAGGCGGGCCCCGATTCAGCTTGGCGCGAACGCTGTTCCTATGGGCGAACGCGTTGGCCGGCGCATGCCTCGCCGGCTACCTGATTTGGAAGCGATTCAAGAGAACAAACAAGCTTCAATGATGTTCCCATGGAGGTAGAGAGATCGGTTGCACATGGAAAATGTCGAGATGCGGCCGGGGGCCCAAACGTCGCTAACGGCGGCCCCGGCGCCGGGCGATAGGAGTGACCGGCGCGCGCCTAACCATCCGCGCATCAGCCGCTTGCGCGTGGGGATCGTCGCGCTTGCCGTGTTTATTGGGTCGGCAATCGTGGTTCTTGGAACGGCGGAGTTTGGAGAGAAGGTGGTGGTCACCCGGGCTCCGCAATCGAGCAGCCTTGTCGAGAAAATGGCAAATTGGGACGGAAGCTGGTACGCGAAGATCGCCACCGTCGGCTACGATTACAGCCCGATCAAGACGTCGGGCATCGTTTACTTTCCGGCGTATCCGCTCGTCTCCAGGGCTGTCATGCGGCTCGGCGGGATCGGAATATTGGGAGCGCTCGCTATTGTATCGAACGTATTTCTGCTGGCGGCGATGCTCATCTGGGCAATGTACGTGCGGCTGAGGGTAGCGGGGCCGCGGGCAGGCTCCGTTGCCGTATATGCGATCATCGCGATGGGAGTATGCCCCAGCACGTTCTTTTTCCACATGGCCTATACCGAGTCGATGCTTTTATGCCTGTGCGTGCTGTCTTTTTACGGCATGCAGCGGTGTTGGCCGCCAATTGTGATTGCGCTGATCATTGGTCTGGCGACCGCTACCCGATCCGTCGGCGTCGCGCTGCTTCCGGCATTCTTCCTGTACCTTTGGGACGTCAGCGCGTGGGCGCCCGGCAACTCATTTGGGGGAGGCTCGATGCTGAAAGTGCGGTCGGTCAATACCGCCGCAATGGACCCTGGCGCAAGCGGGGAGACCCGTTTGGGTCCGCGAATCCGGCGATTTTCCCGCTCCGCGCTATTAGCCGGCCCCTTGGCATGCTGGGGGTTGGCGGCATTCATGGGATTTCAATTATGGCGCTTCGGCACCCCTTTGGCATTTGGGAAAGCGGAAATGGTGTGGCGGGTCCGAGCATCGCCAGAGAGCATCGGCGCGTCTTTCGTGAAGCTGATCACGTTCGAGCCAATCCGCAACACCTATAATGCGGCATCGCCCTGTTATTGGGGCAGGTATATCCCGCGCAACGCGGCGTTGCTGAACCTAAATTTCGCGAATCCGATCTTCTTTGTCGCGACAGCCTTGCTGTTGGTGCTTGGGATCATCAAGGGATGGCTTGATCGGCGCGAGGCTGCTCTGGGGGCTACGCTTCTTCTGATCCCGTACGTGATGCAAAGCTGCCGCCAATGCACGATTAGCGAGGCCCGCTTTGCGTCGATCGTATTCCCGGCGTACCTGGTTGTCGGGCATTTGCTGGCGCGGCTGCCGCGATTCGTCGCGGTGTACCTGATCGCATGCGGCTGCCTGATGCTGGCGATCTATACCGCAATGTTTGCCGGGAACTACCCGGCTTTTTAGCCGGGCCCCCTGGCCGCCCGATTGGTCGAGAGTTGTATGATTGCCGTTCCGACAAAATGGTGGCAGTGGTCGCTGGCGGGGCTCATTGCCGGCGCGCTGTTCGCAATCGGGCGAGTCATGTCGCTGCAAAATGAGCCCGTCGGCGGCAGCGATTTCTTGAGCCAGAGATTTTTCCAACAGATGCTGCACATGCATACCGCCGATGGCAGGCCGTATATTCAGTCGATCACGATTTACCGGAGGAGATACATAGACGTCCTTTCCCTGGATTTGTTTGATGATCGGGCCAAAGTGTACGCCGAGCACCGGCTTGCCGCTCCGCGGCCTTATCTTCCAGGCGATGGGTCAGTTCCGGCGCGTTCCATCCAAGAATATCTTTCGGCAACACAGCATACGATGCCCGACGTCAGCATCGAATATGCATGGTGGGACGAAGCCTGGGCCATGCTGCTGATCTGGGCGCTGGCGGGCGCCGCGCCCGGCGCAATCTGGGGGCTGACGCGCTATCTCTTTGCGGAACCACGGCCAAAAGTTGCTCCGGATTGTTCTAACGTGAGCGGTGTGGAGGGCGATCAGGCGCAAGCCGCAAAACCAGCGGTTCTGGACTCTGACCTCCGGCATTTGGAAGAGTTAGAGGCGGAAATGATAGCGGCCCTGCGCCTGCCGGTTGCTCAATCTCCGCCGCGGGCGCCGGATCCCGGGCCGCCGGAGATTCGGGAGCTCAGTTGCGAAGAACCTGTGCCGCAACAGGCTGCCGCCTTGAATCCCGTGGAATATGCCGGTGAATATTACCCAGTGCACAAGAAGGGGCGTCATGGGTGGACTTTGATCGAGCTGCTGGTCGTGCTTGGGATCATTACACTGTTGGTCTCGCTACTGCTCCCGGCTCTTGTCACGGCGCAGCGCCATGCCGAGACGGTGCAGTGTGCGGAGAACCTACGGCAGGTTGGAATTGCATTGCAAATGTACGCGCAGTCCAATCATGGCTGGCTGCCGGCATGGTCTGGCTGGCATACCTGGCCGCCGGGTCTGAGCGATGATTCGCCGGGCCCGGCATGGACGATCGAATTGATGCCTTACCTTGGGCCACCCGACTCGCGGGTGTATAGATGCCCCTCGTTCCGTTCCAGAGTCAAGTGCCGAAATTATTTTCTGGCCGCGAAATGGTCCGGGATGAACGGGCGGCATGCGATGAAACTGACCGATGTAAAATTGAGCAGTCGGTTCGTGCTCAGCGGCGACAAGACGCAGCGCTCATTATACCCGCCGCCTTTTGGCACCGATGGCCATGCGCAGGACGATGCCGATCCTGATGACTATAGCGCACAAGGGCCGCCGGTGCTTGCGTGGCCATGGGATCCCGGAGGATTCTACATGCACCCGAATGGCAATAACGTGCTATTCGACGACATGCATGTGGCGCTGTTTCCGAGCTATGATCGTGGCGCCATGACCTTCAGCCCCATACAGATGCAGGACTGGGAGGAGGTTATGGCGACGACTGCATCTCCATGAAGAGAAACAGATGAGCAGGCCGTTCACCCCGGAGCGCTGATCGCTCAAACGCCTTTGCTCACGCCCACCTGGGCCGGCCGCAACGTGCGGCCATGCAGGGCATAGCCTTTTTGAAGCAACTGAACGACCGTGGGAACTTTGTAAGTGGAATCCTGTTGCAGGATCGCCTCGTGCCTGGACGGATCGAAAGGTGTGCCGGCCCGCGGGGCGATCTCCTCGACCTCCTGCTGGCGAAGCACGTTCATCAGTTGATCGTGAACGATCTGCAGACCCTTGAGAACCGAGGCGACATCGGTCTTGGCGGGATCGACGCCCAGGGCGCGCTCGAAATTATCGATCACCGGCAGCAGAATTTTGATCAGCGAGCTGTTGGCGTATTGCGTTCGCTGATCCATGTCCTGCTGCATGCGGCGCTGCGAGTTCTTGAACTCGGCGGTGGCGCGGGCGAGGCGATCATACAGCGAATCGCGGTCGGCTTTGAGCGCATCCAGTTCGGCGGCAATTCCGGGCGTGGGGCCTTCGCCTGCGGTGTTATCCTGCTCGGCGTCCTGGGCCAGGCCGCCGTCGGGGGTTTCGTCGTTGATCGGAATACGCGTCATGATGGTTCGCTCGGTTTCACCTGCGCCGAATTTGGCAGATCGGGCAGTCTTCGGGACGGTCCGTTACAAATCCTGTTCCAACCGGGGGGCGGCATTACTGATCGCCGGTAAAAACCTGCTTGAGCTTATCCAAAAACCCATTGCGTTGCGGCATTACCGCGCCATCCTCGGAGGCGGCGAATTCGCGCAGCAACTGCTTTTGGCGCTCGGTGAGTTTTCGCGGGATTTCCACCAGCACCTGCACCAATTCATCGCCATTGCGGTGCGAGCGGCGCGAGGGCAGGCCCTTGCCCTTGAGCTTGAATACTTCGCCATGCTGGGTACCGGTGGCGATCTCCAATTCCTCGCGGCCCTTGAGGGTGGGCACTTCGATGGCGCCGCCGAGGGCGGCCTGCGTGAAGGAAATGGGAATCTGGCAGACCAGATCATCGTTATGGCGCGTGAAGATGGGATGGGGCTTGACGGCGATGTAACATCGCAGGTCGCCGGCGGGCGCGCCCGGTTCGCCGGCTTCGCCTTCGCCCTGGATGATGACCGCCTCTCCCTCGTGCACGCCCGGCGGAATGCGCATCGTGACCACGCGTTTGCGCGTCTGGCGGCCCGTGCCGCGACAGGTCGGGCAATGATCGCGCACCACGGTGCCGCGCCCCCGGCAATTGGGGCAGGCCGTCACCATGCGGAACATCCCGCCGAATCCCTGCTGCGCCACGCGCCCCGCCCCGCCGCACTGCACACAGACAATCGGCGAAGTGCCCGGCTTGGCGCCGCTGCCCTTGCAGGTTTCGCAAGTTTCCTGCCGGTCGTACTCCAGGCTTTTTTCAACGCCGTTGGCGACCTCGTTGAGTGTAAGCTCGACTTGCGTTTCCAGGTCCAGCCCGCGCGCCGGCCCGCGCCGGCCGCCGCGGCCGCTTGCTCCCCCCCGGCTGCCGAACGCGCCGCCGAAGATATCGTCGAACATCGAGAAGATGTCGCCGACGTCCATCGTGGAGAAATCATGCTGGCCCGTAACACCAGCATGGCCGAACTGATCGTAGCGCTGCCGCTTGGGCGGATCGGACAAGACCTCGTATGCCTCGGAACACTCCTTGAACTTAATGTCGGCCTCGCCATTGGAATCGCCCTGATTGCGATCGGGGTGGTACTTCATCGCCAGCCGGCGATAGGCGCGCTTGATCTCATCGCCATCGGCAGTCCGGGTGACGCTGAGCACTTCGTAATAATCGCGTTTGGTCGTTGGCACGCTGGTCCTTCTTAGCTGCCGGCATGTTCACCATGAAATCCGATTGGCCCCTTGCTTTCATCGGCAATCTGCAACTCGGCTTTGATGACGTGAGACTCACGAATGATCAACGCGCTACGCGCATCGGCACCGATGCCATTTATCATTCCAAGGCCTTGGGCACCCAGCGGCGGACTTACCTTGAACCCTTGCACGAAGAACGAGGATCCATCGACCAGCGTAAGGCGCACCACCACATCGTTGGCAGTGACTCCATTATCTTGGAGAAATTGCGCGAAGTGAACCAACACATCGGCCAGAAAAGCTGGACTGCCGCTCATGCCGCGGACTCCTGGGAAACCCACGCGGCTCCTTGTGGCGTAATCTGATAGAGAACTTTGGGAGCGCCAAAGAAGCTATAAACAAAGCGGGTCGCCTCAAGCAATCCAGCAGCAGCCAGTTCCTTGTATGCGGCGTCAAGCCGTTCAAGCTCTGTTTCACGGTAAAGCGATCCCATAATCCGCTGTCCGTAAAAAAGCTCGTCCGGGCGCTTTGCGTGATAACGGAGTAATCGTTCGGCCAGATCCGAGATAGCCATGGGGTCTCCTGTTGATTCCGCATTATACGACAGGACTCCGCCACAGGTCGATGTGGCGGAGTTCCCGTGTATCTGAATCAAATCAAAAGACAAGGCTCAAACCACCGCTCCCGCGATCGGCGTGGCTTCCTCGCCTTTCTTTTCCTTGACGTCGGTGATCAACACGTCGGTCGTCAGCGCCAACCCGGCCACGCTGGCGGCGTTGAGCAGCGCGGTCTTGGAGACCTTGGCCGGGTCGATGATTCCCAGCTTGAACATGTCCCCGAATTCGCCGGTGGCGGCGTTGTAGCCAAACGACGGATTCTTGTTTTCGAGAATTTCCGCTACGACGACTTCGCCATCTTCACCGGCGTTATCGACGATTTGCTGGGTGGGGAAACGAAGGGCTTCGGCAACAATGTCGAAGCCAATGCGCTCATCGCCCTTGGCTTTGCCGCGTGCGTTTTCGACGGCCTCAATGGCGCGGAGGAAGGCGACTCCCCCGCCGGGCACGATGCCTTCCTCGGCGGCGGCGCGGGTGGCGTGAAGGGCATCGTCGATCAGGTCCTTGCGCTCCTTCATCTCGGTTTCGGTCGCCGCTCCGGCGCGGATGACGGCTACGCCGCCGGTCAGCTTGGCCAGGCGTTCCTGGAGCTTTTCCTTGTCGTAGTCGCTGGTAGTTTTGTCGATCTGCTGGCGAAGCTGATCGACGCGGGAATCGATTCCCTTGCGCTTGCCGGCCCCTTCAACGATGAGGGTTTTGTCCTTGTCGATGACGATGCGCTTGGCCTGGCCGAGTTGTTCGAGCTCGACATTTTCGAGCTTGAGCCCGACGTCTTCGCTGATGAACTCCCCGCCGGTGACGGTGGCCAGATCGGCCATCATCGCCTTGCGGCGATCGCCAAAACCCGGCGCCTTGACCGCGCACACCTGCAGGATGCCGCGCAGTTTGTTGACGACCAGCGCCGCCAGCGCTTCCGCTTCCACATCCTCGGCAATAATCAGCAAGGGCCGGCTGCTGGTGACGATCTTGTTGAGCAACGGAAGCAGCTCGGCAAGATTGTTGATCTTCTTCTCGTGCAGAAGAATGTAGGCATTTTCCAGCACGGTTTCGAGGGTTGTGGGATTGGTGAGGAAGTATGGCGAGAGGTAGCCCTTGTCGAACTGCATGCCCTCGGTGTATTCGAGGGTGGATTCGGTGGCTTTGCCTTCATCGACGGTGATGACGCCTTCCTTGCCGACCTTTTCCATTGCGTCGGCCATCAGGTCGCCGATCTTGTCGTCGCCGTTGGCGCTGATGGTGGCGATGCGCTTGTAGTCTTCGCGTCCCTTCACCTTCTTGGCTTGCGCGGTGATGGCATCGGCAGCGACTTCGGCGGCCTTGGTGATGCCGCGCTGCACCAGCACGGGATTCACGCCGATCGACACCGAGCGAAGACCCAGCGTGTAGATTGCCTCGGCCAGGACGATGGCGGTGGTGGTGCCGTCGCCGGCCACGTCGCCGGTCTTGGAAGCGACGGTGTTCACGAGCTTGGCGCCCATGTTTTCAAACGGCTGCGGCAGCTCGATCTCCTTGGAGACGCTGACGCCGTCCTTGGTAATGCGCGGCGAGCCGAAGGATTTCTGGATGACCACGTTGCGGCCGCGCGGGCCAAGCGTCGCCTTGACCGCGCGGGCCAGTTGCGTAAGCCCCGCCGACAACTCGGTGCGGGCGGCGGACTCGAACATCATTTGTTTTGCTGCCATGTGTTAACTCCAAAACTTATTCACCGCGGAGACGCAGAGACGCGGAGAAGAAAAGCGGTCATCGCTCTTTTGGACCGGTCGCGCGCTTGCGCGTTCGTGTGTTGCTTGTTTATTCGTAACGCTTCAACCGCCCGCAACTCTTTTCGATGTCTGGCGGCTCTGTCGTGACACGGGCGTTTCGCCCATGCGTACCTTGAGGATTTCGCAACGATGGCTCCCTTACTCCCAAGCACTTTGCACGGGCGAGACGCCTCACTCCAGGATGCCCAGGATATCACTCTCGCGGAGGATGACGAATTTCTCGCTTTCGACTTCGATGTCGGTGCCGGAGTATTTGCCGTAGTAGACGGTATCGCCGGCTTTGACATTGAGGGACTGATGCTTGCCCTTTTCGTCCACCTTGCCGGGGCCCACGGAGATGACTTTGCCCTTGGTGGGCTTCTCCTTGGCCGAGTCCGGCAGCACGATGCCGCTGGCGGTCTTGGTTTCGGCTTCCGACTGCTTGACGATGACACGATCCGATAGGGGTCTGAGTTTCATAGTTCCTTTTACCTCATGTATGGCCCGCAGGGACTGTAGTACGTTCATTCAACGGCTCTACATTCCCTGGAGCAAACGAATAATCCCATCAATCACCCTGCTAAAGGCAGGTTCGCGTAATTTTCCGACTTCAGTTGTCATCAGGCGGGTGCTCGCGGTGAAGAGCTTTCCCGGCTTGGCATAGCTCACATGGTGAAGTCACTAGTGCATTGTCATGCTTCCAAATGCGGGTAAAACTCTAGTGATTTACCCCAAAATCATTGCGTGACAATGCACTAGAACTACCGAGCCGGTTGCAGGTGTGACCACGCAGCATCCTCCTCTGGTCGATTCCAGTCCTCCGCGAGGGCCGCCTCGCTTAACAACGCGGCTTCATCCGCCGTCGCTGGGGACTCATCAAGGATCGTTATCAGCACGCGTCTAATGCCGCTCAATTTCACGACCTCTAATAGGCGAACATTGCCGCTCTCGTCCATAAGGGCTTCAAGTGTACGCAGCATGTGCCAATCTCCTGGGCAACTTGCCAGTTTCAATTACATCATATCGTCCATGCAACGCATGCCGCCGCCGCGACGGGGCCGGCGGCAACGAGCCTCTCTCCCGCTGAATCTACCTGGGCATTGAATCCTTCAAGGCTTCTGGCGCCCAGGATGGCAAGGTCTCCTTCGTCACCGAATACGACTTCATCGACAGTAAAAAACGGCCCGCATCGCACAATTGCAAAGCCGATGTTGCGAGTAATGCATTGGCCGTTGGCCATTTGGAAGGCGATGTCCTTCTTTTCACGGGCGATATTCAGAGCTTCCAGCGTCTTTGCCGGCGCCCAAGTGTATTCACTGCCGGTGTCCACAAGCATATTCTCCACGATGGCCGCGCGGTCGCGATCCGCCATGTTTTCAATGGAACAGGTTGTGTGGAAAGTGCCCATTTGGTACCACCGAATTATCCGGCTTGCTGCAATTTGCGATTGCGCCTATCCGCGCCCGACAATAGCAATCACTGCATCCTTCGCCTTCTTGCTCGTCACATCGTTCAGTCGAGCCACCACTTTCACCACTATGCTGCGATGCGCGGTGAATAGTTTGCCGGGACGAAAATAGCTTGTCCTCCGTAACCCACCGGCGGCAAAACTAGTCGCCGTCAATTCGATTGCGTCCGCATCGGCGTCGCGGTTGCTCGTAATCTGGCAGGCGATGAAATCGCCACGTCCGACCTCCGTCAGAACCACCGCTGGCCTCAATTTGCTGCCGGACAGGTCGCTAAATGGGAAGTCGAGCAATACCACATCGCCTGACTTCATGTTCCAACCTCTTCAATGCCTGGCAAATCGAGCAGATGTTTCCAAGCCTCGTTGGCCTCCGGTCCCAACCAACCCTCGGCCAGCGACCTTTCGGAGAGCAACGCCGCTTCGTTGGGTAAATCGCCGACTGGAGCTTCCTCTAATATGGTAACGAGCGCCCGCGTCGGCTCCGCTACCTTGATGGGTTCGGCGAGCGTGACCTGGCCGGTGGCGTCGATCATCGCTTCGATAGTTCTCAGCACTGCGCTACTCCTAGTCCAGCTCACATCATATCGTCCATCCCACCCATGCCGCCCATTCCTCCCATGCCGCCGCCGCCGTGATGGTGATCGTGATCACCGCCACCGGATTCTTTCTTGGGGGCGTCGGCCACGATGCAATCGGTGGTCAGCAGGAGAATGGCGACTTCACTGGCGTTTTGCAGAGCGGTGCGTTCAACCTTCGTGGGGGTAATGATGCCGGCTTTGACGACATCGACAAATTCGCCGGTGAGGGCGTTCCACCCGTCGTTGTCCTTGGATTCCATGACCCGGCGGACAACGACGCTGCCGCTGGTGCCGGCGTTCTCGGCGATTTGCTTGAGCGGAGAGACCAGTGCGCTGCGGACGATTTTCACGCCCGCCGCCTCGTCCCCTTCGAGCTTGAGGTTGGAGCCGCCGTTGAGGGCCTTGAGGGCGCGGATGAGGGCGACGCCCCCGCCGGCCACGACGCCTTCTTCAACTGCCGCGCGAGTCGCGTGGAGGGCGTCTTCGATGCGGGCTTTCTTTTCCTTGAGCTCCGCTTCGGAAGCCGCGCCGACGTTAATTTGCGCCACGCCGCCAGCAAGTTTGGCCAGGCGTTCCTGGAGTTTCTCGCGGTCATAATCGCTGGTGGTGCCTTCGATTTCCCGGCGGATCTGGGCGATCCGGCCCTGAATCGCCTTTGTTTCGCCGGCGCCTTCGATGATCGTGGTATTGTCGTTGTCAATGCGGACCAGTTTGGCCTGCCCAAGGTCGGCCAGTTCGATTTTGTCGATCTCGATGCCCAGGTCCTTCATGATGGCTTTGCCGCCGGTGAGGATGGCGATGTCTTCGAGCATGGCCTTGCGGCGATCTCCATAACCGGGGGCCTTCACGGCGGCCACGTTCAGAATGCCGCGCAGCTTGTTCACGACCAGCGTGGCCAAGGCCTCGCCTTCGATATCCTCGGCGATAATCAGCAGCGGCTTCTTGCCCTTCTGCACCTTCTCGAGCAGCGGGATCAGTTTGGTGGCGCTGGTGATCTTCTCTTCGTAAACCAGAACCAGCGCCTTCTCCAACTGCACGGTCATTTCATCGGCGTTGGTGATGAAGTTGGGCGACAGGTAGCCGCGATCGAATTGCATGCCTTCGACGACATCGACGTAGGTTTCCAGGCCCTTGCCTTCCTCGACGGTGATGACGCCATCCTTGCCGACGCGATCAAACGCATCGGCCATGATCTTGCCGATCTCGCGATCATTGTTGGCGGAGATGGAGGCGACGCTTTCGATGTCGGCCTTGCCGTTGATCGGCCTGGATTGTTTCTTGAGATGTTCGGTGACGGCGCTGACCGCCTTGCGGATGCCGCGCGCCAGCGCCATGGCGTCAGCGCCGGCGGTGAGATTCCGGTAACCTTCCTTGAAGATGGCTTCCGCGAGAACCGTGGCGGTGGTGGTCCCGTCGCCGGCCACGTCGCTGGTCTTGCTCGCCGCCTCCTTCACCAGCTTGGCGCCGATATTTTCGTAGCGGTCCGTCAGTTCCACTTCCTCGGCTACCGTGACGCCGTCCTTGGTAACGGTGGGCGCGCCCCACCCTTTATCAATGACGGCGTTTCGGCCGCGGGGGCCAAGGGTTACTTTCACCGCGCGAGCCAGTTTGCTCACGCCCTCCAAAAGTGCCTTGCGAGCCTCCGCATCAAAGGCCAACATCTTAGCGGCCATGCCACGTCTCCTTTCGATCGTTGTGTTTCGTGAATGAACAGCTTGTCGTTTGTCTCAACGACGGGCAATCGCCCGACGGATCAAACACGCAGACTGGTTACCGACAGGTGAACCTTCGGCAACCTCCTATGTCAAAGGCCGTGCCGAGGGGAAATTGAGCAATGCCGAATCGTAAAATGCTTGTTCGCAATGGGTTGTGGCGAGAAATCGGCGGCGCAAGAATCGGCGCCATTCTTCGCCACCTGTCAGGGTGGCAGCAACCTGCTTGGAACGTCAGTCCTCGATTGCCAATGTGGCAGTGGACGTCATTCCGGCAAGTGAATCAATCTTCATTCGTGTGCATTCGTGTCCATTCGTGGCTTCCTCTCTTTTTCGGTTGCGGGCTCGCTCGCGCTGAATCTATCCGCTTTTTTGATATTTCCACGTACTCCGGCAATACCTCAATCCCCAGGTAATCCCGGCCGAGGCGCTTCGCCGCGACGGCGGCGGTGCCTGAGCCCAGGAACGGATCGAGCACGAGATCGCCGGGTTGGGTGAACAGACGAATAAACCAGGCGGGCAGCGCTTCGGGGAAAGCCGCGCTGTGAGCTTTGTTTCCGCATTCGGTTGCCAAATGCAGCACGTTGGACGGATAGGCCAAATCCCGGCCCACCCAGTTGGATATCTTCTTTCCGAAACCGCTCTTCACATGCGAGTTATCGCGCTTTTTATCCGTTTCGCTGAGATTGCGGAGCCGCGCGTGCCGCCACTCTCCCATCGGTACGCGCACCTCATCCTGATACATGGCAAACTGCCGGGATTTGGTGAAATGCAGGCACCGCTCCCAGGCGTCCCGGAATCGGTTGGGCCAACGGCCTGGGTGGCAGTTCTTCTTGTGCCAGATGTATTCTTCTGTCCAAAGCCAACCTTGCTGCCGCATCATCAGAATCAGGTCCAGCACATAGGTGTGCCGCTCGCCATTTGCCACCCGCTCCTTGATGTTGAGTACGAACGAGCCGGTGGGTTTGAGGACGCGAAGCAGCTCTTTTGACGTGTCCGCGAACCAATCGACGTATTGGTCGATGGATATTCCGCCGTACGTGTTCTTTCGTTGATCCGCGTAGGGCGGCGACGTGACTATGAGATCGCACATGTCCGCGGGAACGGTTTGCAGAACAACCCTCGAATCACCGGTCAATATTGCATTTCTCGAAATTTGGTTGCTGGGGCCACGCGAATTACGCTGTCGAGCGGCCGCGAATAAATCCAAGGGTGGAGAGCCAAGACTAATCGCCGCCACTACCACACCGACCCTTTCTGTCGCCGCCTTTAACGACACGCACGCATTATTTAAGGGACACTACCATCGTTATCGCGGAACGCAAAATTTTTGGAATCTTTGACAGTTCCCCACCCTTTTGCGCAAGTCATAAAGGCCGTACGGGCCGCCCGTTGTGGGCGGCCCGCACGCCGTGGAAATAATAAGAGTCCCGAACGCCGAACGATTACTCGTCGTCCATCTCCTCATCGTCCTCATGCGCCGCATCAATATTGATCGTGGAGACGGCGAGCTTGGTCAGCTTCTTGTCCGTCGCGGCCTCTTCATCAAGCGTTTGCTGAAGCAGCGCCATCGCTTCGCGCTCCTTGAGCAGCTTGGCGAACGAGCGCACGGTGCCATAGCCGGCCATTTCGTAATGCTCAACCCGCTGAGCCGATGCAATCAAGGCGGCATCCAGCACTTCGGGCGTCATGTCCTCTTCCAAAGCTTCCTTGGCCTCGGCGACCAATCCCTCCATCGCCTTGCAGACCTTGCCGGTTGGCTTCTTACCGAGCCGATCAAAGATTTGCTTCAGCCGATTGACATGCCCCTTGGTCTGCTCCAGATGTTCCTCGAATCCCTCAGCCAGTTCCTCGTTCGTCGCGGCCTTCGCCATCTTGGGCAGCGCCTTTACGAGTTGATTCTCGGCGCTGTAAAGGTCCCGCAATTCCTCGATATACAAATCCCTGAGTTCTTCCAGCTTCATGTGAATCTCCTTCACCAATTTTCGTTATCGCCGCGGCCAGGGACATTCCCCGGCGGGTGAGGAAAGTCGGCTTGCAAGGGCTATGCCGAAGACGTGAACCGCATGGTCTGTCCACGCCGGGGCAAGGGGTGCCCGCGCCGCCCCGGATAGGATGCGCGCTCCTGGGCATTATGGCGGAGCGCGCTCCCAATCCGGGGCGGCGCGGTCGCGGCGATTTCGCAAGCCCGCGGTTCTCTGGCACCGCTTTGCCCCGGCGTGGACACCGAAGCGTCGAGGAATCCCGCCATCCGTCAAACTTCCCCGACTCGTCCCGATATGGAAATTCCGGCCGCGCTGATGAGCCGTGTGTAGTCGGAGCAAACCACGCCCACGCGTTCCAATGTAAGACCGGACGGGTCGGACGTTGGAGCATTTGGCGCGAGCAGGGCCGGCAGTTTTCCCGTCAGCAGCGCGGCGGCGATTCCCGCCAGGGGCATCACGCTGAACGTCTCGGCGATGTGGCCGGATAGTGAGGAGACAACGCGAGAGGGTCCTCGACGAAGTGCCCCGGATTCGAGGCGATCAAGCGAGGTGCCGTTGGCCGACGCGATGATGTGCCGAACATCTCCCAAGCACGCCAGCGCATCAGCCATTCGATGTGCGGCGCGCGCCGGCAGGGGAACCGGGCCGCTGGCGGCAAGTATCTGGCCGCGCGGGTCGATGCCGCGCGATTCAACCGAGCGCGCGCTTTCCAGCACGAGCGTCACCGCGCCGCAGCCGGTGACGAACCCGCCGCCCCGCGAAAACCCAACGGCGGCATCCTGACCGGCATAAAGGCCCCACTGTTTGTAGGCGGCATTCACAATCGGGGAATACTCCTCGGCCGCGCCGACGATCGCCCGGTCCCACTCCCCCGCCGCGATGCGGACCGCTGCCAGATACAGCGCGTCCAGCCCGGCGGTGCGCGTCCCGATCACGGTTTGGCATGGGCCTCTCAGCGACAGCATCAAGCTCAGATGCGCCGCGGCGGCATTGGGCACACCCTCGGCAAAGAGCAGCGGATTGGCCGCCGTGATTCCTTCGCCAACGATCTGCCGATAGTAAGGCTCACTGTAGCCGGGCGAGCCATGCGTGCTGCCCAGCAGCGCCGAGCAATTTTCAGCGAAACCTGGAATGTCGCCGATCCGCGCATCGCGGCAGGCCAGCACGGTGGCGGCCAGGGCAAGCTTCACGTATTCGCTCACCCGCCGAACCCGCCGCGCGTTCAGCAGGCCGGCCAAGTCAATTTCCGCGATTGCGCCAGTATCGCACGTCACGCGGCGAGGTTCGGGCGCGGTGAGCCTGCGCGCAAATGCCTCATTGCCGATCAGGCCGGGGAGGACCACGCCGACGCCGGTGATGAAAACGGGTTGGGGAAAATCATCACGGGATCGGGAAGCCGGCGCGGCACTCTGCCATGGCATGGGCGGCCCGCCCATGAAGTGCGGTACGCCGCACGAATCGACGGTATTCCCCAGCACCATGCACGTATTCGCCCCGCCAAAGCCCAGGGAAGTATTAAGCGTGTTGCGAACGCTTGCGGACCGGGCGGCGCCGGTTGCGACGTTCAACCCGGCAAACTCGATCTGCGCGGGCGTCACGTTCACACAGCCCGGCACAATCTGATCGCGCAGGCTTAGGGCACAAAGGATCAGTTCCACCGCGCCCGCCGCCCCCAGTGTATGGCCCAGATGGCTCTTGAATCCGACGACCGGGATACGCGAAAGATCACCGCCGAAGACCGCGGAAAGCGCCGCGAATTCCGCGGCGTCGTTGTCCGGCGTTCCGGTTGCATGGGCCGCGATAAGATCGATTTGCCCGGCCGTCAGGCCGGCGGCATTGAGCGCCCCGGCCATTGCCCGCGCCGCGCCGCGGCCTTGCGGATCGGGCTGGGTGAGATGATGTGCGTCGGCGGATTCGCCATAACCCAGCACCGCCGCCAACGCGACGGCCTCGCGGCGCGCCGCGTCTGATGCGCGTTCGAGCACCACGATTCCATAGCCTTCGGATAATTTCATCCCCTGTCGGCCGCGCGTGAACGGGCGGACGAAATCGGGCGAAACCAGCCGCAGGCTGTTGAATCCGCCGTAAACGTATTCGCTGATCGTGTCGTATCCCCCGGCAACCACCAGATCAAGCCGGCCGGCGCGCAGCAGTGATATGCCCAGGGCGATGCTGCCCAGGCTCGACGAACAGGCCGAGCAGGTGGTGGCGGAAAAGCCGGTGAACGGGATATGCGCCGTCGCCCGCCGCAGGGTCGCGCCGGCAAGAAAGTCGGCCAGCTCCGCCAGGTTATGGTTTCGCAGAAACCGCCCGCCGGCCCGGATGCCGTGCAAGGTGGTGCCGAGCATGAAACCGCAACGCGCCGGCGAATACGGATTTTTGCCCAATACGTTTGCGTCTTCCAATGCGTTAGTGATGGCGCGCCTGAGGTAGCGCACTTCGCGCGGGAGGTTTGGCTCGAACGTGTCGGGAAGGTCGGCAACCTGCCCGCCCGAACTCCCCGGCGGGAGCAGTTGCTCCATCGCCGGGAGCGCACCCACGCCGCATTGCCCGGCGCGCACGGCAGCCCATGTCGCCTCGGCCGTGAGGCCCAGCGGGGTGAGCAGCCCGACGCCGGTGATAACGATCGGGTCGGTCGAATCACTCGGGGCGATCTCGTCGGCCTGTGTTTGTGCTTCGCTCATCGCGCCCCCGCGAAGATCCGCCAGCGCTTGCCCGGCGGGCGGGGCATGGGCTTGCCGGCGTCCTCGATCCAGGCGGGCCGATTCTCCAGCCATTGTTCAGGGAATTGGCGCACGTATTTCTCAAGCACCGCGCCGACTTTTTCCATGGCCGCGTCAACTGACAACGCGCCGTCGGTTTCGCCGACGACGATGGGCTCCTCGATAAACAGACGGATCGCGCCGCTGGCGGTGCGCACGGAAAAGATGGGAATGATCGGCGCCCCGCTGGCCAGCGCCAGCCGCACCGGCCCGGTCGGCAGCAGCATGTGCCCGTCGAAAAACTTCACCGCCTGCCCCTTCTGTCCCGGCATCACCCGATCGCACTGAATGACGACCACCTCGTCATTTCGCAAGGCGTCGCGCAGGCGCAGCCAGACGGTCCAGCCATCATCCACGGGCGCCTCGATGACGCCCAGTTTTTTCCGCAGCGCTGCGCGGATGCGCTCGAATCCGCCGCGCTCGTCCCGGCGAAACAGCACGTGAACGCGCGGCTCCTTCTCGCGCAATGCCGCGGTCCCAACCTCGAACGATCCCATGTGTGCCGTCACGATGATCGCGCCTCTTTTGCGCAACGGCCCGGAATCGCGGGCGGCGCGATAATGGTGCTCGCCTTCCACGGATTCAATTCGGCCCAACATCTGCTGCCGCGATAATCCCACGCTTGAGCCGACGTCGCATACGAAGTCGTAGAACGCTCCGAGCATGCCGCGGGAGAGGGTTTCGCGCTGCGCGAGGGTTGAAGCGGAGCCCAGGATGCGGGCGGCGTTGGCCATCGTGCCGCCGTAAAGATGCTCCGAAAAACGCCAGGTGTGATGAACGACAAACGCCTTGACGGCGCGCAAGAATCGCGGATGCCGGCGGGCCTGCCAGAAGAATATATTGAGCCAGAGCTCCGCCGCCGCGCGATTAAGCCACGCAACTGCAGCGCTCCAAAACATTTTCGCGCGGCCCGGCGCGCGCGGCGCCGGATCGGGAGCAATCGCGGACTCTGCCGCCGCTTTCATCACGGGCCGCCCGATCGTCGGCGAGGGCGCCAAGACGGGAGAAAATACAATTACATCGGCGGCGGGTTTCACTTCGATTGATACGTCCGGCGGTTTCACTTCGGTCGGCCCGGCTCCGCGCCTTCCAGCCCTTCCAGCGGATGTGTCACGCGCGTGCCATGCGGGAGCTTGAGCGCCAGGTCGCCGACATCGACGTTGGTCCGCACATTACTGAATCGCACGACCGTGCGGTCGCCGTCGGCATCGGTCATTTCAGTGGCGATCATATAGCCGGCCGATTTATCCAGCAACACGCGAACGGCCTGCAAATGCTCGCGCAGGCTTTTATCAGTCGGCGTCATTTCCAGCGCCAGGAATTTGCCCGGGTCCGCTGTGCGGTCCATTTGTTTCACGTCGATCTGGGCGAACGAAAAACGATCCCGCAATGTCTTGAGCCGAGGCAACGGCGACGCCACCAGTTCAGCCAGACGCTGATCGAGCGTGTACACCTCCAGCGTGGACTGCGCCGGATAATACACTTCCACCTTCTTGTCCGTCACGAGCAACACGCTGTTTTCGGGATGCAGCGTATCCCATCGCAGCGTCGCGCCCTTCACTCGAACCCGCCCGCTTGAGACTAATGGCTTGCGAAGCAATGCAGTAAACTTTCGCTGCTCAAAATCCGCCGACAAACTGGTGATCTTCGCGCCCCGGTCATTGATTTGCGTCATCTCACGCCACAACGCCGGATCAAGCGCAGGCCGCGAGGCCGGCTGGGTCGTGGGCGCGGACGGGCATATCGAAACAAAGCACGCGGAAATGAGGAATGCCACAACTGTAAAGCTGCGAAATGTCAACCCCAATCGTGACACGCGCGTCTCGCCCGTGCGTGTTGTCATCGAAGTCCAGATACGTTGATTTATCGAACTTTCCAAAGCCATCCGCACCGGCGGGACGCCCGTGTCACATGGGTCGCGAACGACTATTCGAAAAAATGCGTCGTTCATTCACTTACCTCACTCCTGTGCGCGACAGAGCCACCCAACGACTCACGATCGGCTCAGCGCAAGCGTGCCGCGGGCGACCGCGGCGCCGTTCACTTCCGCCCAGACTTCAAACTGCTGCAACTCCCCCATCGTCCGCAGCAGTTTTGAGTGGAGAGTGATTTCCGCCGGCGGCGTGACCGACTGCTCGAAGCGGATGTCCACATGCGCCAGCTTGCCGCCGCGGCTTCCCGTGTCCGGCCCAACGAGGCCGCAGAGCTGCGCCAGCGCCTCGGCGATCAGTACGCCGGGCGCCAGCGGATTGCCCGGAAAATGCCCGGCAAAAAAGGCCTCCTGCCCCGTGAGCGACCACGCCGCTTCGCCCGATTCCCCAGCCGTGATCCGAATGATCCGCGAGACAAACCGAAACGGCTCGCGGTGCGGCAGGCGATCGAGATCGGCGCCGGACAACGCCGCCGGCGCCACTGCATCCCCCGCATCGGCCGCCGGCGCATTCTCGTCGATAAACCGTGCCAGGGTGGCTACCGATTGAAACACCTGCTTGCCCACCGATTCGCTGGGCACTTTCACCTTGAACTGTTTTTCGATGCTGGTCATCAACAACAAAATATCCAGCGAATCCAGGTCGGCGTCGGTTCCGAAGAACGCCATGTCATCGGGAATATCGATATCTCCCAACTTCAAATCCTTGCGAAGAATCGCCTTGATCCGATCGACTGTCTGGCGGCGTGGATTTGGCATCATAATGGGTTTGGGAGCGGGTCCGTAAAAAACGTCAGGAAGCATCGGGATTGTGCCGATGGAGCCCGATTTGGCAAGTCACAAGTCCCGACCCAGGCCCAGGCCGTGCGCGACGTTCCGGCAGCGGGACTTGGTTGCCCGAACGGTCGAACGTCATTCTCGTCGCCGCGAGTCGGACTTCGGTGAGCCGGTCGAATCGTGATTGGGTGACAGGAATGTCACCCAATCACGATTCAATTGCAGGCTTTTTCACTTTCCACGGTTCTTCGGTAAACTGGTCCGCCGTGCTGACGCTTTTGGTATTACAAGGTCCCGACAAAGGCCGGCGGTTCGAGCTGCCTGATGCGCCGGCGCTGGTGGGGCGCGACAGCCGGTCGCTGCCGCTGACCGACAACACCGTTTCACGCCGGCATTGCGAATTATTGCCCGAGAATGGCGACTGGGTCCTGCGCGACCTGGGCAGCGCCAACGGCACCTACGTCAACGGCGCGCGCGTCAATAACCGCATTCCACTCAAAGTCGGCGATCAGGTGCGGGCGGGGCGCACGCTGATGGTCTTTGGCGCGCAGCCGGGCGTCTCGCGAACCAGCGGGCGGAACGTCGCCCTGTCCGGCGAGGAAGCCGGCATGGACAGCGCCATCATGGCCACCGTCCCCTCCAGCGACGACTCCCTGGTATTGGCCGTCCCCGAGCCGGCGGCGGCCGCGATGGGCAACCTCAAGATCATGTACCAGCTCGGGGCGGCGCTGGGCAGCAGCTTCAATGTCGAGCAGGTGCTCGAAGTCGTCATGGACCTGATCTTCGAGCATGTGAAGGCCGACCGGGGGATTATTCTGCTGACCGACGTGAAGACCAATGAACTGGTGCCGCACGTGGTGCGCACGCGCGAGGACTCCGAGACAAAGCAAGTATCGGATACCGGCGACTCGCGGACGGGGCAGGAAAAGATCCACGCCTCGCGCACCATCATCAATCATGTGCTGCTCACCGGCGAAGGGGTGCTTTCCAGCAACGCCATGACCGACCAGCGCTTCAGCAAGGGCAAGAGCGTGCACAACCTGGGCATCCGCTCGGCCCTTTGCGTGCCGATCAAAGCGCGAAAACTCAGCGACAAGGGCGGCGAAGAAATCACCGGCGTGATCTATATCGATTCCTCCGTCCGCAATTACACCTACGCCCCCGAGCAGCTTCGCCTGCTTTCGGCCATCGGCCTGCAAGCCGGCATGGCCATCCAAAACGCCAAGCTATATCAGGCGCAGTTGGAAGCCGAGCGCCTGGCCGCCGTCGGCGAAACCTCCGCCGCCCTGTCTCATTCGATCAAAAACATCCTGCAAGCCCTGCAAGGCGGGGCCGATGTCGTCGAGATGGGCCTGCGCGGCGGCAATCTCATGCAAGCCTCCAAGGGCTGGCGCATCGTGCATCGCAATCTCGACAAAATCTACGGCCTGACCATGAACCTGCTCGCCTACAGCAAGGAGCGCGAGCCGCAACTGGAAATGGTCAACCCGAGAGTGCTGATCGATGAATGCCTGGAGCTGGTCGCCCAAACCGCCAACGAAAAGGGCGTCATGGTGGTCGGCGACGTGGACGAGAACCACCCCGCCATCCCCATCGATCCCAGCGGCATGCACCAGGTGCTGATGAATCTCCTGAGCAACGCCCTCGACGCCGTCAAGCCCCAGCACGGCCTCATCCGCGTCGAATGCCATTACGATGAACCCAATCGCCAGACGCTATTGGAAGTGGTGGACAACGGCGCCGGCATCGCCCCGTCCATGATGAAGCACATGTTCGAGCTCTTCCACTCCACCAAAGGCAATCGCGGCACCGGCCTCGGACTGGCCGTCGCCAAAAAAATCGTCGAGGAGCACGAAGGCAGCATCTCGGTGAAAAGCACCGCGGGCGAAGGCACCACCTTCTCCGTCCGCCTGCCGGTCTATCACAGCAACCTCACCGACCCCTCGCAGACGCATGGGCCGGGGGCGCGGGGGGAGTGATTAGCTTCGAAAGAACGGAATCCAACCGCGCCCATGCGCGTAGAGGTTTCGGTTCCCAATTGGGGGAAAATCCTCCCAATAACGCAGCCGGGTCGAATCCGCTTTATCTCGGCGTGCTGGTTTCCTCATCTTCATCCGCGTGGGGATAATTGAATTCGACTTTGCTCTGAATGGTGATTTCGGAAATCACGTCGCCGAGCCTTCCAGCCGTTACGACCTCTTGGAACTTCTCCAGCAGGATGGGAATATTAATGATTTCCTCAATGCATTCCATGTACTTCGCGACGATCTTTTCTACGCGATAGAGCTTGAACGCTTGCCGTCGAATCTCAGTTGCGACATCTTCCGGCGGAGCATGGGATTTGACGACGAACGTGATCGGGTAGCGCTGAATTTTATCGATGTCGAGGAAATACTTCCGTACATCCAGGGTTTCCGTCACTTGGAAGAAACGTCCGAGGGGCTTCATCACAAAATCGATTCCGCCATCGTTCGCATTCGTGCGTCCCGTCTTATATAGAATCAGAAAATCCTCTTTGACGGTCTCACAGGTCAAGCCCCACCAAATCGACTGAGCGGAGTACGCCGCTTTCAGAATCGCATAACTAACAATCTCGAAAATCCGGGCATCGACATTTGGTGCGAGCAACGCCTTGATGAAGTCCGTGACCTGCTCGGGCTGCTTTCGCTGAATCGCCTCAAGCTTTTCGCAATCCGCGATGAATCCCTCAAATGCGCTTTTCTTTGCGGCGGCATATGCGTGTATGATTTCAAGCGAAGCCAGCGCCAGGTTAAACTTCATTTTGCCAAGGTCAACTATCAGCGCATTTTCGTTGATCCAGTACAAGCCATTCTGGTCATCTCGAACGATCGGCTCATACCCACATTTCGGGTAGAATCGCTTGAATTCGTCGTTCAATCGCGTGTTCAAGTGGTGGTTTTGAAGCTTCGCCCCGAACGGCAATTCTCGTTGTCGGCGAAACAGCGGCCCGAAGTTAGCGCCTCCGTAGTCCTTGTAGCTACCGCTCGTGTGAAATCCGCCTTTGACATAGTCTTCAATCAGAACATACAGGGCGTAGAGATTGCCGAACGACGCACGAGATTTCGATCCCTTGGTCGCGGTCTTCGTTTTAATGTTCAGGTAGCTTATTAACGCGCTTGCGGAGAAAACGGCCTGTGCATACTCGCCGAAATGCTTCTCGAGAATGCCAACGATGGTCGGCGTAAATTGGTGTTCAATCGTCTCCATCATACATTCTCAAACAACCCGCGCTCGTTCTGTTCGTCGCCCACCATGTCGCGGCGCTTAAATGTCTTTTTAGGCGGTTCCAAGGTCCTCCCTTGAAACGTAGAGGCAATGCCAAGCCGCCGTAGCCCGATTTCAACGTAGCTGAGTTCGCGCTCGATTCCGATGCTTCGTCGCCCTAGCTTTTGCGCAACGGCGCAGGTTGTGAACGTCCCGCTAAACGGATCAAGCACAACGTCGGCGGGGCGACTAGATGCTCGAATGATCCGCTCCAATAGCATTTCCGGTTTCTGTGAGGGATGTTCCTCGTACTCGTCCATGCGATAGCGGACGCGGGGAAAGGACCAGACATTGCCGGGGACCTTGGTCGTGTTGTATTGAGTGGGAACGGGCTTTCTGTAGTCAATGAGCTTGCGTGTCGCACCGGTTCGTGCTTCAATTCGAATTTCGTCGGCGTTGAACACGTAGTTGTCGGCGTCCTTCACCGCGAACAGGATCGGCTCGTACATCGAACCGAAGTAGCGCCGCGCTTGTACGCCGGAGCTATCGTAGTGCCAGACAATCCGCGACAGGATCGTGGCTCGCTTCCGTAGGTACAAGTCCAGATTTGGCATCGCTTGGGTGCTCGTCATCAAATAGATGCTGCCCGACCGTTTCAGCTTCTTCAGGCAAAGATCAATCCACGCGAAGCACCAGCTCGCATACGCTTCATCAGAAGGCCAGCGGTCGAGCGAATCGCCGAACCGCTTCCCGATGTTGTACGGCGGATCGGCAAAAATGAGGTCAACGGAGCCGTCTGCGACGCTCGTTTTCAATACCTGAAGCGCGTCGCCGAAATGAATTTCAGTTGTGGAATTCTGGAAAACCTGACTCATAATTCGGGATTATACCGGCTAAGTGCCTAATCGGCGACGCGTCTCCGACCCCGAGTCATATATCGCAGCGAAGACGGCTGAATCGACATCAAAGTCAATAGACCTTTACGCCGAATTTCGCATTTTTTCTTTGCCCAGGGATTTTCAGACGATCAACCACGAAAGGGGACGGGAGCGGAATAAACATAAAGCAAACACAGCTAAAAAAAATGGCCCTCCGACGAACGCAACTGGTATCCACCGGACCGAGCCGTGAGAATCGCCGATGTTGTGGCAAAAAACCCCACTTTCTCGATCGCTGGGGCCGCTTCATCAGCAACTTTTTCGCGCGGAGAGCCAAAGAAATGCAATGTGGTCGTCACGGACCACGATACAGAGACCACGATAGAGGGTCGCAGCGGCTCTGTAGAAAACCTCATTAAATTAGCATAATGTTGTGCGTAATCACCCTCAGCAGCATATCCCGGCATCGGCTCCAATGACTGCGTCCGCGCAACGCCGAGCCCAGGTTTCGCTTGAGCATCGAAAACACCGTCTCC
>DASRLH010000379.1:0-7917 GCA_035648595.1 Tepidisphaeraceae bacterium
TCTACACGGGCGCGCTTCTTTCCCTTTCGGGTATTTTATCCGCGCACTCCCGACATGGAGCGGCCCGCGGGGGGTTGTGGGCACAAGTAACACCGCCAATAACCGGGGCGGCTCCGGGTAGAAGGCGGTTCCAAGCGCCACGCGCATGGTGCGCCAATCACGGAGGGCATGCAAGGAGAGAACCGAAGGCAGCCCCAGAGAGACTGAGGCGTCGTTCTTATCCGGGCAGGCCCGCCGCGCTGGCTAGCCCGCTTGCGGGCCTTCGTTTTCTGGTCCGCAGGAAACGAATTCGGCTTCGCGGCTTAGTGCGCGCTGTCGTTTGCGCAGCTCGTTTGGTCCTACGTCCTCGTTTGGCGGCCAAATACCCGCATGATAGTCATTGCCCGGCACTGGTTCAGGCCCGACGCGAAATGCTTGAGAGCGCGTAACTGCCGCGGCGAACCGTACCAATCCCTTGCCGGCCAGGGACGCATAATGCGTCGCCGCAAGCCCGGCCTCCAACATTGGCTGCTCTAAATCAACTGACATGCTTCCCGATCCGCTGGAGCTGAACATGAAAGCATTCGACTGGGCGCGGGGCAGGCCGGTTTTTTGGTCTACCGTCCAATGTTCGGGGTGGATGTGACGCAACAGCGTCCACCCGTCAGGGATCGATTGCTGATCGTCGTGTGGCAACACGTTTCCCGCCGCATCCCGCGGAGGGTTGGGAGCCCACGGCACGACGGCAATTAGCCGGCAGCCAACCGCTCGATCGCCGCCCGCATTTCCGGCGACGTCAGCGTCAATTCGGACTCCTCGCCGGAATTCCGATCGTAAAAGGCAATCACCGGGTCGTCCCCATCCCGAGGAATGTCTATCTCGAGCTCCAGATCAGGTGCGTACCACGCCAATTGCAGATCGCCGTTATGGCTAGGCGAAATAGCCGGAGCCAGCATCTTATCGGTGGCGACAGCTATAAGCACCTCAAAGGCTCTAACAGCGACCTCGACGCTAATTGAGGCCGAACCAGGGCCGTCCCACCCCTCATTTAGCCCGATAAGATGGGACAGGCGTTCCAGGACGGCGGCATGCCAGGGCGGCGTAGAAAATGCGGTGGCGGCCGGTTTATCGGAAATCTCCGCCCAACCACCATAGCCCTCGCGAGGTGTCAAACCGTCGACGGCGCGGGGGACGGTACGTGTCGCACCGCCGTTATCGGTATTTCCCCAACAATAAACCGTGACGGGGACCGATCGCCCGACCACATGGTCGCCGCCCCAATCACCCGACACCACGATGGTGCCGGACGATCGATCGGTTACAGTGGCACGACAAAACACGTGATTATCCGTAAGAATCCAGCCGCCGCCCTGACTACCCGGCGGTTTGTCCGGCTTAATAGGAGCCCAGCAGGCTTCATCTTCAAAACTTAGCGGCCGTGGCTGTGTCGAATGATGGTGGGCGTGCGGAGGATGCGAGGCTGAGGCCAAAAAGGCCCGCGAAGGCTGGATCATCCCGGAGGAAGCGTTCGTGACGACGATCTCCCCGCCCTGATCATAGGCCACATGATCAAGTGGAAGACTGCTCCCTAAGTAGTGGGTTAGAGCATTTTGGAGACCGCCGCTCATGCTTCCCTACCGAGCTCCCCGAACCTCAAATTATCCCAAGCCAAGTCGATCAATTCGTCATATATGGCACCAAGAGCCTCATGATCCAATGGTTCCGTGTGCTCGGCAGCGGTATTCAAGTCATTATCCAGCCCGGCAAAAATTCGCCCGGTTGTTACCTGCGGCGAGCCTTGGACGCCGAGTTGGATCTGGACCTGCCGAAAACCTGGAGCCGACCATTTCATTAGCCGATTTAGCCGTAAGCCTGCCAAGCTGCGGCTCTCTGTAAATCGGTTAATCTGATAGGCTAGATCGGAGCTGACGTCTGGATCGATATTCACTGAGGGCACCAAGTCAGCGAGCAAGCGGTACGCGGCGGCTCTGTCATTTGCCGGAAGAACGCTGTGAAGCCCGAAGCCAATCCTCTTGATCGGCATATCTGTCGCGACGAGCCAGCGACGTGTAAATTCGTAAAACTGCTCCACCACCCCCTCTACGGGCATTTGTTCCGCAGCTGGTGTGCCGTCCTCGGTCGCTCCAGGCCCGGCTTGCCAAACAACGCTGAGGGGGGAAGCCGTGAGATTAAGCGTCCCGCCTTGCCATTGGCGCGATTGCACACGTAACTGCGGAGCGCGCTCATATGCTTCGTTGTCCGGGTCGTCACCGAGCACATCACGCCAAAGACTGGCAGGCGCTTCCCAAGAGCTCGAGGGGAACGCTGTCAATCGGATACCGAGTGTAAGCCAAGGACGGGTAAGCTGTTCTCGGGCCATAGTTCCCGGTTCTCCAGATAGCGCTATGTAAACAGAGTAAGCGTAGCCGGTAAAGGTTCCCTTGCCGAACCCGTTCGGAGAGGGCGATGCAGATAGGCCGGGTTTCGACTGAAGTGTGGCATGTCATTCCGGCAACCTGGCGCGAGCTGCGGCGATTAGCTCGCCGGCGAGCGTCAACGACCGCTGGGCAGAAATCGACGCGGAGACCGCGCGGCCCTCGTAGTCGAAGAGGACCACCTCGATCGCTCGGCCTGGTACATCCTGCACGACGGCGCGGGCCGCCCTTATGGCATGCCGGTCAGAATTCACGGGCGCACCCCTCATTGCTCAGATGATCCGGCGCTCGGAACCACGCGAAGCTCAAACCGGGGCTCCGGCGTGAGTTCTTCGTTTCGAGCAGCCGATACAGCGAAGTCGATTTCCTGCGCGGCGATCTCGCATGCGAGTTTCCTCACCGCCGCGAGAGCTTCCTCGTATCCAAAGCCAAGAACCAAAACCGCCCCGATCGCACCGAGCGCTCGGCGGGCGGCTGCCAGCTCGGAGTCGCGTGTGTCAGTGAGCGTTGGCATGACGTGCGTTCGCGATCATCGGGCGTCTACGGCCCCATCGCATGCTGGGTACGCAGGGTAAAGCCGGCGTTCCCTGACCCATCCACGGAGGCCCGCATTCCAGCCGGCGCGTTGGCGAAATTGACCTCGACATGGTGCGAGCTGTCACCGGCCCCCACGCCGCTACGACCCGAGCCGGAGATGCTAACCGGCGGTGCGTCGCCCTGGCCAGGATTTGATAGCCACGGCTTTGAACCGCCCCACTGGAAGTGCATCGGATCGGCTGGGCTCTTCCAATCGCCGCCCCAGATCAATCCGTATTTAGCCGCCATATCGTGGATGTTTTTAGGCAGATTGGTCTTGACGTTGCCGCTCGGATCATAGGGGTTCGCACCAGGATTGATATCGACCGCCAGGCCATAGGCGTGTTCCGATAGGCCCCCTACCAGCTTGTTTCGGTCGTTGTATCCCCCTATCGAATTGATCCCATAGCCGGACTTTTCAAGATCGGCAACAAAGCCCGCGAACGCCGGCGCGGCAGCAGCATTGACGGTGAATTTCTTTCCACTCGGGGTCGATATCTGAACGAGGTTGGTACCGGGAGCACCGACCCCTCCATTCATACCGAAGTTCATCACCGCTCCGCGGACGCCATACGCGCCGCCGAACCCCGGCATCGGCGCCGCGTTCGCACCGTGGGCGCCGAACAACTTGCTAAGGCCCTGCCAGAATCCGCCGCCCGCGGCGCCACCAAAGCCGAGGGATTTATCGATCGACCCTTGTGCAAGGTCACGCGGTAGAACACCGCCGTGCTCGTTGGCGATCATCGTCGTCACGAGCTGCCTCATCACTTCTGGATTGGAAAACGATGGAACCGCGTCCGGGTCCATTTGCATCATCTTCGCGGCACGGTCGATGAGCAGCTGGGTGTTGTTTCCGCTTGGGGGTGCCCACTTCGAGATCAGCTGCCGCAGCGTCAGCCCCTGATAATTCTTCAGCAAATTGTTGCGAACTGCCTGGACGCCGGCTTCGGGAGTATCGAAGCTCTGCCAGCCCCCACCATGCGCGGCCAACGATCCCCAGTTGTTGCGCGCGTCGTTCGGCGCTGCCGTCGTTGCGTGTCCGGTCGGGGCCGTAGCCCATGCTCCGGGCATGCCGCCGCCAGGCGGAGCCACCCCCGCACCCGGCGAACCGACGGGCGGGATCACGCCTACGCCCCGTGGCGTAGGTCCCTGGCCGAGGCGTGCCCCGGCATAGGTGCCCATCACACCCCCGACGATTGCGCCGTAAGGGCCTGCCTTACTGCCGACATAAGCACCGAAGACCAACCCCGCGATATCGGGATGCGCCTCCATCCACTTCATCACGTCCAGCACAGTGCCGAGCGCGGTTCCTATGCTGACAAAGGATTTTGCGAGATTGTTTGCGCCGTCCCCAGCTTTCACCCAGTCGATTTCCTTGACCCACTCCCCAAACATCCCGATCTCGTCGCCTACGCCTTTAATTGCCTGCTGCACGGCAGGGCTGTCGGCAATCCATTTGGCAAAATCGTTCATCATGGGCGTGAGAACCGGCAGTATCTTCTCGGCGATAGAAACTCCGACCCCATCCAACGCCAACCCGACGCGAGCCTGCGCCCTCCCGAATTCCAAGCTGTTTTCAATGGCCGCGGGTGACATCACCGCGTGGTAGCGCTTGATCTCTTCGTTGTACCGCGCAATCCCCGCTCTACCCTCAAGCAGATATGGCATCATTCCAGCGGCGGCCGACCCCAGCGTTTTTGTCGCGATTTCCATTCGGGTATAGGCGTCGGTCGTCCCTTTGACCTTGTCCGCGAGTTCCGGCAGCACATCGATCGCCGAGCGGACGTGATTGTTCGAATCCAGCACCGCAATGTTGAGCTGGCGGAAGACGCCGATCGCCTCGACATTCCGGCCCCAGGCCGCGTCATGGAGCTTTGAGCCGAGAGTACCGAGACCAGAAGTCAGAGTCTCCGCGCTCGCACCGGCGAGGCGGGCGCCCTGCTGAAATATCTGAAGGCCCTTAACATTGAGGCCAAGGAGTTTCGACGTGTGCCCCAATCGCTCGCCCACGGTCGCGTAACGTTCCAACCCGGCCGTAATGCCGGCGAGCGATCCGACCGCGGCAATGCCGCCGAGACCCGCAAGCTCCGTGATCGGTTTGAACGCCTCAGTCAGATGCCGGCCGGTTTCCTTGGCCTTCTTGCCGATCTCCTCAAGACCTCGCCCGGCACCCTTGACCCGCCGGCTGACCTGTTCGAAGAAGACGGCGCCCGCCTTGGTCTCTTTCTGCTGCGAGTCGGCAACGGTTTTGAGCTCGCGCTTGATCTTCTCGGCGACCGAGGTGACCTCATCGAGCGCGCGGATCGAGATCGAGAAGCCGCTATTCGCCACGGTTCACCTCGTCGTCTGGGCGGATCGGCGCGGGCATTAGGCTTGGCTCAATAGGCGAAGATCAGTCGCGCGGTATTTGTCCCGCTGCTGGTCGAGAAACTCTGCGTACTCGTAGCGCTCCCCCACCACCAGCTGAGCAAGGCCCGATGCTTTCGGCATCGCGGATGTGGACGAAGATATCCGTCCCGCCGGCATATTTGATGAGTCGTCCGATCATTTGGTGGGTTTCCTCTTTTTAATTCCAAGATTTTGCGCGTGGAGTAGGGGGCCGGTCCGCTTTCGAAGGAGAGCCCGAAACCGAGACCCCCTACCGGCTGTGGCATTACGGCTGCTCATCGCCAGCGGCGGCGAAATCGAACGCCTCGACAAGGGTTGCGCCCTCGGCGTCGAAGAGAGAACCGCCAGGCTCGATGCCGACGAGAACACGATCGCCGCGCCTGACGATCGTATGAACGAAGAGCGGGCAGCCCGTCATCTGCGGATAGGCGAGCAGCACCAGGTCGCCGACCTGAAACGGGCGCGATGTCGAGTCGGTCATTTTTTCACCCACTTACAGCAGCTCCAGCGCCGTCGCGCGAAACTTGCCGTTGCGCTGGTCGAGCACTTCCTCGTAGCGGAGACGCATCCCCTCCGTCAGCTCACCGATTCCGGCGACCTGAGCGTCGCGGACGTGAACGAAAATGTCCTTTGAACAGCCGCCATCGGGTTTGATGAAGCCGTAGCCTTTTTGGCCGTGGAATTTGATCAATCTGCCGATCACGTTACGCCCCCTTGGTACTTAAAAAATTGCCGCCGACATCATTCCACCCGTCGACGGCCAAACACACATCACGATATCAATCCCGAAATGCGGCGCAGCTCGGCGAGGAAACCCTTCCTCCCCGCTGGTGTGGATCGGTCAAACCTGTAACCGGCGACGCGGCGCAACGCCTCGGCGCGCTCCAGCGAGAGCCGCTTCCGGGGAAGATTAATGACGTTGCTGCGGGCGGTCCCAACGAGCCGCGACAGGTCGCGCCTCATGCCGCAACCCCTTCATCGCCTACGGCCACCATGTCAAGCTGCACCTGAGCGCGGCGGAGATCGGCGATTCGGGCGGTCGTCTGGTCGGTGGCATGGCCGGCACGGATGGTGCGCGTGCGGGCGGCGCGGGCAGCCTCGCGAAGATCGTCAAGCCGAAGGGTTAGCGCGGTGGCGATTGCCGGCGGTGCGCCGCGCAGGATCACCGCGCCGGCTTCCTGTATCCCTCGCTCGGTATCAATACGCCGGCCGAGCGTATCGATCGCGGTGAATGCGTCCGCCAGTTCAGCGCGGGTCCCGGCTTCGGCCCGCTCCGCCTCGTCCTGTTCCTTCAGGGCCGCGTCGCGCTCGACGGCGGCATCGGCCAGCTCGGACTCGAGTTCGGTGCGCCAAGTGTCGAAGATATTCATCAAAGCACCCCTGCATCCTCAAGCGTTCGCCGCCACCGGGAAAGCTCGCTCGACGGGTCGCTTTCGGCCCCCAGCACCGCGGCGGCGCGAAGGGGAGGCAACGGATGTTCGCCTGGGAGCCATGTGAACCCGCGGTTGAGAAGGTCGATCCGGTAAGCCCGCTCTTGGTCGATCGCTGCCGCGAAATCACATGCCGCCCGGTACACTTTCAGCAATAGCTGCTGATGATGCGCGCGGGTCCGCTGCGCATGCTCAAACGAAATCCGGGCCTTGATCGCCTCGACTTTTTCACGCTGCTCGCCGACCGCAGTGAAGAGCGCGAGCTCTTGCCGGTGCAAGCGTTCCAGCTCTTCCGTCGGCGACCGTGATTGAGGAAGCTCGCCACCATCGCCGACGGCGAGTGCAATTTCGATTTTCGATTCGATGCCAGCCGGCACGATCGCAAGCTCGACCTCGATCGCGGCCAAGCGGTGCGCCAGTTGCTTCCGCCGATCGCCGCGCTTCCCGTCGCTGTCGCCGAGCTCGACATGCTGCCGTAGGTCGAGGCGCGTGATCGACAATTGCAGGCGCCGGTGAACGCCCTCCAGCCGAAGGAGCAGCTCCATCGCCCGCTGATATTCGGATTCGTCATCGAGCCGCGCGAGCGGAAAGTCGTCGGGGTCCGGGTCGTGAAGTTTGCGGAGGTTCATTTTCATGGTGAGCATGATCGGGGGCGGCCTGGGTATTTGAAACGGGATTTTTATACCCAGCCAAGCCTTTGAATATCTTGCGCAATGTCTCACATGCTGGCAGCTCTCCGAGGAGCAGGACATCGTAAAAATCGCCATTTCGCCCTGTAGGACGGCGCCGTAATCGTGCGTCATCGCGCCAGCTCGATGTGCGATAATTCCGCCCGTGTTTGCCAAGGAGTTTGACCAGCGGTCGACCTTTCAGCAGCGGGTAATGGCGGCGCGCTATATCGCGCAAGAGCGCGGCTTGGCGGTCGGCATGGTCCCGAGAACGCCAGTTGCCGAGAAAGCCGATGATCTGTCCTAGGTGTCGAAGCTATGAAGGTTGTTCATCCGGGTCGGTGGTATGAGGCTGGGGTTGCGAGACCAGCCAACCCAATGCCGGAGCCCCGGATGAACATGCACAAGAATGCGCGGCTGACGCCGCAAGGTCGACTCCTG
>DASRLH010000380.1:0-7208 GCA_035648595.1 Tepidisphaeraceae bacterium
TCGAACGCCTTCGTACCTTGTTCGCCCTGGCTTCCATGCCAATACTCCTTTGAATCAATGGAACGATAATGCCACCAATATGTTATACTCGCTGGCGGACACAAAAAAATGTGACGAAAGATGAGGCGAGACGCCCGTGATCCGTTAACGGGATTCTTCCCATGAGCCGCAATGCTCCTGCAATCCGCTGAATATTACGCATCGCGTATCGCGATTAGCCCATCGCCCCCGGCGTCGGCCCTTGGCAACGCGGGCGGTGGGGCCCAGTGGGCGTTTCTTCTTCCCAGATCAGTTCATCGACGAACATTCGCCGGGCGGTGCGGTCCTTGTCCCATGCGTGATAGATGATGACGTCCGTCTTTCCATCGGGGGCGGTGGCGATGGAGTTGTGGCCGGGGCCGAGGACGCGGCCTTCGATGCCGCGCAGCACGGCCGGGCCGTGCTGGCTCCAGTCGTCGGTGTAGGGGCCCAGCGGATTGTCGGCCACGCCGTAGCTCACGCCGTAGGTGTGGGTTTGCCAGTTGCCTCCGCTATAAAAGCAATAGTAGAAGCCCTCGTGATGCCAGACGAACGGGCCTTCTATGGTGTGCCAGGCGGTCCAGCTTCGGCCATAATGATGCCGGTTGCGTTCATAAATATGCCAGTCGGCGGAGGCGCGCAGCACGATCCGGCACTGGCCGTCGGTGGAGCGCATGTCATCATTGAGCGGGACGACGGCGATGCCGGTGCCAACGCGGTCGGTGAAGAAATCGGTGGCGAAGAACAAAAACCATCTGCCGCTTTTGGGGTCACGGAAGGGATGGGCATCAATGCAGAACGCGTCGGCAAACTCGCCGGGCAGCGCGATCCGGCCCAGGTCGCGGAATGGCCCTTCGGGGTGGTCGGCTTGTGCCACGCGCAGGCGGTGCGTCTCATCCAATCCGCCGGTGGCCGCGGAGTAGTAGAGGTAGAATTTCCCGTCCTTCTCGACGCATTCGGGAGCCCAGTACGCCGTGAACGAAACGCCATTCTCCGGCGCCAGTGGCGGCAGCGCGCCGCCGACGTATTCCCAGGATGCAAGGTCGCTGGAGCGGAGAATGGGGAATTGCCGGCCATCAGACTCCGGGCCATGGCCGGTGCCGTAGGCGTAGTACATGCCGCTCGAAGCGCGGAATACCGCGGGGTCGGCGAAGTAGCCGGGATAAACAGGATTGGATCGAGTAAGGGTCGGGGGCATCGTCGGATCGTCCTCCTCTTTGCGTTGGCCGGCTTACCATAGCAACCGAGCGGCGTGAGGACTACCCCAGTTGACATTCATAATTTACTCTGGTAAATCTACCGCCATAGATGATATCCCGAATCGGAGATGCAATGAAGCAGGTGCGGCTGGGTCGGATGCAGTTACGAATCATGAGCGTACTGTGGGAGCGCGGCTCGGCCAGCGCGCGGCAGATCACCGACGCCCTTTGCCGCGAGCGGCCCGTCGCCCATAGCACGGTTCAAACGCTTCTTCGTAAACTCCAGGACAAAGGCGCTGTCCGCCACGAGGTTGCCGACCGCACGTTTGTTTTTCATCCCACGGTCGATAGCCGCAGCATTACCCGCGGCGCCACCCGCGAACTCATCGAGCGCGTGTTCGGCGGCTCGGCCGGCGGGCTGGTGGCCCACCTGCTGAAGGAAGAACGCATTTCCGAAGATGAACTGGACGTGATCCGCAAGCTGATTGACCGGCATGAGTCCGGCAAGAAAGGTAAGCCATGACCGCCCTTCTCGCCCAATCCGATCTCTTCGCCTCCGCCTGCTCCGCGGCGGCAACTCTTTTCCTGCAGTCATCGCTTGTGCTGCTCGCCGGTTTGGCGGCGGTGTGGCTGCTCCGGCGGCGCGGCGCGGCCATGCGCTCCGCGGCGCTTCGGGCAACGCTGGCGGGACTGGTCCTCACGCCCATCGCCACGATGGCGGTTTGGGCCATCGGCTTGCCATTGGTTCGGATCACCCTTCCATCGCCTGCTCCACGCGACCAGTCGGGCAACGTGATCCCCCTGGCCCGGGCCCAACGGGCGGCGAGAGTCATTCCGCCCGTCCTTCGTGCGGAACATTCAGCGACGACCGTATTCGCCAGCGATAATCGTCCCGCTCCACAGTCTGCCGCAAACAACGGCAGTTCCACTGTTTCGCCAAACGTCGTCCCTATCGCCGCGTTCGACAATGCCGCCCCATCGCCCGCGTCCGCCGCGCCGTCGACGGTGATCATCCCGCGCCTCTGCGCGATATTCACGTTCCTATGGATCGCGGGCGCTGGCGTGCTCCTGGCACGCCTGCTCATTGCGAATATTTGGGTTGCGGTCATTCGTCGAAACGCGATAGGGGCGCCCGATTCCATTGCGAGAGCATGCGCGCGGCTGGCTTGGAAGATCGGCGTAAAGCCGCCGGCGGTTTGCGTGAGCCGGTGCGTGAAGAGCCCGTGCCTGGTCGGTTGGCTTCGCCCGGCGATTCTGCTGCCCGACGAAAACGCCGTGAACGTCGATGTCGAAATCCTGCTGCACGAATTAGCCCACGTCGCCCGGCGGGATTGCCCGTGGCAATTGCTGGCGAAAATTGCAGTGGCATTAACCTGGTTTCAGCCGTTGGCCTGGCTGCTCGCCTCGCAAATGGAGGCGGCCGCCGAGCAGGCGTGCGATGACATCGTTCTCGCGCACGGCGGCGACCGCGCCGCCTATGCCCGGCGGCTGGTCGATCTCGCGGAACGACTCGGGCCCGATCGAATTCTCCGCGCCGCCGTTCTGGGCGTGATGGCGCCAAAGTCGGGCGTCGGCAGGCGCGTGACGCGGCTTCTGGATGTTTCGCGCGTCGCGCACACCCGCGTAGGCCACGCCGCGCGGGGAATACTGCTGACTTCCATTGCACTAACCGTGCTGACAGCGGCAATGCTCCGGGCGGGCGGGCCGCCCAGCGCGCCGGCCAAGCCGCCAGCATCGCCCGCGGAGTCACCCGCGACCGTCCCAACGCCCGCGACCAAACCTTCGCCGGCGCTGATGCGATTCGCAGGCCGCGTCCTCTCGCCCGATGGAACCCCCCGGCGCGGCGCCCATGTCTGCTGGGTCAGCGGCGAATGGTTCGATCAGCATGTAGCGAGGTCCGCCGTCTCCGACGGAGACGGAAAATTCGCGCTGGATGCCGTTGCCCTCGATATAAATGGCCAGCAGACGGCGCTTGTTCGTCTGGCGGGCACTGCGTTCCACAGCTATGTGTTGAAGCCCGGCGGCAAAAATGAAATCCGCCTCCAGCCGCCGACGCGTGTCAGTGTCACGCTCCTTGATGCCGCGGGGAAGCCGGCCGTCGGGCTTCGCGTGCTGCCGTCCATGTTCATGTCTTCGGGGCATCCTTTGTCGCAGGGCGCGTATTTTTTTCAAGTTCCAGTTGAGTGGATGACATGGCTCGCACAAACCACCGATGCCAAAGGGACGGTCACGTTTGCCGATTTACCCCGCAACGGCAGGATGCGCCTGCAATTCGGCGACGAGCGGTTTGCGACGCCCGATTTCCACGACAGCGTGCCGCTCGCCGACGATGCCATGAGCCCCGCGCTAACCCTGCATTTGGCGCCTGGCGCGACGGTCAGCGGAAAGGCCACGTACGGCTCGACTGGATTGCCCGCGGCGGGGATGCGCATCAATGTTCAGGGAACCAATAGGTCTGGGACTGCAGGAGGCGGGGGCGGCGCGACCGACAGCAAAGGCAATTACCGCATCAGCAATCTGCAGGCTGGAGAATATGATGTAGAGTTCTTTCCCCCCGATCCGCTGGAGGACCAATGGACTGCCGTGGCGCACGAAGCGCTGAAGGTTGGCTCGGGGAGCAAAATCATCGGCATTGATTTCAAGCTGATCAAGGGCGCCGTCATCACCGGGAAAGTGATCGCGGCGGATACGGGCAAGCCGCTCGGAATCCCCGATATGCGCGTGGGAGGCCAGGGCCCGGCACACCCCAGAAGCGCCGGCGCCGTGCAGAGCGTCCTCGTTGGCGCCGATGGAACCTTTTCGATGCGAGTGCCGCCTGGCGAGCAGAATATCTTTCTTCAAGGGCCCATTCCCGACAACTACCTCACCAGGGAACAGCCGCACCAGGAAGTTACGGTTGCCGACGGCGCGACGGCAATGGTCAACTTCGCGCTGGTGCCGCGAGCGGGAAAGCCGGTGGAGGGAATTGTGCTTGATGCGGACGGCAAACCCGTTGGCGGTGTCCGCATCATCGCCCAGGCCCCTGGCTGCGGGATGCCTCAGGAGCCCACCTGCACAAGCTACACGGACGGCACCTTCCGCCTTGAAGGCATCGCACCCGGCACCCTCCTCCGAGCCCGCAAGGGCGACGCCGGAACCCTCGCGTACCTCACCGTGAAAGGCGGAGAGAAAAGCGTGCGCCTGGGAATCGCCGGCAATGTCCGGTTGAAAGTAACCGGCATAGCCGTTGACAGCGCCGGCAAGCCGATCCCCTACCCGCGCGTGAAAACAATGCAGTGGTTCGGCAATTACGGATATGGCGCCGGCTCTGCTCTCACCGGCGGAGTCGACGGGAAATTCGTCCTCGATAATCTTTGGGTTGACGTGAAATATACGATCTACGTTGAAGCCGACGGCTACGGCGAGGAGACCACGTCGCTGGACCTCAAGCCCGGCGCCTCAAGCATCCCGCCGGTCGCGCTGCCCAGGGCCGGCGCCCGTGTTACCGGGCGCGTTCTCGAAACGGACCATCGGCCGGTGAAGGGGATGCCGGTTGCGATGGATACAGGAAACTTCATCCACATTCACTACACCGACGATCAGGGGCGGTTCACGTTCGATGCCGTGGACAAGAGGAACTGCAAGATCATGATCCGCTGGGATCGCGGCGCGGATTTTTCGCAGACGTACCTTCCGCTCAGAGACAACGAATTCGACGCCCGCTTCCCCGAGGGCGGCGGCAAGCCCGAGGAGTTCATCGTGCCCAGGGAGGGGAAGATGGAGAAGTGAGGAGGGAGGAAAGCCCGGGGCCACGCCGGCATGACTCCGAAATTAAATTGAGGGACTTGGCGGTTGCCGCTATAATCATGGAATGCCCGCGCAACCATTTGCCGAACTTCCATTGATCCTGCGGCTCTCCAAAGAGGCGCAGGCAAAGCTGGCACAGCGCGCGGCTGAATCGGGTAAGCCGCTATCCGAATATATCGCGATGCTTGTCGAGTCCCTTGTAGAGACGCCGCGCACCCTCGCGGAGATCAGCGGGCCGGTCTACCAGCGATTTCTCGACAGCGGTACGACCGACGAGCAACTCTCCGAAGAACTCGAGAAAGCCAAGCACGAGATGCGTGCCGAACGCGCGGGGCGGCGCGCGTCATGAGGCCGATGGCGCGAAAAGCCGTGTATGACTGCAATATCTTCGTTCAGGCTCTTGTCAACCCGAATGGTCCGGCAGGCTGCATGTGCAACCTCCCCCCCGACGACGTTGCAACACGCATCGCTCCAACCCCGTTTTCGGCCCCGCCAGGGCGGTCGCTGCAACGCCGTGCAACCCTTTGCAACCTTTTCCAGGGGTATCTAGCAACTTATTGACATTTTTGTCTTTGAAACCCTATGGTTCGACTGCGCTGCCCCAAGCGGAAAGCTGATCACTGACTCCGTTTTGCCAGCCCACTTCTCATTTGGATCGCGTCCCCGTTGACCGGCCCTTGCCTGATGCCTTGACTGCATGGTCGGTAAATCCTCCGGTTTTCTTGGCTTTGCCGCAACAAACTCATAAAACGCTGTCGGCGACGGGAAATAGAAAGTGTTAGCCGATGCCATGTTCGTGGTTTGGGGAATACTTCTCACATTCAAATGTTTCGCCATGAAATCCATTTTTCTACGCGTTGGTTTCTCGCTGCTTTTGGCTGCTGCTCCGGCATGGGCTCACCAGGACTACGGCTTCCATACAAAATGGACTACGTCATCCCGATTGAAATCCGTCGAGAAGAAAGCCCCGGCTTTTACGGTACAATTGAACCGCGAGGAGCAGGTCTATTCCCAGGCGGTTGAGAATTACGATCACGCCCAGGCAAACGCGAAGCGGCACCGCCTGCAAACCCAAGCCATCATGAAGCAGGCCGGCGACGACTTTCGCCGCGCGCGGTCCCGCATCACGCTCCCGATGTTCACGACGGCATTAGACAAGATGCTATCGAAACACGACCGCGTCGCCGAGTTTCTCAAGGAAGAGGCGCAGCACGCCGAGGGGCTCGTCGGGAAGCCCGCTGCGGATTGGACACTCAAGGACCTGGCCGGCCGATCGCACGTCTTGGCCGATTATCGCGGCAAAATCGTCCTCCTCGATTTCTGGTATCGCGGCTGCGGGTTTTGTATTGAGGCAATGCCGGAGCTGGCGAAGGTGGCCGAGGATTGCAAGAACGATTCGCTCGTCGTTCTGGGGATGAGCAGCGACAAGGACGAAAAGGACGCCCGGTTCGTCGCCGACAAGATGCACCTGAATTACGCCAGCACCTTGCGAGCCACTGAACTCCGAGGCATATATGGCGTGCACGCATTCCCGACGTTCATCCTGATCGATCGAAACGGAATCGTGCGCGACGTCCGAAACGGCTATTCGCCGCACCTGCGGGAAGAACTGGATCAAGCCGTTCGGGAGCTTCTACCGGGAAAGTGCACTTCTTCGGCTCGCCCGCAGAAACAGGACACCGTCCATTCGGGAGTGCGGGATTAGAAGTTAGGTGGCGTGTGCTAGAATAATGCCAACCTGGAAACGAGGCGCGGATTGACGAATCGCATCAAAGCCGTGTTCGAGCACGGAATCTTTCGTCCGGTCGAATTGGTGTCGCTCGAACAGGGGACGCCGGTGGAGATTTCCTATGAGCAGGCGGCCGATTTGAAGCCGCCTCGTTTCCTATTGAATGCAATTGAGGAGATTGCAAAGATGCCTCTCGAAAGCCGATAGGATGGTTTTTCGGGCGCGGATCACGATGAGATTTTCTATGGCCCGGAGGGCACCTGGCGAGCATTTTTGTGGATCATGGGGAACAGATGGACGAGTTAAGCTTTGAGATCGTGCGTGATCTCCATTGCAGGGTGCACGACCGTTGTTGCACGACGCTGGCGGTGCAATAATAGGGGTGACGGTAAGGACGCCGTCTGTAGGAGTGGCACCAGCGATCACGGAGGATCAACCATGGCTCGAATCACGTCAGATGAACTGAAGGCTCGGCG
>DASRLH010000381.1:0-3580 GCA_035648595.1 Tepidisphaeraceae bacterium
GAACAAGCTCAAACGCTGGCAACCCAAGAAACCAAATGGAAAGAATCTCAACGTCGGCATTCGACTCAAGCAGCAAATGTGCGGATGGAGCCGGGAAAGCCTGATTCAGGCCCTATCGGCCTAAATGCGATAGCCCTGGCCAAAGGGCAAAGTTGGCCGACGCGATGGCGTCGCGTAAAGTAATGACGTGCCCTTCGTCTTCGCCGCAGTCTTGTGCCTCTTGTTGTCTTCAATTCGCGCGCGTGTCGCGGACTCGCCGCCGACGGGAAGCGCATCGCCCGAGTTGAAGGCAGAGCCAAAGCGCATCACCCCGCGAGACACGCGTCCCGATATGTGTGCCGCCACCGATGGGCTTGGACGGCGCGTGCCGATGGCCGGCGAGGTGCGGCCGCCGCGGCAGGATCGATTCGTCGCGATGTTTTATTTCCTCTGGCACGATGCCGCCGAGAAGCAGGGGCCGTTTGATATCAGCAAAATATTGGCCGCCGATCCGCTGGCGATGAAGCATCCGACCTCGCCCCCCTGGGGACCGCTGCGCGCGATGCATTACTGGGGGGAGCCGTGGTTTGGATATTACCTGGAGGATGATCCGTGGGTATTGCGCAAACATGCGCAGATGCTCTGCGACGCGGGGGTGGACGCAATAATCTTTGACGCCAGCAACCGCGTCACGTATCGGCACAATTACACCGCCTTGCTCCAGACATATCGGCAGATGCGGCGCGAGGGAAACCGCACGCCGGAGATCGCGTTCCTCACGCCCTTCGGCGATCCCCGGTCCACGGTGCGGAAGTTATACGATCAGCTTTACAGCAAACATTTGTACGAAGAACTCTGGTTTCGCTGGGAGGGAAAGCCTTTGATTCTGGCGGACCCGGCGCGGGTGGATGCAAAGATGCGCGGGTTCTTCACGTTCCGCAAGCCGCAGCCGGATTACTTCCTGGGGCCCACCGGGCCGGATATGTGGAGCTGGCTGGAGGTCTATCCGCAGCATATTTTCAAAAAGAGCCGGGGCGAAAAAGAGCAGATGTCGGTCGGTGTGGCGCAGAACGCGGTGGGCCGGCGATTGGGCTCGATGAGCGAGCCGGGCGCGCGGGGACGATCGTTTCGCGAAGGCCATCCGGCGACGCAACCGGACGATATCTTGCAGGGCTATAACTTTGCCCAGCAGTGGGAGCGGGCGATCAGCGAAGACCCCCGGCTTGTTTTTGTGACCGGCTGGAATGAATGGGTGGCTGGCCGGTTCGATTCATTCAACGGCATCCACACGCCACCCATGTTCGTCGATGAGTTTGACGAGGAGCATAGCCGCGACATCGAGCCAATGAAGGGCGGCCACGGCGACAATTATTACTACCAGCTTGTTTCGTACATCCGGCGATTCAAAGGCGCGCGCCTCCCAGAGCCCGCGTCCGCTCCAAAGACAATCCATTTCAAAAACGGCTTCGCCGATTGGAAAGACGTGCGGCCCGAATACCTTGACGACCTGTACGACACCGCCCACCGCGATCACGCCGGCTTTGCCCATGCCGGCCCCTATCGCGACGACAGCGGGCGCAACGACCTGGATACGATGAAAGTGGCCCGCGATGCCGATCAGATTTATTTCTACGTTCGCACGCGCGAGCCGATCACTCCGCCAACTGGCGATAACTGGATGCTATTGCTACTGGACGTGGACCAGAATCACGCGACCGGCTGGGAAGGATACGATTTTCTGCTCAATCGCGCACGGCCTGACGCCGGCACATGCACCGTGGAGAAGAACATCGGCGGGTGGCGCTGGAAGCCGGTCGGCCACGCGCGACTCAAATGGGTTGGCAAGGAATTGCAAATCGCCGTCCCGCGCAAGCTCCTGGGCCTTGGCGCGGTCAAGGGAAAACTTTCATTCGATTTCAAATGGGCCGACAACGTGCCCGCTTCCGGCAACATTCTTGATTTCTTGTCGAAGGGGGACGTGGCGCCCAATGGGCGATTTAATTATCGGTACATTGAGAAGTGAGCACCCATCGCGGCATGCGCAGCCGCTTTCCCAGCGTGTGCTCAATGTGGCTGGCCAGCATCCGATTGATCGGATCGGTCTGATGCCGCGTGAGCTGCGGCAGCCGGATGATCGCCCCGTTGCTGCGCGGCAGGCGCAGCACGGTTTGCAGCAGCCGAAGTAATCGGCCATCCAGTTCGACACGATCGGGCGTGGCGCCCTCGCAGTTGCGGCAAACAACGCCGCCGCGATCCGCCGAGAAGTAAGTCTGCGCCCGCCCATCCATCGGATTGTGGCACACCGCGCAGATGAATAACTCCGGCAGGTAGCCGCTCTCGCGGAGCAGATCAAGCTCAAAGGCAAGGAATATTTCCTCGCGGCGCGGGGTCGGCAAGTCCGACAGCGTCGTTTCGAGCCGGTCGAATAATTCGCCGTGGGCATCGTGTTCTTCGATGAGCCGGCCCACCAATTCCGCCGCGTACAGTCCCAGGTACATGCCGCGTAGCGTTTTGCGCAAGGAAAGGTTTCCCTCAAGCAGGTGCCATTCGGTCAGCGGCGGCAGCTCGCGCGCCGGGTCATGACTGAAAACCGCCTCGCCCACATCCAGATAATCGATGCCCCCGTCGAACTTGCTGGCGCCCGCCTTGGTGCGCCGATGGGCCCCCTTGGCGATCGTCCGCACGATTCCGTACGTGCGCGAAAACAGCGTGAGAATCTGCGAGGTCTCGCTGTATTCGGTCTTGTGCAGGCAAATACAGCGGTCATGCACCAGAGGCATACAATCTTGTTCCCATCAAACCGCCGATTCTAGCCGCATGCGGGCGCGTTCACCATGAATCGTGGGCCGCGAGGTTGAGCGAAACCCAAAAATGCGTATAGTGTTCCATCCCCTTGGGCCAGCCAGCCTCGCGCTGGCGGCAAAGGCGAGCCGGTAGCTCAGTTGGTAGAGCATCGCACTTTTAATGCGAGGGTCTTGGGTTCGAGTCCCAACCGGCTCAATCTCAACGAATGAAACATCGCGCAATTTCCCGCCCAGAGCAGGCGCCAAGGTGGGCCGCGTGCCGCATTGAGACGTTTTTCCCATTCCGGCGCATGCCGGGACTTGCCTATGATCCCCAGCGATTGCATTGATTGACGCGTGACAGTTTTCGCGGGAGATCCGATGGACGATCAGGAACGGCGGAGACTACGCCATGACCTACGCGGCAAATGGAGCGCGTTGCGGCTGTGCCTGGCGGCGCTGCAGGTGAGTGAAACGCCCGCCGAGATTGTCGAGATGCTGGAGATGCTGGCCACGACCGCCGATGAATTGGGGCTGGCGGCCGAGCAGGTGGCGAATCTGCCGGATTCGGCGGAGCCGTGAATCTCCCCGGTTTTCAGGGACCGACGCGCTGTTTTTCCGGAACACGTAGGTCCTTTGCGGAGCCGTGCGTTGCATGGGAAGAATCCCGCTAACGTATCACGGGCGTCTCGCCTCATCTTTCGTCACATTTTTTTGTGTCCGCCAGCGAGTATAACATATTGGTGGCATTATCGTTCCATTGATTCAAAGGAGTATTGGCATGGAAGCCAGGGCGAACAAGGTACGAAGGCGTTCGA
>DASRLH010000382.1:0-9822 GCA_035648595.1 Tepidisphaeraceae bacterium
GCTTTGATGCTGCGCGCTATTCGCCCCCTTCCAAGGCGCTGGCGCCTGGGGCCCGTGCAACCACCTCGCGCCTGAACCCCATACTCGTGCCCAGCATATAATAAAGCAACCGGCGAGCCGAACGGCATTAACGAAGTGTAAACCATCGGGTGAGTCGGCATGGCGAATCGAATTAGCTTCCGCTGTAATCAGCCAAACTCGCATCACGTCTCCCACTGCCGCCGCTCCCATTCATGGAGCATGCCGTAATGCGTAAGGTCAAACTGCAGCGGCGTCACCGTGATGTACCCATCCCGCAGGGCGGCGACATCAGTGTCGGATTCGGTATTGCCCAGCGTGAAGATGCTGCTGTTCCAGAAATACCGGCGGCCGCGCGGATCCTGGCGCTCCTCGTAGGTATCGACCCATGCCTGCGTGCATTGGCGAACCACCCTGACTCCCCGCGGGTTTTCGTCGGGATGCAGCGGCGGCAAATTGATGCTCACCACCTGCCCGGGGCGCAGGCCGGCATCAAGGGATTGGCGGATCGTTTTCATCGCCAGCGACGCGGTGCGGGCGTAGTCGGTGGGCCGGTCGGCGCGGAGATACAGCGAGACGGCGATCGCGGGCAAGCCCAGAAACGCCGCCTCGATCGCGGCGGCGACGGTGCCGCTGTAGATCACGTTGATCCCGACGTTCGCTCCGGAGTTGATCCCGCTGACAACCAGGTCGGGCTGGCGGGGCAGCAGCCGGGCGACGGCGAGCTTCACGCAATCCGCCGGCCGGCCGCCAACGGACGTGCCGGTGAAATCCTCGCCAACTTTCACCGAGTTGATGAGGATCGGCGTGGAGAGCGTGATGCCATGCCCGGTGGCGCTTTGCACGGTGTCAGGGGCGACGACGCGCACTTCGCCGAGTGCGGTCAGTTCGCGATACATCGCAAGGAGGCCGGGGGCGAGAATGCCGTCGTCATTGGTCAGCAGGATCAGCATGGGACGCGCGAGTATAATGGAAATCCGAAATCCGAAGCACGAAATCCGAAACAAATTCAAAAACAAGAAAAATGAAAATTCAAAATGCACGTCCGGCGAATTTTTCGTGGTTTTCTTCCCTCTTGTTTTGAGCTTGCTGCTTTCTTCTTTTGGATTTGTTTCGGATTTCGTGCTTCGGATTTCGGATTTGACTCCCGGGTTTGGACGATATGTATCCTGGTAGGAAAATATGCTCAGACTCACGCGAGAACAGGCCCGAATGATCGACCGGCGGGCGATTGATGAATATCACATTCCCGGCGTCGTGCTCATGGAAAACGCGGCGCGGGCGGCGGCGGACATCGCCTGCCAGATGCTCTCCAACGACTGCGGCGGCGAAGTCCTCATCCTCTGCGGCGGGGGAAACAACGGCGGCGACGGGCTGGCCATCGCCCGCCACCTCCATAACCGCGGCGCCGACGTTCGCGTGGCGCTCACCATCGATCCCGATCACTACAAGGATGAGGCGAAGGTGAATTGGCAGATCGTTCAGGCGATGAAACTGCCCACGTACAAGGCCACGGCGGACTTCATTCGTCGTACCGCAGCCCTGCTTTTGGTGGATGCGATCTTCGGAACCGGACTGACCCAGCCGCCGCGCGATCCTTTCCCGGCGCTGGCCGATGCGGTGAACAAGCATCGCGCGCCGGTGCTGGCGATCGACGCGCCCAGCGGGCTGGATTGCGACACCGGCGTGCCGTTCGGAGCGTGCATCGCCGCGACGCGAACGATTACGTTTGTCGCCGAGAAGGTTGGGTTTTCACATCCCGAAGCGCGGCGATGGCTTGGGGAAGTGACCGTGGGAGATATTGGCTGCCCGCGCGAACTGGTTCGCGCAACAGCAAACCCCCCGCCGCCAGATCTGGCGACGGGGGGTTGATGTACATCGCACACGTTCCGCCAAGAAGCAGCAACCAGGGAAAGAAAGCGGCGGGGACGCCGCTTCTACGACACAAACCGGCGTCGCATACGCCGTTGGCACAGTGCGCTATGTAGGGTTCGCTTCAGCGAACGCTGTCCTCGGCGCGGCATCGCCAATCCGCGTTCGCTGAAGCGAACCCTACGAGAACGGACGACGGAGCAATCTGCTCGCGGACCTGTCGTTGCAAATTCGCTTCTCTTTCGCGCCGGCGATCATGCGTTCATCGGCTCGCCTTGCGGCGACGTCACGTTTACGCTGCTCTGGGCGATGCTCGTGAGCTTCTTATCGGCGTTGCCTTCCTCATCAAGCGTCTGCTGCAGCGTGCGCGCGACATCCATAAAGCCCAGTTGCTGGGCGAGCGTGCGCACCGTGCCGTAGCTGGCCATTTCATAGTGCTCCACCCGCTGGGCCGCCGAGATGAGGCCCGCGTCGCGCACCGTATTATTGCCCTTGGCGTTGATCATGCCCTGGCCCTCACTGATGAGGCCCTTCATCGCCGCGCAGGTTTCGCGCTCGGGTTGACAGCCGATCTGCGAGAACACCTGTTCAAGCCGGCGCACATGGTTCTGCGTCTCGCGGAGGTGCGACTCAAACGCCAGCTTCAATTGCGGATTCGTCGCCGCTTCCTTCATCTTCGGCAGCGCCTCGGTGATCTGATGCTCGGCGTCGTAAAGATCCTTCAACTCAAAAACGAACAGATCGTTGAGATTCTCGAAGCTGTTTGCGAACATGGCCATGACACACACTCCGTGAAAAGGTGAACACTCTTTTGAATTCGCCGGATACAGTTCATGGTGCCGGGCCCGATGCCAGGCAACTGACCGGCAGTTCTCGACGTGCAACGCTTGTACCGATGGATTGAATGTGCAGAAGAAAGCGAACAAAAACGCTTCAGCGGGCCCAGCAAGAGAGGATAGGACCTGGAGACTCAATGTGCCGATAGTCTTCGCGGTGCGCAGTCCACTTTCCGTTGTCAATCCCGTTCGTGCGATTCCTTGTGGCGTTGTCGAGCTGGTGGTGGACGCGCAGCATTTTTATCGAATTATAAACGATGGGATTCTGAAGGCGAAAACAAGCCTGGACATTTCGACCGCGGACTTCAAGGCGATGCTGGTGCCCGAGCCCGGCGCCAGCCGGCGGGCGCGGTCGATCGTCGAGATACTGCGCCGCCTTGCGTCGCGCGGCGTGGAGATCCGCCTGCTGCACGCCGGCACCCCCAGCTCGGCGGCGTTGCGCGAACTCAAGCGTGAGCTGCCGCCCAATCTGACCATCCGCCGATGCCCTCGTTTGCACGCCAAGGCGGTCGTGATCGACTGCCAGCGGATGTATCTGGGCAGCGCCAATCTCACCGGCGCCGGCCTTGGCGCCAAGGCGGATGGCCGCCGCAACTTCGAGATGGGCATCTGGACGACCGCTCCCGCCCTCATCGACGCCGTTCTGGGCGAATTCAATGCGCTATGGGAAGGCCATCGCTGTGCGTCCTGCAAACGCAAGGATGTCTGTCCGGTGCCGCTGGAGGAGCCGACGTTGGGTGGCATTTAGGCTAAGGCGACGTTGAAGGACCGTGATGATGACAACTATCGGGGGGCATGGGCATGGACGATGAACTCGTATAGTTCCTTCTTCGACGTGCGCTTGCGTATCGTCTCAACGCTCACATCCACAAAGCCGGCATCCGCGAACATCGCAGCGTATATTTCCTCGACGGGAACGACCGTATCGTAGAACTTGCTGTTGCCGACGATGTAATGGCAGCGCGCGCCGCGAGCCAGAACTTTGCGCAGGCTGATGATGTGACCTTTAATATCTTCAAAATACCGGTGAACGTAACGCCCGAGTAAATCGTGCCCACAGCCAATGTCGCGGACGATTCGTTCGAATTGCTCGAACGGAATCTTCCCGTCGTCGCGGGCTGTCCATGAATTGAGCATACTTGTCGCACAGCCCCATGTGCCGCCAATTGCCTTCCAATCGAGTTCTCCGGCGGCGCGGCCGTCCGAGAGGTAATCGAGCCAATACATATACGGTCGCAGTTCCCGGACGTAGCTCATCCGATTCGGATACGGCGGTGATGTGATGACCGCCGTATACGGCGAATGATTGACGGGGAGAGCCGAGATAAGGTTGCGCGAATCGCCCAAAAAGATGCGGGAATCGGCGGCCGGTGGTTCAACGCTCAGGCTATTCGCTACTTCGAGCGCGGCCGAGACAAACGCATCGCCGATCCGCCTGGCCACGCGTGCCGGCGTCTCCTCAATCAGCTCCCCCGCCTCACCATTTTTCTTGAAGGACATGGACTGATGCGCGAAAGAAACATTTGCCGACTGGATCATCACGCGACAGAACGCAACGCGAAGGAGGTCGCAGACTCCATCCTCCCGCGCGGCGGAACGGGTCCGAATGCCGTCGCACAGGCGAGCCAGGATTTGTAATGTGGCGGCGTCCCACCATTTCTCAATCTGATGGAGATCTGGCTTCCATCCGATCTTGTCGGAATTGCGAGCCTCGTCTGCAATTTCCGCGGCGGCGGAGTTGACGGCACGAACCATGGCCGCGTCAAAGCGCGTGAGTTTCAGATTGCCGAGCCAGACCAGAAATGGGTTAATATCCACCGCATGGCACCGGATGCCGCGCGAAGCGCACGCGAGCGCGGTTGTGCCGGTGCCGGAGAACGGCTCAAGCACGAACTCCCCTGGCCCCGAGTCCTTCAACAATTCGCGCACAAGGCCCAGCGAATAGGCCGGTGTCAGGCGAAGCCAACCGTGCCGCCCCAGGGCCACGTTGCCTCGGAACGTAAGATGATCACGACGGCCAAGCCCGTCGACGCCATGGCCGCTCAGAACAGGCTGTCCGAAAAGGTCCGTGTTCATCGCAGCAACCCCTCGAAGACAGCCAGCGTTTCGGCTTTGATGATTTTCGAGTTGCGACGAAAGAAACCCGCGAGGTCATAACCGAGGACTTCTCGACAGAATACGTAGGTGGAGTCGAAACGCGAGCCCCCGACGGTCCCCCGCAAAATGACCCATTGTGCTCGCGCGTACCGCTCGGCAACGTCCGAGTCGATCTGCGTGGAAAGCAACATTACGACCGGCAAATGTTTGGAGGCGTAGGCGTTGGCTGCATTTGAAACGTCTGCATTCTGTCGCTTGGAATCCTTGCTCTTATAGCCCTGCCGCACCTCGAACACTGCTCCCCGTAATCCTCGGGAATCTGACTTTTTCAGCCCCACGGATTGAGCCGCCGCCGCGAGCCATTCCACCGTGGGCGACTTGCGGTGTTCAATCGCAACCTTATCCAGAGGAATCCATCCGTCGAGTGAAAGAGTCCGGAATTTGCCCCCTGTACTGGGCACCTTGTACGACCAGACCGAATCCGCCACCGAAAGGCCGAGTTGGTCGCGCAAAATTTCTTGAAAGACCGTCTGGCATCCGATCCCAATTTGGCGGTAAACTGAGGTCATTCCGCCGGCAGCCTTATGGGCGGCATAGACAAGCGGTGAATCGAGTCCGAACCATTCGTAAAACTCGTCTTCTCGATACATCTTTTGGAACGTCTCAAGCGTAAATCCGCCGTCTTTCCCTTTTCCGAATTTGGGCTTGTAGTTCAGGCAGACGCGCAGCGCGGATAGAATGATGTTCAGATAAGTATGATCCGGATCGGTATTTGCCGTTTGGGCAGAAGTCACAAATATATTCCTCGGATTGCAGCATAGCGGCGAACGGCATTGATGACAGAAAACGTCATCGTCCGCAACATAGTAACACGTAAGGAACCTACACCATGCTGAAAACTTTGATCTGCCTCGCCCTCGCCCTCGCCTTCACTTCCCTTTCCCTTTCCCTTGCCGCGGACGTGCCCGCATCCATTCCGTTGTGGCCTCACGGCGCTCCGGGATCGGAGGGAAAAACGGGCGCGGAAATCGGGAAACCGGCGGGGCCGGAGCGCGGCTATACGAGCATTACCCATGTGAATAACCCGTCGATCATTCCGTATCTGCCGGCCAAGGATAAAGCCACCGGCGTCGCGGTGATCGTGCTGCCCGGCGGCGGGCATCAGAACCTGGCCATCAGCCATGAGGGGTACAACGTCGGCGAGTGGCTCGCCGATCACGGCATCGCCGGCTTCGTCGTCAAATATCGGCTGGCGCGCGAGAAGGGTTCGACCTACAAGATCGAGCGCGAGGCGCTCGCCGACACGCAGCGCGCCATCCGCACCGTCCGCGCGCGGGCCAGGGAATGGAACGTCAACCCGGACGCCGTCGGCGTGATGGGGTTCTCGGCGGGCGGGGAACTGGCGTCGCTCGCCAGCATCCGCATGGACGGCGGACTCGAAAACGCCCCCGACCCCATCGACCGCCAGAGCGCCAAGCCCAACTTCCAGGCGCTGATTTACCCCGGCCAATCCGGCAAGATCCTTCCGACCAAGGATTCGCCGCCCGCGTTCCTGGCGTGCGGCAACCTGGATCGCCCCGACATCTCCCAAGGCATGGCCGACGTGTATCTGCGGTTTAAGAAGGTTGGCGTGCCCGCCGAGCTGCACATCTACGCCAAAACCGGGCATGGCTTTGGCCTGCGAGCGAAGAACAAGCCGCCCGCCGGCGAGTGGCCGACCCAGTTCCAGCAATGGCTGGTCAACATGGGCTTTGAAAAATAGTCGGCGTCCCAGGTACTGGCCGGCGCCTTTAAGCCGCTGCCCGTTGGGCTGTGTTCAACCGGGTGGGCACCTAAATTAGTCGCGGAAACTTATTTGGATCGTCGCATGCGTCCGCGCCGCACCAGGGAGATGAGCCACGCCATGAACAAGAACACCGGCGCGGCACACAGCGCCGTCGCCGGCAGGGCAAAGCGGCGCTGGTCGAAATAGTCCTGCCCGCGCGCGCTGAAACAGCCCCAGATTCCCAGCGCCAGGCACGCCAGCCCGGCGGCGAAGATCAGCCATGAAAGTAATCGCATTCTCCAATCCTTTCGCAAGCCGCGGGATGAGCGTGCGCGATTCCGCGATCATCCAATCTTACGCCCTCCCACGGGGCGCGGCATCAACCAGGTCGCCGCGCCTGCCATCATGATCAGCGGCGCACAGGGCCGCGTCCGCGGATGAGACGACGCCGTCGGCATTCACGTCACCTTGTCAGCTTCTGCAGCGCGATTTTGTTGCCGGGCTGGCAACCGGCGCGATGAAGGGTTGATATCGAGGACAACGGCTCGCTTTGCCGCGCGGTAGTTTCTGTGCCACGTCTGGCCGTGTGCCGGCACGCGGTTTGGAAGAAACTGGAATTGTAACAAGGGAACCATCCATGCAACGTAGGGATTTTCTCGCCGCCTCGGCGGCCGCCGCCCTGGGAATCGCCAGTTCAAAAGTTTCATTCGCGCAGGAGAAGCCGGCGTCGGGCCGGCAGTTTTTCGAGCTGCGGACTTACCACTTCGCTTCTCCGGAAAAGCAGATGGCATATGAGCAGTTTTTGAAAGCGGCGGCAATTCCCGCGTTTAACCGGGCGGGGATTGAGCCGGTGGGCGCGTTCAAGCTGCTGGCAAAAGACAACCCGAAGCTGCATCTTTCGGCTGACCCGGCCAACCTTTGGATGGTGCTGCCGCACAATTCGATGGAGTCGGTCGTTACGCTTTCGGATCGGCTTGCCGACGATCAGGAATTTCAGAAAGCAGGCCATGCCATTCTGCGCGGCCCAAAATCCGACCCCGCCTACCTCCGCTACGACAGCACGCTTTTGCTGGCGATGGAGGGCACGCCCAAAATCGCGGCGCCCACGAAAGCCGAAACGCGGCTGTTTGAATTGCGCACCTACGAAAGCCACAACGCCGAACGGGCGCAAAACAAGCTGGGGATGTTCAACAAGGGCGAGTTCCAGATTTTCGGCCGCGCCGGCATGCCGGGCATTTTCTTCGGCGGCGCGATCGTCGGCGAGGGAATGCCGCAACTCACCTACATGATCGTCCACGAAAACCCCGCCGACACCGACAAACAATGGAATGCCTTCTTCAATGATCCGGGATGGAAGAAATTATCCGGCAATTCCTCTTACAAGGACAACGTCTCCAAAGTCATCGACCATTTCCTGCGTCCGGCGGAAGGCTCGCAGATTTAACGCCGTTAACGCTTAAATACGGCCACAACATGATCCGCCGACCAGGCGTGCGTGGGAGGATCGGCCCAATCACGCTCCGCAAAACGGGAAGCCGCTGCAAGCAGCGCCGGTCCGAGGCCGGTGGGTTCATTGCGCAACGTGTAATATGCGAAGAATCTGATCGATTCACGCAGCCGCTGGGCGGACGTCGGATCGTAGTGACAAGCCGGCCGCCAGTGAATAATTTTTGCCCCCAGCCTTCCCGCCAGATAGTCGGCATACCGCCGGCTCATCATCGCCAGATGCTCGACGTTGCGCAGATACCAAAAATTTGCAATGTCGTTCCGGCAAACCGGGGCGTCGGCGTTGCCGGTGGTGATCATCAGGATGCCCCCCGGCGCCAGATGGCTATACAACCCGCTCAATGTCTCCGTCGGTCGCGGCAGGTGCTCGAAAACGTCCGACAGGACGATCGCGTCAAAAGTCATGGGCACCGGAACGTCCAGTTCGGCTTCCGTTAAAATCGTAATTCCCTTTCCCGCGGCAATCGCGGCCGCCTCTGAATTGATCTCAATCCCAAAACACCGGTGGGTTGCGGCCAGACGTGACAACAAACGCCCCGTGCTGCACCCATAGTCGAGAATACGGCTTTGAGGCGGCAACGCCCAGAGCACGCGCAATGCCTCTACCTCAGTCGGGTAGAGCCCCGGACTATCCCATTTTTGCGCGTCGAGCGTTTCGTAGTAGCGCTTCAGCTGGGCCCAATCCAGTATGTGCGATTTGTAATACAGGCCACATTGCTTGCAAACCTTCGCGACATAGTCCGGCTGGCGGTAGGTGACCCCGGCAGCAACCGCCCGAACATTGCGCGCGGGATGGCCTTTAATCAGGTATTCGCCATTTCCACATCCGGGGCAATTTTCAATCCGCATTTTTATTCCTGCACATAATGATCGGAAATCCAGTTGCCCGGCGCCTCCCGGATTCGCGGGCAGTAGCGCAGATTAACAGTCTATGCCTGACAGTCTAGTGCATTGTCATGCTTCCAAATGCGGGTAAAACTCTAGTGATTTACCCCAAAATCATTGCGTGACAATGCACTAGCCGCTATGCTTCGCAGGCCAACCCAACTGATGCCGCTCACCGCCTTGGCGCGTAGCGTGCACGTCGCGGAAACGATGCCGCCGACGATCATTCCCCCATCTTGTGCATCGGATCCCATCGTTGCGACATGCTTTCTTTCGCCTCAAATTCCGTCCGGGGGGGTGGGCGGCCATAACCTTCTGTCCAAACCGAACTTCCAGACAAAAATGTAAACTTTCTGGCCTTATTATAGAGGACCATGTTTTTTGGAGTGGCCACGGCGGCCGCGTATGCGAGACGCCGGGGATCAAATTGCAACGCGACGCGCCGATCACGACCCCTTAAAGCGGCCGGCCATCTGATCGTAAATCCAGCGGTAGGTTTTTTCCATGCCGTCGCGGAGTTTGGTGTTGGGCTCCCAGCCGAACACTTTTTTGATTAGCGTGTTGTCGCTGTTGCGGCCATTCACGCCCTTGGGCGCGTCCAGGTTATACGATCGCTTGAGTTTGATCCCGGCGATGTCCTCCACGATGTCCACCAGTTGATTGATGCTCACGCCCTCGGCGGAGCCCAAATTGATCGGATCGTGCCAGGTGTCGCTGTCGGTGATCATGTAGATGCCCTTGAGGCAATCGGTGATGTACATGAACGAGCGGGTTTGCCTGCCGTCGCCCCAGATCTCGATGTTGTGATCTCCCGAGAGCTTGGCCGCGATCACCTTGCGGCAC
>DASRLH010000383.1:0-8923 GCA_035648595.1 Tepidisphaeraceae bacterium
TTTTGGATTGGGGCGCACGGTGTCCAACCCAACGCCCCCACCCCGGCCCTCCCCCGGATTACCGGGGGAGGGGGGATGAAGTCCGCCGACGGACCGGGAGAGCGAGATTAGGTCCGCCGAAGCACTGCGGGTGGAGAGCACTCTGGCCGGCGCAACAGAGGATGGATCGCCCCAAAAGTTTTTGTTGATTTCGCAGGAAAATTATGGCTGAGATGACACCCCCCCCCGCTCCAATGCCCGAGCGGATTGATGACCTTCAGATCGAGCACGAGCTGGCCGAGTCGTATCTGACGTATGCGATGAGCACGATCATGGACCGGGCGTTGCCCGATGTCCGCGATGGGCTTAAGCCGTCGCAGCGGCGGATTCTGGTCTCGATGAACGACCTGAACCTCCGCCCCGCCGGCAAGCATCTGAAATGCGCCAAGATCGCCGGCAACACCTCCGGCGACTATCACCCGCACGGCGAATCCATCGTCTACCCCACCCTCGTGCGCCTGGCGCAGCCGTGGGCTCTGCGGTATCCGCTGATCGACGGGCAGGGGAATTTTGGATCGACCGATGGCGATCCGCCCGCCGCCATGCGATACACCGAGGCGCGGCCGACCCACGTCGAGCAGGAAATGATGCTCGACCTCAACCTCGACACCGTCGATTATCAGCCCAACTACGATGAGCGGCTCATGGAGCCGACCGTGCTGCCCAGCAAGTTTCCGAATCTGCTGGTGAATGGTTCGACGGGAATTGCCGTGGGCATGGCGTGCAACCTGCTGCCGCACAATCTGCGCGAGATTTGCGACGCGATCATCAAGGTGATGGAAAAGCCGGAGGTCACGCTGCCGGAATTGCTGGAGATCGTTCCGGGGCCGGATTTTCCGACCGGCGGCATTATCTGCGGGCGCGACGGGATCATCGAGGGATACAAAAATGGCCGGGGCCGGATCACGCTGCGGGCCAAGATTCATACCGAGGAGCAGAAGAACGGCAGGACGACCGTCGTCGTCGATGAGATTCCGTATGGCGTGATCCGGCGATCCATTCTGGAAGCGGTCGCCGACTGGGTGAAGAAGGACCAGTTCAAGGAAGTGTCGGCGATCAACGATGAATCGGGCCGGCAGCATGCGGTGCGGATCGTGGTGGATCTGAAACGGGATGCCGACCCGAACGTGGTCATCAACCAGCTTTACCAATACACGCCCTGCCAGATCACGGTGCCGATGATCAACATCGCGCTGGTGAACCGCCAGCCGCGCACGATGGGGATCAAGGAGTTGATCCAGCATTTCATCGAGCACCGCCGCGAAGTCATCACCCGGCGGACCAAGTTTTTGCTGCGCAAGGCTCAGCAGCGCGAGCATATTCTCGAAGGCCTGATCTTCGCCGTCTGCGACATCGACGAGGTGATCCGGCTGATTCGCAGCAGCAAGACGCGGGATGAGGCGATCGAGAAATTGATGGCGCAGGGATTCCGCATCGATCCCAAGAGCCAGTTGGCCGAGAAATTGCCGCAGCGCATCACGCTTCGGCATCCGGAGATCTTCGCGGTGGAGCCCGGCGAGATCGTGCTGCCGTTCCGTGTTTCGCGGGCGCAGGCCGAGGCCATCGGACGGTTGCAGCTCATCCAACTCGTCGGCCTCGAGATCGACAAGCTGGTCAACGAATACAAGGAGGTTTCCGAGGAAATCGAGGAGTACGAGCGGATACTTGGCGACATGGATTACCTCATGGACATCATCCGCGAGGACATCTTCGAGATGCGCGAGAAGTATGGGGATGATCGCCGCACGGAAATTACCGGCTCTGTCACCGACGTGAGCATGGAGGACCTGATCGCCAAGGAGGAAGTCGTCGTGACGGTCAGCCACGGCGGCTACGTCAAGCGCCTCAAAACCGACACCTACCGCAGCCAGGGGCGCGGCGGGCGCGGAATCAAGGGAACCGAAAGCAAGGAGGGCGATTTCGTCGAGCACCTGTTCGTCGCCAACACGCACGATTACCTGCTGTTTTTCACCAATCAGGGGCGCGTATACGAGCGGCGGGTGTTTGACGTGCCGGAGATGAGCCGCACCAGCCAGGGACGGTCTATCGCTAATTTGCTGTCGTTCCAGAAAGACGAGAAGGCCACCAACGTGCTGGCGGTGAAGGACTTCACTCAAGGAGAGCAATTCCTGCTCTTCGCCACCGCCAGGGGCGTGGTGAAGAAGACCGCGCTCAGCGCCTACGGCAACATCCGCACCAACGGCATCATCGCCATCGGCCTGGAGGAGGGGGATGAACTGATCGCCGTCGAAATCACCGGCGGCAATGACCAAATCCTGCTGGGCACCAAACAGGGCCTGGCGATCCGTTTCAACGAAACCGACGTGCGCGCCATGGGCCGCCCGGCCGGCGGCGTTACGGGCATCCGCTTTAAGCGCGAAGGGGATGTGGTCGTGAGCATGGTCGTCGTTCCCCAGGGAGACGCGGGCAAGGTCTGCATGATCCTCACCGCCTGCCGCCAAGGCTACGGCAAGCGAACTGCGGTCGATGAATACCGCCTGCAATCCCGCGGCGGCAGCGGCGTGATCAACATCGGAACCTCCGAACGCAACGGCGACGTGGTCGGCATGAAAGCCGTCTGCGACGAGGATGAGCTCATGCTCATCACCGAAAAGGGCATCCTGATCCGCACCCGCGTCAGCGAAATCCGCGAGACCGGCCGCAACGCCCAGGGCGTGCGCCTCATCCGACTCGACGACGGCGACCGGCTGGTAGCGATGGCCAAGGTGGACGCCGATGAAACGCCAAAGACGCCGGAAGGCGGCCGGACTGAACCGCCGATTGCCGAAGGGCAACGCGGCGCGGGGGTTGTGGAGGATGCGACAGCCGACGGGTTGGGCGCGGAAGGTGCGACGGAGGAGGGCGACGCGAAGGATGCCGAGGACGGCGCCGACGGATCAACGCCGTTTTAGGCACGGATGATTCACCGCGCGGACGCAATGCCACAAAGACATCACGCTTCAGATGCCATGAGACGAGAAAGAAGTCAGCCACGAATGGGAATGAGTAACAATTCTGGAGAAAGTGGCTTCGCGCATTCGTAGGGTTCGCTTCAGCGAACGCGGCCCTCGGCGCGGCATTGCCAAACCGCGGCCGCTAAAGCGAACCCTACGAAAACGAACGATGGAGCGATCATCTCGCGGGCCTGGCGTTGCAAAACCGCTTCCCTTTGGCGCCGGCCAATTGTGGGAACCGACTGATACGCCTTCCGTTCCCGCTGAGCCGCTCAGGCCACGGAGCAACGAACAAAGGCGCATCAAGGGCGCACGGCAATCACCCAATTTTATGATTTTTCTCCGTGCTCTCTGTGTCTCCGTGGTGAATGCCTTTTTTTGGGCGGTCAGGATGCGCGTTGTCCGCGCCACCACAATTCCAGCATGAGCAGCGCATAAAGCCGTTGTGAATGATCGCGGCGGAAGGTTTCATGCTCCTCAACGAGCCGCTCAACGACGGCTCGGTTGAAGTGTTGCGATGCGAAAGAGTTGGCCGCAAAAAGGTGATCGCGGAGCATCGTCCGCAATTCGCCGCGCAGCCAGTCGCCAATCGGCACGGCAAAGCCCATCTTCCGGCGTTTGAAGACCCAGGCCGGCAGGTCCTCGGCAAACGCCGCGCGGAGCATGCGCTTGGGGCCGCCCTTGAGAAGCTGCTCGGTGGTGAGGCCCGCGGCGAATTGCACCAGTTCGTGATCCATGAACGGGCTGCGAACCTCCAGGGCGTGGAGCATGGAGGCACGATCTACTTTTGCCAGCAAGTCGTAGGGAAGATAGCTGAGGCGGTCCACAGAAAGCGCGGCACGAACTTCATCCATCCGATGAAGAAAGATGTCATACCATTCTTCGAGAAAATCCCCATTCCCACTGCGATCGCGCAGACCGGGGCGCAATAGTGCATCGATCGTGGACCCATCGAATATCCGCATGTAGCCGGCATACCGACGGTCCGGAGGCTCATGCAGGGATCGGGTAAATCGCTTCAGGCGGGCAATCATCGACTTTGGATGGGTGGCGGGAATGCCCTGCAACAAGCGTGAGGTGATGAGCCGGCGCACGGGCGGCGGCAGCCGCCGGATTCTTTCGCCCAGGGCCATCGCGCGGTATCGGTCATAGCCGCCGAACAATTCGTCCCCCCCGTCGCCGCTGAGCGCCACTTTCACATGCCGTCGCGTCTCGCGGGCAAGGTAATGGGTCGGGATGGCCGAGGAATCGGCGAAAGGTTCGCCAAAGACCTCGGCCAATCTTGGCAGATCATCGGCGACGCGCGGCGTTACCCGAAACACCTCGTGCTTCGTCCCCAGATGCCTGGCGACCGCGCGGGCATATTTGCTCTCATCGTACCGAACATCATCAAAGGCGATCGAGAACGTATGCACCTGCCCGCCCGCTTCGCGCATCGCGGCGGCGATGATGGAACTGTCGATGCCGCCCGAAAGGAAACATCCCAATGGAACATCGGAAACAAGCTGGCGGCGCACGGCGGTTGTCAACAGCCGGCGCGTCTCGGATACCGCGTCGCTATCAGTCAGCGACGCGCCCTCCGGCCCAGCCGCAAAATAGTACGACTGGTTGTAGTACCCGCTTTGGCATGAGCGAATCTGCAATCGCCCCGCGGGCCGCAAGCTGCGCACGCCTCTATAAATGCTCCCATCGGCCAGATAACCGACCGACAAATAAAGCGCCAATTGCGGCACATCGAGCGTCGCATCCACCCAATCCAGCGCGCGCAAGGCGGAGATTTCGCTGGCGAAAGCCACCACCGCCGGCGCCGCAGGCGCATCGTGGGAATCCAGCGTTGCCGCCGGAAGGCCCTCGCGCGTGAGGTACGCGACATACAGCGGCTTTTGCCCCATCCGATCCCGCGCCAAAAACAGCGATTGCGCGGGCGCGTCCCAGATTGCGAAGGCGAACATGCCGTTGAAATGCTCGACGCAGTTTTCGCCCCATTGGCCGTATGCCGCCAGGAGCACTTCCGTGTCGCCGTCGGTGCGCCATGGGTAATTGGGATTCAGCTTCGACAACTCCGCGCGCAGCGCGCGGAAGTTGTAGATTTCGCCGTTGAAAACCAGCCATCGCCCGGCGGCATCGGCAAAAGGTTGATCGGCGCGCGGATCGGGATCGAGAATGGCGAGCCTGCGATGAGCCAGGGCAACCTGCGGGCATGCAGGGGTGATGGGGGCATCGGGCGAGAAGTAAATGCCCTGGCCATCGGGGCCGCGATGGGCGATGCGCGCGGACATCGCCGCCAGCGCTTCGCGCGAGACGCGATACCGTTGGTCCCAGCTGATAACGCCCGCGAAGCCGCACATGCTGGCGTATTCTAGGGCCCGCCACCCGTTAGTTGTTTTCGCGGCCGCGCCACGTCCGCCACATCCCCCGGTACGCCGACTCAAGATTGGCGGCAAAGCCGCGATGGTCCAGGAGCGGCGACGCGAGCAATCGCGCTCGCATGTTCATGCGCAACTCGCGGAGACGCGCTCCGTCGCGCGCCAAATCGGATGCGATTTGCACGAATTCGTCCGCCGTGCCGGCGGCAAGCTCGGGGAGGTTGGCGGCGTGCAGAATGCTTTTCCCGGCTCGCGATACGCTGGTGTCTCCCACCAGGCTCACCGCCGGCACGCCCATCCACAGGCCGTCGCACGTCGTGGTGATGCCGCAGAACGGGAAGGTGTCCAGGGCGATGTCGATGCCGGCGAAGCGTTCGAGATACTCCCGCCGCGAGCGGGTCTTGCCGAGGAGGGTCACGCGATCCATCGGCAGGCCCAGGCGCGCCAGCCGCTCGTGGATCGTTGCGCAATCCGTCGCGGCTGGCTGGGCCCGTCGATCTGTGGTGGCATGGGCAGCCTGCCCATGTTCTGCCGCGCCATCTTCCGTCTGCGCCGCGGTCAGGAGTAGTCGTGAATTGGGAACCGCCTCAAGCACCCGCGCCCAAAGCCGCGCGCACGGCTCGGATACCTTCACGATCTTGTTCAACGATCCAAACGTCACGAACCCGTTACGCGCCGAAGGAGGCTCGGTAACGTCGGGCGCGTCGACATCGGGAGTGTAACACCAACAGGAGTATGGCATCCGTGCAAGCTGCTCGACATGCAGGGCCTCGGTCATCCCCGGCGGGTCCATGTGAGCATCCGTGATCCGATAATCCATCGCGGACAATCCGGTGGTGTTGAAATACCCGACCATGCTCACCTGAATCGGCGCCGGCTTGCGCGCGAAGAGCGTGAGGCGATTGTTGGCGCCGTGCCCGCGAAGGTCGACGAGTATGTCGATCTCGTCCGCGCGGATGATCGCCTCGACTGCCGCATCGTCCAGCCCGCGAATCTCCCGCCACGTATCCGCCCACCCGCGCAGCCGGCGTGTGGTATCGTCCGGTCGTTCCACATCCGAATAACAGAACATCTCGAACCCCGCCCGGTCGTGGTGCTCAAGCGCCGCCGAGATGAATCGTGGAATCGTGTGATCCCTGAAATCCGGAGAAACATAGCCGACCCGCAGCCGGGCGGGTTGGTGGTTTCGTGGCACCGCCTCGGTGGGGCAGACATTCCTGTCTGCCGCCAGTCCATGAGCGGGGACATTCCTGTCCCCCGAACGGACTGGCCCTTCGTCGACCCGCCGCGCTCCGCCGAATCGAATGTCCCATTCCCGATGCTCCGCGAAAAGTGAGTGCGCATCCTGATCGGCACAGTAATGCAGCGTATACAGCAGCGCGCTGCGCGCTCCCGGGCTTTGCGGATCGAGCTCGATCATTCGGCGGAAGCAGGCGATCGCCTCATCGGCGTCGCCCATCTCCACCGCCGCCCCGGCCAGGCCATCATACGCCTTTGCATAGGTAGGCCGCAGCGCAAGGGCGAGCCGGTACGCGGCGGCCGCCCGGTCTATCTTTCCGGCCTTGCGAAGGGTGTTGCCCAGGTTGCAGTGGGCTTCGGGATAATCGCGGCGCAGCGCGATCGCTCGGCGATACGCCGCCGCCGCCTCGGTGAGGCGGTCGAGCTTTTCGAGCGTGACTCCCAGGTTGTTATGGAGCTCCGGCAGATCGCCGCCGTAATGGATCGCCTGCCGCAGTTCGGCCAGCGCGTCTTCGAGTTTTCCCAACTGCCCGGGAAACGGAAACGGGGGCGCAGCTTGTTAAGGCGGCGGGCTCCTCTTTCCGCCCCGGCCATCCCCATCCCGTCCTACATCGTGAACGGCAATGATATTTCCGAGGCGTTTAAGTTATATGCACGGCCGCTGGTCGGGCCGTTGCCGAGGGTGGGGGCCTTTGGGGAGATGAGGAAATAGATTGCAAGCGGCCCGAAGGCGCGGACAGCGCCCTCATTTCGGAGTCACTCGGCGCCATTTATCCTTGAATGTATCGGTGCCCCGCATTTCACCATCTGCGATATATACCGCGCCGCAACCAGCGCATTTGCCCGTAGCCGTTAGCCAATACTCTCGATTGCCGTCCTCCAGAATCGCATGACCGATTTTTGTGTCAACGGGGATGAAATTGACGCCGCCGCACGCTTCGCAGGCGGTCGGCCCGAAATCAGGCGAATTATCCTTCGCAGGATTATCCTTCGCGGACGCTATGATGGCTTGAACCCTTTCTATTAAGTCCGGCTTGCGAGCGCAGTTGTCTGCGGGTTTACCAGTCCGGCGCAGGGCGTTCTTCAAAGCTCTAAACACGTTTTTCACTTTGAGTCATCTTACCGACAGGCGGCATCGGTTCCGGTTGACCGACCGATTTTTACTATATACGATAAATTGATGGTCTTTGTGTTCGCTTGGGACGACTGGAACAAAGAGCACGTCAAGAAACATGGCTGCAATGCGACGGATGCGACGTACGTCATCGAGCATGCTCAGACCCCCTTCCCTCGCGAGATCGGTGGAGACCCGCCACCGTTTCAATCTACATCTGCCACGCAATGCCGATGAAAGCGAAGCAACTTGGGCAGTACCGCAGGATCAGGAGCCAATGATGAGCCATAAAGATTTCCTAAAGATGACGCCAGAGGAACGGGACGCCGAAGCCGAGAAGTGGAAGCGAGGTATCGATTTTGACGAGACTCGCCCCCTGTCGAAGCGTTCCCAGGCACTTTGGGAAATTGCCAGGCGTGGCCGTGGCAGACCCCGAAAGCCCGCCAGTGAACGCGCGAAGCGAGTTCTCATTTCGCTTGATCCCAACGTGTTGGCGCTCGTGGAGGCATTCGCTGCTTCGAAGGGTCTTGATCGGTCAAAGCTATTTGCAGTGAGTGTGCAGGCATTCATTGCCGCCGAGAAAGCACTCCAACAGGCTGCTTCAGAGAATGCACGCACCGTACGACCCAGCGTAAATGCGTAAAACGGGAGGGGTGCGCATTTTTCATTTCGGGTTTCAGGTAGCCGTCCTCCCCTCATGCCGCGTACCGCCCGCAAGGCTCCTGCCGGGATGATCTTTCACATGCTCGATCGCGGCGTGGGCCGCCAGGGCCAAGGCGGCGGCGACAGTGCCCGCCGTCGTCACGGTATGTCCCGACGCTCTCAACAACTTGCTGAGCACCTTGACCTGGGAAGAAAACCGGCGGGAAGAAAACGGGGCGGGAAGAAAACGGGTCAAAAGCCGTTCCTTAGCCAACTGCTTCAAGGATGCTGATTTCCAAGGCTAACACGCGGAAATCTGACAAGATCCAACGGAAATGGCTTCCGACCCCTGGTATATAGGTTTCGAATAAAAAAACAGAATTTCGAACCTTCCAGACTGCCTCCTGAGAGAATCGGATGCTGTTCCCGGTCTTTCTTATGGAGGTAGCCCTATGGCTGCAACGATCGCACGCAAGCGTGGCCGCAATCGGCGGCCGGATGTTTTGCAGAAGCCGCGCGGGATCATTCACCCGCGGGTTCAGAAGGTGGGTCCCGAGCATTTTGGGATT
>DASRLH010000384.1:0-18443 GCA_035648595.1 Tepidisphaeraceae bacterium
GCGACGGACGTTGCGGTCCGAGGCGCGATCGGTCGTGGGCCGACTGCCGTGTCCGCATGACTCTGAGCGAGGCTCGTCGCCACGCAGGCACGACGACGAGCAGTAGAACCGTTTTTTGGTTTTTTGAACATACAAGGCGCAGAGACGCAGAGAAAGAAAGATGGGACGCCTATCGTATCACGGACGTCCCGCCGGTGCGTCCGGCGCGGAATCTAGAAAAGTCGCGCCTCGCATATCCGTTATTGGCCGGCACGGGCGAGACGCCCGTGATACGATAAACACTCTCACACTTTCTTTTTCTGAACGAACAACCCTGACAACCCCTTTTTTCTCCTTCTTCTCTTCTCTGCGTCTCCGCGCCTCCGCGGTCATTCCTCTTTTCCCCCCGTCCGGCGCAAAAATTCCGCTTCATCGATCACCGCCACGCCCAATTCCTTGGCCTTATCCAGCTTGCTCCCGGCAGATTCCCCGGCAACGACGAACGTCGTTTTCTTGCTCACGGAGCCGGCGGCTTTTCCCCCGAGCTTCACGATCAATTCCTCAGCCTCCGTGCGGCCCAGGGTTGGCAGCGTTCCCGTGACGACGATCGTCTGCCCCGCGAACGGCGCGCTTTCCGTCGCGCCCGCGGCGCCGTCCGACTTACGTACTTCCATCCGCGGATCGATACCGACCTTCTTCAGCTCCGCGATGACGTGCTGCCCGGCTTTGTTATGAAAGAAATCGTACACCGACTCCGCGATCACCGGGCCAATTTCCATCACCTGCCCCAGTTGCTCCTGGGATGCATCGGCCAGGGCATCCAATGAGCCGAAGTTCCCAGCAAGGATGTAGGCGACGCGGTTGCCGACGTGGCGGATGCCAAGGCCGCCCAGCAGGCGATCCAAGCCGCACTCCCGGCTGCCCTCGACCGCCGCCAGGATATTCCGTGCGCTCTTCTCGCCCATGCGCTCCAGTTCCAGAAGCTTTTCTTTCGTCAGGCGGTACAGGTCGGCGAAGGTCTTCACCAGCCCCTTGTCCACCAGTTGATCGACCAGTTTTTCCCCGATGTTTTCCATGTCCATCTGCCGGCGTCCGCAAAACCATTTGAGTCGTTCCCAAAACTGTGCCGGGCAATCGGGATTGATGCAGCGAACGTAGGGCGTATCCACTTCTTTCTCCACTTTCGCATTACACGATGGACATTTGGTCGGTGGCTCGATCGCCTTGGCCGACTTGGGCCGCTTCTCGGGCACGGCCTGGCGCACATAGGGAATCACCTCGCCGGCTTTTTCCAAAACGATCGTATCGCCCAGATGCAGATCGAGCTTGCGAATCTGCTCGATGTTGTGAAGCGTGGCGTTGGAGACGGTGGTGCCGGCGACGAAAACGGGGTCGAGCCGCGCCACCGGCGTCAGCGTGCCCCCCTTGCCCACCTGCCAATCCACCTCCCGCAATACCGTCTGCACCTGCTCGGCGGCATACTTAAAGGCGATCACCCAGCGCGGCGATTTGCTGGTGACGCCCAGCGCCTCGCGCTGGCGGAAATCATCCACCTTCATCACCATGCCATCTGTTTGAAATGGCAGCTTGCCGCGAACCGCCTCGAACGCTTTGATCGTTCGCAAAACTTCCTCGATGTCTTTGGCATGGGTGGTGTGATCGGTGATTGGCAGCCGCCAGGACTTTAGAAGCCCGATCCATTCCCAATAGCTTTGCGTCGGCAGCGGCTCGACCTGCCCCAGGCCGTGCGAAACAAAACGGAGCCGGCGCTGGGCGGTGATTTTTGGATCAAGCTGTTTGAGCGTGCCGGTGGTGAGGTTGCGCGGATTCTTGTAAATGTCCTCGCCGGCCTTCTCACGGCCGGCATTGATGCGCTGGAAGTCGGCGGTATTCATGTAAATTTCGCCGCGCACCTCCAGCACTTTGGGGAGATTCTTGCCGTCATGAAGCCGCAGGGGGATTGAGTTGATGGTGCGGGCCTGGGCGGTGATGTCGTCGCCGGTGCGCCCATCGCCGCGCGTGGCGGCTAGTACCAGCACGCCGTTTTCGTAGCGCAGCGAAGAGGCCACGCCGTCCACCTTGGGCTCAAGCACATAGCAGACGCTTTGGCCGCCGAGATTCTTGCGGACGCGCTCATCGAAGGCGCGAACGTCGGCCTCGTTATACGTGTTGTCGATGCTCATCATCGGGACGGCATGCGCCACCGATTTGAACCCCTCGATCGGCTCTCCGCCGACGCGCACCGTCGGCGAATCGGCCGTCTTGAGATACGGATGCTTCTCCTCCAACTCCTGCAATTCGTGCATGAGCCGATCAAACTGCTGATCGGAAATTTCCGGCTTGGCCAGCGTGTAGTAGAGATAGCTGTGCCGATTCAGCTCCTCGCGAAGCCGGGCTATGCGATGGGGAATAGTTTCAGGCATATTCTCGTCCAGGAGAAGAAGAATCACCACGGAGTCACGGAGAGCACTGAGGCGCTTACGATTAAGTCGCGCATGTAGAGGAATGCGATTGATCGATTGCAAATAAGTGGCACGGGCGGCTCGCCCGTGTCTGCCAGCGCCAAGAACACGGGCGAGCCGCCCGTGCCACAATAAATCATTGGTTGCAATCTGCTTACCGTTTTCTGCTTTCTTCGTTTGGAATTGTTTCGGATTTCGAGTTTCGGATTTCGGATTTTGCCCTTATTCGGGTCGGGATCCCAGCACAAGCCGGCGCTTCCGCACTTTCTCATTCCACCTCACCCACTCAGCTTCCTGCGCCTCTGGCGTCACCTGGCCGGGCCAGCGCCTGTTTGCCTTCCATGCTTTTGCGTCCGGCGTCCACCAGTCGTTGCGGCCTTTCCCCTTCACCCAGCCGATGATATTGCCGCGCCCGGAATTGTTGAAGAACGTGGGCGGCGAGCGATCGGCGCCGTGATGCCCGTCCCAGATTCCGGCGCCGACGTTTTGTGCCGCGATCGGCCGGCCATCGGGCAAGAGGCCCGCGGAGAGAATTCGGTTGTCGTGAAAAACCGAATCATGCCCTACTTCAATGGCGATGCCGTAATTGCTCGTGTCGATGACCTGATTGTCATACGCCTCGACAAACGCGGGAGCGTTTTCCGGCGAGTCGGGGTTGCCGTCGCCCAGGAGGATGCCGCCGCCGGAGAATTGCCAGTCGTAGTCGAAGCGGCTGTCGTGGATGTCTGATTTCGCGGGATCAATCGTGTACGCGCCGCGGATGAAGTTGTCGTGAATTTGGATTGGGTTTTTGACGGTGCCGCTGCTTAGATAGATGTTGATGTTGTCCTCGACCCGGCTTTCGCCCGGATCGTTGATCACTTCGTTCCAGGCGATTTCAATGCCCGGCACATGGCGGACTTTGTCAAGCGCGACGAACTGCACCTCGACAAACCCATTTTCCGCCGGCCCTCCGGCGCGCGGCGTACGGGTGTTGAAATCGAGCCAGCCGCCGTGCCCGTCGCTCTTGCGGCCATCCATGTTGCGGGCGCGATTGCGGAGAACCTTGAACGTGTGCGGCGGCTTAAAGTCGCCGCCGTAGGACAGGAAATAGATGCCGGCGGTATGCGTCAGGTCGTTGTTTTCGATGACGACGGCATCGCACGATTCCCCGGTGAAAAACCGGCCCGGCGTACGGCCGGCGACGCCGGGATTCACTCCCGTGCCGCGTGTGTTGCGGATGGTGATGTTGGCATGATCCACGCCGGTGGCAATCAAATCGCCGCGCCCGCGAAGCGTACAACCCTCAAGCGTGACCGGCTCGGTTGTTTTCACAAGAACCGCGGGAATATCGGGATCGCCGCTGACCCATGTGCCATGATAAACGCCCCCGCGCGAAATGACCAAAGGGCCTGCTTTCGGGGAGGCTGTCGGTTCGGGCAAAGCCTGCGAGGAAGCCGGGTGATGCACCAAAACAAACAGCGCCACCGCGCAGGCCAGTGCGATGATCAACACCGCGGCCGCGGCTAGCAGATCATTGGGCCGGCGCTGCGATTCCATGAATCAATGTGCATGTGATGCGTGCAATTCCTCGACTACCGCGCCATCGGCACGGGCGAGACGCCCGTGATACGATAACCAGCTTCGTCCCATGAGCTCCAGTGGTCTGCGATTCGATGAAATCTTACGCGATTCCCAAGCTCCCTTCGCCGGGCGTGGTCACTTTAGTGACCATGCTCGCCACCCCCCTAACTCCACCATTGGTCCCGCTTCATGGCCCATCGGGAGCATCCATCGCACTCTCACGGCGCCCCCGTCGGAGCGCCAGTGGGCGCACCCGTTGGCGCCGCGGGTTGTGACTCCGGGGCTGCGCCGGTCCCTGTCCCACTTGTCGGCGCGGCTGGCCCGGTAATCGGCGCCCCGGGAACCGGAGAGAAAAGCGCCGGCCGCGAAGCCGGCCCCGCCCCCGGCGCTCCTGTCGGCAGCGGCGCGGCAATTTCCGGCGGCAGCGGCCCCGGCAGCGCCACTTTCTGTTGCGTCAACTCGCTGACCAAATCCTTGGACGCACGGAGATAATTGCCGGCTTCGGTCGTCTGCCCGATCGATTTTGCGAATGAATACCTTGCATATTGCTCGACCATCATCGCGATGCTCGCGGACTGGCCCAGGGCGAGGGCCACCGGACCGCCGCGCAGGTCGATCGTGTCTTTCAGGTATTTCTCGGCGGCCAGAAACGAGGCATTGGCGTTCTCCCGCGCCTTGGTTTGCTGGGGATCGAGCTCGCCGGCCTCGAGATTTTTCGGCACCGCAAGACCGGCCGCCGGTAGGACTGCGGCCAGCGTCTTGGCGCTGGCCAGGCGCGATCCGGTGAAGTAGGCCTGGTCGGCGTATAGCGCGGCCTTGCGCTGCTCGACCAGGGCCCGATCCAGATTCGTATCCGATGGCCCGTGTAGTTGCACCATCCAGTCCCACGCAAAATGCTGTGATGATTGACGGGCGTCAGGAGAGTTGGCGATCTTGCTGTATTGGTTCATCACCTGGCTGCTGAACTTCGCGGCAGCCGAGTAATAGCCTTGCGCCTTGTCCAAATGTGCGATCGCCGAATCGCGATGTTTCGCCAAATCCTTGCCGACGGCCTCAATGCGGTTGCCGGCGTCCGCGATCGATGTCACCTGGGCAAACTCGCTGACGGGAATTTTATGCGCGGCCGACGCCGCAGCCCCATTTCGCGGCACGGCGGTTGCGCTGCCGGCGGAGGCATTGGCCGGCGTGGCGTCGGGGGCCGATGACGCGGCGTCGCCGCCGCCTTCGAGGATGGCCTTGGATCCAGCATTGATTTCCACGATCCGCCGTTGCACCGCCGCCCAGCCGCCATTGACCTGATCCGTTTCCGCCTTGAATTTTTTGAGCGCGGCCTGAAGCTGCGTTTCTTCACCTTGTGCCAATTCGAGCTCGCGGTTGAGGGCATCGCTCTTTGAATTGTTGTCGGCGGTTTTGGTGACCAGATCGGCCGCGATCTTGCGCTGGGCGGCGGACTTTGCGTAGGTGTCGGCGGATTTCAGCAGCTTTTCCTGCTCCGATTGCCGTTCCAGCGTTTCGGCTTGCTGCAGGGCGTCTTGCCGCTGTGTGGCGATGGCCTTGTTGGCCGACGTGAGCGCCGCGATCTTCGCGGTGAGATCGGCGATTTTTTTCCGCATTGGATCGAGTGCGGGAATGGCTCCGGATTCACCGGCGATCCAGTTGCCGCCCTGGGCGCCGGTGGTGGCCGCGGCGGTGGTCTTGTCGATGGCGGCCAGCGTCGCTTTGGTTCGCGGCTCGATCGCCTGCAATCCCGCCACGCGCACATTGTTGGCCTGAATCTGCGCCGTCAATTCGCCCAGCCGGCCCAGGAGGCGCACGAGGTGCACCTCGTCATCGTCCACCTTGTGCAACATCGCCTCGGCGGCAATGAGCTCGGCATCCCCCGCGGCGGCATTGGCCTGCGATTGCACAACCGGCGACGCCGATTTCACCGACGCGGCCCTGGCAAAGTCCGCCAGCGCGGTGGAGGCGTCCGGCTTGTCCGCCAGCTTCTCATCACCGGCTTTCAGCGATGCCGCCACCGAGTCGTCCGACTGCTCGACGGGCCGCTTGCAGCCGGTGAAAACGGCGGCGGCAACCGACAGCGCCGCCAGGGAAACCAGTGCCGATTTTTTGAGTGGGGTATGAATCAAGGGTGCGGGAATCCGGGGTGCGTACATCCGAGGTCTCCTCACAAGGCCGCCCGTATCCGCCATCGGCACAAGGCCGCGACGGCCCATGAGCCATCAGGCGTACGGGAGCAAAACGGATTGTGCCAAGACGGTGCGTGAAAGTCAAAGTTTGAAGGGTTGCTAACGGGATCGCTTCGCGAGGCGATGCGAGACATTATTGAGGCAACGAGGCACTTTTTTGTCTCGCCGTCCATTTTTTTCCATGCCCGCCTGTCCGCAACCGATTGTCTCGTCAAATCTTAGGCCGCTCTTCGCGCCCTGATTCCTGGCGAAAGGCCAGCGAGGCGCGCCTCATCGGATTCTCGCGAACTGTCTCGCCAACCCGCGAAGAAGCGGCCCGACCCGCCGCCGGCAGCTATTCGGATTTTGGCCGCATGCACTCAAGGGCAGCTGCAAAGGACAACGGGCGCCGGCACACGGCAATTCGAAATGGGGCGAATCAATTGTCCGAATATTGCTAAATCGCACCCTGTCCCGTTATCCGCTTCTGTCCCATTATCCGCTTCTGTCCCATTATCCGCTTATACGTTATCCGCTTAAATCTTGTCACCTTTTGCGCCCTGCTCGCGCCTATGGGGGCAGTGACGCCGATCCTCGTTGCAACTGCCTGATGCAGACGAGGCTCCGCTTCCAACATGCCGGACCGGGCCAGTCCCCCGCACTCCCGATCATGGCATCTCAATTTCACTCGCGGGCCGTATCACATACTGGAGGTCTATCATGCGGTTCTCACATTGGTTTGGTTCTTCGGCACGGTCCCATGATTCGCGCAAAGCCGCATCGGCGGCGATGGTTGAACGACTGGAAGCCCGGCAACTGCTCTCGGCGGCCGGCCATGACGTGCTGTATGTCGGCGACGGCACCGATAATTCCATCAAACGCTTCGACGCACATACCGGAGCCGCTCTCAGCGACCTGGTCGCGCCCAACGGCGGCCGGCTGGATGGGCCGCGCGGGATGATCCTGATGAATCCCGACAATCTCCTGGTCCTCAACCAAAACGTCACGTCCGCCACCCTCCCCGGCGAGATTCTCGACTACAACACCGACACCGGCGCGTTGGTGCGCGCCGTTGTGCCGGCTACCGATCCCAACGCGCCAGGGGCGCCGTTTGGGATGGTGTTGAAGGGTCATGTTCTTTATGTCGCCAACCAGGCGACGCTACCCATCGCGGTCCCCCAGGGCGCGATCGACCGTTATGACGTGGATACCGGAAAGTTCCTGGGCAGCCTTTTCCCGACAGGCTTCAGCGGGCAATGGAACCCGACGGGCATTGTCGTCGGACCCGACGGCAAACTTTACATCAGCGCGATCGACAGCACCGACCCCAATCGCGGGTATGTGATGCGCATGGACCCCGACACCGGCGCCTGGAAAATCATCGCGCAAAATAAGGACGATGGCATGGCGACCCCCGGCGAAATCGCCGACATGCACCACGTCGGCGGCCTGGCCTTCAGCCCAGGCGGCGACCTTTACGTCGCCGATCACGGGCCCGTCGGCGAAAACAAGATCTTCGGGTTCAACGTCCACAACGATACGCTCATCAACGAGATCAGCATGGACGCGCCAAGCGGTCCCGCGGAATTTACAGCGGGCGTCGTATTCGGCCCCGGCGGCAAACTCTTCGCCCCGATCTACGGCTCGGGCCCCGACACTGGCGCGGTGCGCGAGTACGACATCTCCAACGACACCTACACCAATTTTGTTCCGCCCGGCGGCACGGGGACCGCCGGCCCGGCCGGCGCGGGTTGGCTCCTCACCTTCGGCAAGTCCGACCCCGCCACCCTCGCCTATAACCCCCACGGCGACGATGGATCGCACGACGATCGCTGGCGCGATGACGACTCGGACGCAAATGCCGACCAAGGCGATGATTCGGATTCCTCCGACGGCGATAGGGCGCGCGGCCCGGACGCCGACAACTCCCCGGGCGACATCGTCACCGCCGTCCTCCAACCGGCGCATGGGCATGTATTTGCCCAATAATCCGAGCCGGCGCCGTTCGCGATATTGCTGGTTTTCGGCGACCGGATTGCGGCGTCGGGGACGCCCGCCGACGGGGGTCTGAAACGGCCGGGACGCCATGGCGACTCTCCCACGCCATGGCGCCGCCGGCGTCGGCCCTGAGTGATGGGGATACTCGGCGGATTTTACGAGAACCGGAAAAAACCTGGCACCCTTTTCACTCAATTCGCGCTGATGGATGCAGGGATGCGCCATTGGCATGGCGCCCTATGGGATATGGACACAAACCGGAGGTGCTCAATGCACAATCGCGCTGGAAATCTGATCGATCTGGTATTTGGCAAACATGCCGGCTTTATCAAGAGCTGCATCTGGGCCGCCGTGATGTTCGCCGCGGCGGCCGTCCCCGCCTCTTATATACAGGCCTCCTCCATAAAGCCTTCTGATGTCATCGTCACCGGATACGATACTTTGGAATTATCGGGATTCACCACCGCAATTGACGGAGTGAGTGTTATTCTGGTTCTCGGCAACCCAACCCAAAATGGCCCGATCGGCTATGGGTTTGCCGGACCGGCCATCGCCTTGGCGGATATCGCGCCCCCATCGGGCTCGCCGGGGGAGACGATCTCTTTCGGCTTCAGTTACTCGTATTCAAACCAGCTTCCCGCTCCCACATTGGCTGGAATCATTCTGGCGGGATACTACCAGACGGATGCCATCGCCGTGGGCGTGAATGCACCGCTGGCAGCCACCTGGATCGGCAAAAGCTATGGACAAGTGGAATCGACTGTTGACGCGGGCGATCCGCAAATTGGGGAATCGGGGGAATATGCAGGCATCAAATCCGGCCCCGGCGGAGTCACTGGGAGCGCGTTTTTTCAATCGCTCTCCCATGTACCGACTGCCTTCATTCCGTTTGAAGGCAGTGGAACAATGGTCACGTTCAGCAATGGCGCCGCGGATGGGACGATTAAGCCTCTGGCCCCGGTGTTTGGCTCTCCTCTCCCCAATTCGGCTGCTCCCCTTCCCGCGCCGCTGTGGCCGGGAATAATGGCGCTGGCGGGATTGGGCGTCTACCGCGCCGCGGGTACATTGCGGGGACGCTTCCCCGCAATGACCGCATCGACACCTATCGCAACGGCGCAATGCTCGGCGGCGATAAACACGATTACATGAGCCATCAAACCAAATTGGGAATTGGCCGCTACCGAATCGAGTCGATCCTGGCCGATCACATCGGTTGGGACCTCCGCGAGGAGGCCGCCTTGCGGTGAGTACCGCCAGTCGGCGGATTTTATCACTGGGGCGAGACTGCCGGCGTTCCCCACCCTTCTGCTGGAGGCACCCATGGGCAAAACTTCGGGGGTGCGGGGGCGGAGCCCGTGCGATTGGGCCGGACTCCGGGTCGGCTACCTACGCGAATGCCGGATGAACCTATGAAAGATTAGCAATTCGGGAGAAAGTGGCTTCGCGCAATTCGTAGGGTTCGCTTCAGCGAACGCGGTCCTCGGCATGGCACCGCCAATCCGCGTTCGCTAAAGCGAACCCTACGAAAGCGGACGATGGAGCACTCTTCTCGCGGCCTGGCGTTGCAAATCCGCTTCTCTTTCGCGCCGGATTTGGCAACGATTATCATGCCGAAACGATATGCGCAACCAACAGACTGACGCCGATCAACACCGCCGCGATGACAATCGCCACGGCGATGTTGTGGTTTTCGGCCAGTTCCTTTTGCACGTCGAGCTTGGGCGTGATCCAATCGAACGCCTTGTAGCCCAGTATCATGAGCAAAATGCCGACTATGCCGAACACGATCGCGGACAGGAGGCTGGTGAAAAAATGATCCCAAACGATCTGTGCCAATGGGGCGGCGGCGAACGTGAATGCTGACATATCGAGGTTCCTTTCGGAGGTAATAGTTGATTGCGAGTCACGATGAAAAAACATGGGGTACGAATCGACTGAGGTTTTGCGTAACCGGCGAGGTGTCTTCGCGGATGCCGATGCCGCAGGCGTAACCGTTGACCATCCAACTGCCGATCACCGGATAATTCCCGTCGAACTCCGGCAGGCGATGCAGCTCTTGATAGACGAACGGGCCGCCGTAGTCACCGCCGGTTTCCAGTACGGCTTGGCCGTTCGCGACCATCGTTATGTTCGCCCCCTCGCGGGCGAGGGTTGGTTTTTTGACATATGAATCGCCGATGGGCTGCAACGTCGTCGGCAACAAATACGGGCTGTCGGGGAAAAGCTCATGGAGGACAATGAGAATCGCCTTGTTACTCAGCATCATCTTCCACGGCGATTCGAGCCAGCGCGTGGGACAGCGGATCAGGTTTGGGCCAAATGATTCGTGAATGAGCCACTCCCAGGGATAGAGCTTGAAGATTTGCTGAATCGGCCGCTCGCGTAAATCGACAAATAGCCGGCGTCGCTCGTTCCAGCCGATGTCGTCGATGGCGAGATATTCGGTCGCCAGATCCGCCTGTATCGCGGTGTCGCGCAGGTAGTTTGCGGTCATGTAGTCTTCGACGTGGCCCTTCAGCGATGAAAAATAGACCGTCCCCCTCGCGGCGGGTTTCAAAGCCGTCCACGCTTCAATGAGACGCTCGTGAATGTTGTTGAACTGGTCGAATTGCGGCTGAGTGTCCTTCATCCAGTGCCATTGGATCACCGCCGCCTCCAGCAGCGAGGTGGGCGTGTCGGCGTTGTACTCCAACAGTTTTGGAGGGCCTTGGCCATCGTACGCCAGATCAAAGCGGCCATAGATCGTCAGATCGTCGCCTTCCCAGCTTTTGGCGACCCAATCCGCGAATGCCTCGGGGATTCCCAGGAGATCACACCGCCGTTCATCGACCACATGCTGTGCCGCCGCCAGGCACATCCGATCCAACTCATAGGTCGCGGCTTCCAACTCATCGATCTCGCGGGCGGTAAATTGGTAGTACGCGCTCTCATCCCAGTAGGGCTGGCCTTCGGGTGTATGGAAATGCAAGCCCTGCGACTCAACGGTCGCCTGCCAGTTTGGGCGTGGGATGGCGCGCAGGCGTTTCACGGATCAGTTTCCTCCGCCGTGGCCGCCGCCATGCCCGGTTGACCCGAACCCGCCGCGCGAGGCGCCACGGCTGGCGGTGCCGGGAGCGCCCGTAGACCCGGCTGACGAGGAGTTCCAACTGTCCGAAGCGCCCCAGTAGCGCGAGCCGCTGCCATAATACCAGGAAGAATGCGACGAGTTGGACTGGCGCGCGCTGGGGCGGGTGGTCGAATAGTTGCCATTGCCCGGGCGCGTGGGCCGACGATCGCATCCTTGAAGGATGGACGCCGATGTAATGAGCACGAGAGCGATGGATTGGCTCGCCCGCTTCATTCATCCGCCGGTACGATTGTCAAAGGGTACATGGCAACCCGACCTGGCACGTTGTACCCGAACTAGGCCGGCGAGCAAGAAATTCCCGAGTTCCCGAATTTCCGGGCAGGCGTAACCGTTGATATCCACAGGGATTGGTGGGGCAGACATTCCTGTCTGCCCGAATCCGCGAGTGCGGGGCATTCCTGCCCCGCCGAGCGAATTCGAATCGGTTCGGGAGGCCAAGAGTGTCCTCCACTCACCGCTTCGCCGGCAGACAAGAATGTCTGCCCCACCGTCCGCCAATGCCCCTCCCGGAAAATTGGGCCGCGGTATAGTGCGGCGAAGCCAGGCCGCGTCAGCGCATTCACGGCGTGGGCAACGCGCGAATCCAATCCCGGAATGCCCGAAGCACGCTGGTTTGCTCCTCATCGGATTCCATGCGATGAACAAATTGCTCGAATTGATCCATTGGCAACTTGGGAAAGGAAGGGCTGTTCACAGAGGGAATATATGTCCCGTCGTCCTCAAGCAGAAGGATTGTCAATCGCTTGCCGTTGTAGCGCCATAGTTCGGGCACGCCCAAGCCGGCATAGATCGGCTGGCGCGGCACGGAACGGCGGGTGATGTCAATCTCGATCGCGAGGTCGGGAGCGGGATGAATCGCCGGATCGAAGCGCTTCATTCCGCGCACTTTGTCCTCATTGGCAAGGTAATAACATTCATCAGGCTCCAGGCCGCCCTGGGTATCCTCCCGGCGGAAAGTCGCCGAGCCGAAGCGGCGCATCGGGATGTTCCATTCCAGCGCGACAATCTCCACCAGCCCGCCCACCGCCGTCTTCGCGAATTCTTGCTCTGGAAGCGGCGGCATGATCTCCATCCTTCCCTGATGAAATGTGATGCGCAGAAGTCGGTCCGCCACCTCGTCCAAAACCCGCTCGTAAAACTCCCAGGAAACCGCGTCGAGAACGAGGTGCTGCTGATCGATTAATAATGGAGCGGCGATGATCGTCACGCCGGTATTATACCGGCAGCGTGGCGATTCTGTAGTACAATGCGGCCATGAAATGCCCGATCCCATCCCACCTCGCGCCGGCAGTTGTCATCATTTCCGTTGCTCTCTCAGTTTCCCGGTTGTTAGGCGCTCCGGCTCAAACCCAGCCGGCGCCCGAATCCAAGTCGCCAGCGACGCCGCCCCCGGCGTGGGTGGGGATCGAGAACTTCTCGGGCCACGCCATTACCCAGGTGCGTATCGAAACACATGAAGGCAAAGTCATCCTGGCCGCCGCGCGCTGCCCTCAAGGCGTCTCTGTCCCCGCGAAGATTGCCGCGTTCGATCCTTCGCAATGGCTGCGGGTCACATTCATCGGGATGGATCAACACCGGCATACGGCCGACTTCACGAAGCCGGTGGGCATGAGCGGCGACAGGCCCGATCTGATCTACACCGTCTTCATCGGCCATGACGATCAGCCGGTCATTCGCACGTCCCTGCGCGGAGAGCCCAAAGTCCTGGGGGACTGGCATGTTGCAGACGACCGGCTGGGGCACGTTAATCCGCAGGCGATGAGCCAGCCGCAGTTGCTGGGGATCGGTCCGCGCGACCCCTACTTCGATTCAGCCCAGGCGCTGGTCCGCTATCCGATCTACGATGAGTTGCGGCTATCCCGGGCTGGGGATTTTTTCGGCGGCGGCGCCACGAGCGAGACCTACAACGGCGTCACCCGGACGGTTCCCGCTGGCGATTTAATTGAGATCAGCGCGGTGGGCACAGACTCAATCACATTTATTGGACCCAAAGGGCCCGTGGTTGTGAAGTTCAGTCCCGACGCCGGCCCCGCCGCGCTCAAGGCAGGCGGCAAAGTGCCCCAAGGCCCGCCGGTCACGCAACCGTCCGGCGAGTCGCCGGGGCGGTCGCTTCTGGGTTGGATCGCCGAACAGATGTACCGCGGCGAAAAAATGCAAAGCATCGGCGTGTCCAACTGGGCCTCAAAGAAAGTGACCGATCTGAAAATGAGCGCCCGCGGCCGTTCATATGCGTGGCCCGCCGAAATTCGGCCCGGAGGCGGCGAGTCCAGCATGGGGGAAGTGACGGAGGTCGCGCTCACCGGCGATGTTCACGTCACCTACACCGACGGAAACGGCAAGCCCCGCACGGCAGACTTTCACAACGTGGCGACCGAAAAAGGCACCCAATACCCCAAGCGCGAGTTCTACTTCGATGCCCGCTATGACGTGTTGCTACGGACATATGATCTCACCGACAACGGGCTGCGCGCGGAAAGATGGTGTGTGCCAATTGCTGATGGCAAGCCCGACAAGCCAATCCCTCTGCCGCAACTCTTGGGAACAACGCCCAATACCGCCATCACCAACCAATGGGACGCGATCATCCGCTTTCCCCGCAACGACCGCATCGACACCTATCGCAACGGCGAAATGCTCGGCGGCGACAAGCACGATTACACAAGCCATCAAACCAAATTGGGAATTGGCCGCTACCGAATCGAGTCGATCCTGGCCGATCACATGATCCTGATCGCCGACGGCAAGCGAATCACGGCGCCGCTTGAGGCGGGAGCAAAGACGCCGGCGACGCCACTACCGAAGGCGGGAGAGAACCACCAATAAAATGCCTCATATCCGGCGAAACACTGGAAAGAATAGCCGATGAGATAAACATCGCGGCCGAATCTCCGGAATGAGGGTATGGGCTTCAGGTAGCCGTGGTCTTTGGAGGTATTCTCGTGACTCAAAAGGTTCTGCTCATCGACGATAGCGCACCCATTCACGGCCTGGTCCGCACGCGCCTGCGCAGCGAGCCGGTGGAGTTGCATTTCGCGTTCAATGGCGAAGAAGGCCTGACGATGGCGCTGGCTGTTTTGCCGGATCTGATCCTATTGGACGTGGACATGCTGCGGCCCGATGGGTTTGAAGTCTGCCGGCGGCTTAAGGCTGATTCCCGCACCATGAATATCCCGGTGGTATTTTTGAGCAGCGCCGGATCGACCGAGGACAAAATTCGCGGGCTTGACCTGGGGGCGGTGGACTATGTGCTCAAGCCGTTCGATCCCGCCGAGCTTCGGGCGCGCGTGCGGGCGTCGTTGCGCACCAAGTACCTCATGGATTTGCTGAGCGCCAAGGCGATGATCGACGGGCTGACGGGATTGTGGAATCGCGCGTACTTCGACGTCCGGCTGGTATCGGAGTTGGCCATCACCCGCCGCACCGGCCAGCCGTTGTCGTGCGTGATCGCCGACATCGACCGGCTCAAGCAGATCAACGACACCTACGGACATCCGGCTGGCGACGAAGTGCTTCGCGCGGTGGGGCAGGTACTGATGGAGGGATCGCGGCAGGAGGATACCGTCTGCCGCTACGGAGGCGAGGAGTTTGCGATCCTCGCGCCCAACAGTGCAGCCACCGGCGCGGCCCTGCTGGCCAACCGGCTTCGCCAGGCGATCGAACGGCATTCCCTGACGCACAATGGCGTGGAGATCCGCGTGACCTGTAGCATGGGCATCGCCGACCTGCGTGGAACCGCGCCGCCCTGCGTGGTTGAGATGGCGGACCGCGCGCTTTACGAAGCCAAGCAGATGGGGCGAAACCGCGTGGCGATCGCCAATCATCGGGAAATGAAAGTGGCTTGAGGGGATTGAAAGATCAGCGCCGTCAATGCGAGGCGTTATCGCCCGCTTGGCCGATGCCCTGCTGGGCCATGCCTTGTTCGTCGGCGGGTTGCGCCGCAACGACTTCGGGAGTGTCTGAAGCGCTGGCCGATGCCTCGGCAGGCGATTCCTCGGGGGGCTGAGGCTTTTCGTGCACCTCGACGGCGCCCTTCAGGCCCGCCTCCTCAATGCGCAGGCTGACGATGCGGTGAAGATGCTCGGCGCTGCGACCCTTGTAGACGCCCTGTGGCCGGCCATCGATCGTGACATCGCATTCGACCGGCTTTTCGCCGGCGTCCAGCGCGATCTTCACCGACTCGCCCTGGGCGGCGTCCAGCACCCTGCCGAAACGGCCCTTGGCCCGGCGCTCGGTAGGATCGAGCTTTTCAGCGCCTTTGGCCCGGCGCGCCCGCGGCGCGGCGCCACTTGTCGTGACGCGCGGCTCGCGCGCTTCGCTCTTGCCGCGCGAATTGATAGCCACTTCCGGCGGAAGCTCTTCGGGGATGTAGAGGATTCTGCCGCAACTGGGGCAGCAGACCATGTCGTCGCGGGAATGCAGGCGGTTGTAAACGTCCGGAACCAGGTCCATGTTGCAGGCGGTGCACAGGTATTCCTCGCGTCGGCGGTCGGGCTTGGCCAGCGCGCCCATCGCCTCGCCGTCGTATCGCTCGGCCAGCCGCTCGAACGGCTGACGCGCCCGGGGCGGAAGCACACCGGCGGCAGCCTCGCGCGCGGGGCGCAATTCATCCACCTGGGCCTGCAAGCGAATCACGGTTTGCCCGATGTCGTTCTTAAGGGCAGTGAACTTGGCCTGCTCGGCATCGTGCTGAGTCGTAAGATCCTTGATCTCCGCCTGCCCCTTTTCGATCGCCTCCATTACCTTAATCAACTCATCCTCGGCTTTGCCGCGATCGACTTTCTCGGTGTTGATTTCGATGAGGAAGGTCTGGTATTCCTTGTTGTTCCTGGTGATGGCCTGCTGGGCGCGGAGCTTTTCGATGCGTGCCTCGCGCGTTTTGACGTCAAGCTCGAGTTGCCCGCCACTGGATTGCTGCTCGCGGAGACGGGTGTGGGCGAGCTTGATGCGCTCGGCCAGATCCGTCACCCGCCGTTCCTGCACCCGCACGTTCTTGGTGGCGGCCTCCAGCCGCTCTTGTGCCTCGCGAAGCGCCCGGTCGGCGCGGAAGAGTTTCACCAAAGCGACATTGGTCGGACCCATTGCGTGAATTCCTCGTTAGCGCGACCCGGACATCACTGCATTCGCCGCAAGTGGGCCGCGACAGAAAATTGAAACCGCGCATTATGGACGATTCGCGCGCAGTTTGGAAGGGGTCATTCCAGAACTTTCGCAAAAGGGAAAAAACGTGGGATGAAGTGAAAAAAAAGCCGAAGCGGCTGCCCAAATGATGTCGGCGCTCCGGAAAACCGGATTAACGCCTAAAAGGCATGTCCTGACGCCCCGGCTCCCGTAGGTCATCACAGCCGGAATTTGGACCAGAGCTAGCCGCTTCAGCAGCCTGGATCATAGACCAAACCCTGGGACCGCGCCAAGGGTAATAGTCTCAAAAGAAGGTCTTATTGCTCGTGCGGCTCATTCGCTTGGTCCCGCAAGAGCTCAAGCTCGGCGATCGCATCCATGTCTTTACGACGCCCGGCTGCACGTTTCACATAAATCAGACGCTCCAAATTGATGACGAGGCACGGCATTCCATACACTTCAAGCGAAAGACAATGCGGCGCTAATGCGTCATATGACCCGCCGCCCGTTATGTCACCAAGAATATCGATCTGACCGAGCGACGTATCCAGCGTGAAGTTGAGGCCACGTTGAATGGTCGCGGCATCCCATTGAAACGGGAGCCCCGGCGGCGCGCCACGCAAATAAGGCTGGTGTGGCGACAGCGCGCGAGCAAGTCGGTCCATGTTCTCGGGGGTCCGACGGTACACAATGTCTAGATCTTCGGTCAGACGGGACGAACCATGGACGATCGCAGCCATTCCGCCAACCAAGACGAATTCCACGCCGTTCGTCCTCAACGTGCCGAGCAATTCCTTGAAATTTGTCATGCCTGCCTTGCACTTGCGCGGTGTCTGCGCCCCGCCTCCCGCAGTTCGCGGGCGAATTCTTGAAGAGCGGCGTGATTATCGAGCCGTTCGTCTATCGAAAGCGAGAGATTCTTTCGGAGCAACGTAACGTCGATTCCTGGTTTGTAAGCGTCAATCACGGGATCGGGAGCTAAGCTCACTGGAACGATCTGTTGTGATGCTTGTTGATCGGATGACATTTGTGTCCAGCAGGTAAATCATTGGGAATCGCGGTCGAAGTTAACTCCGCTCCCCGGCGGCGATTTCGAATCCGCGATGATCCGCTCCAATTCAGCGACGTCCTCAATGGATACATGAGGTTCGGAAAGCGCCGCCGACAAGACCGCCAGCGGCCTTCCAGGCGCAGCATCATCGCCCTCGTGCATGGCAAGCCCAACTCGAATCTCAACGGAATCGCCAATGGGCAGGTCAACGGGTTCCTCCGGAACCAGAACGCGACCATCGAAATGGACTCGCAATTTCGTCATCATATCCTCAATATACCAAAATATACCAAAAAAACGCGTTTATTCTCCGGACACTGGCCAAGGTGAGGGAAAAGATCGCCTGCCTTGTCGTGAGTTCCGTTAGAGCAGAGCAATGATCGCTCCGAGCTTCGCGTCAAGGTGATTCGACGACGATCGCGATCGCCGTGCTGATTTCGTCAAGGACGGCGGGGGACACATGATCTAATCGGTTGACGAAACGACGCATATCCACGCCTCATTGGCAGTCGATTCGTAATACTCCACCAGTCCTTCCGCCTGTTGCCGAAGGATTTCGCGGCGTTGCTCAACTGGCATCTTTAGCATTTCGCGGCGGTCGATGTCCGGTGCCATTTCTACATGGGGTTCGATCAACACATCCACGGACACGCCCTCTGGGAATCCAGGCGCGGTGATTTCGATTCGATGTCCGGGCAAAACCTTCGTGTGAATTCGCGTTGCCGATTGCATGTTGCCCTTAGTGAAAATTCTGGTGCCGATTGCAATTGTACGCATTCTGAGCGCGAAAAAAGCCCGGACTCTTCCGAGTCCGGGCTTTTCGCTTTTAGCTTTAGAATAGTCGGATGCCTTCGAGGTCGTGCTGACAAGAGTATTACTTCGCCGGATTGCTCCGATGAAGTTCTAAGTTATCCCTTAGAAAGGAGGTGATCCAGCCGCAGGTTCCCCTACGGCTACCTTGTTACGACTTAGTCCCA
>DASRLH010000385.1:0-8519 GCA_035648595.1 Tepidisphaeraceae bacterium
CCCCATTCCCATTCAAATCCAAAAACACCCCCACGCCCCCCAACCCATACTCCCCGGCATCCCGCTTCCCATTGCTGTTGGCATCCACAAACACATTCCCCGAAACCGTTCCAAACGGCACGGCGGTAGTAGCATCCGCCGCCGCATGCGCCGCCTCCACATTCCCCACGTTATCCGTGGCGGCAGAGTAAAACGCATAAGAATGCCCCGACACCCCCGCAAACGCGGCGGTCGTCAATGCCGTATTCACCAGCCAAGGCGCGAATGGCCCGCCATCGGCCGAGGCATAGATCGTATAGGAAGCAATGCCCGAGCCGCCAACATCATCCTGCCCGGCCCACGTCACGGCAAACGTCGCGCTGCTCGCGTTCGCCGGCAGCGCCGCCACGCGGCTGGCGGGGGCGACGGCATCAATCGTAATCAAATCCTGCTTGGCCGGGTCCACGCCCTTGCTCGGATCCTCATCATTCACCTGATCGGTGGTGATGATCGGCTGCTGGTCGAAGCTGATGTCCGCGATGTTGCGGATTTGTGTGCCGGTCAGCAGGCTTGCCTTGGGCGACACGAAGTAGCTGAAATAGCCCGTCCCCCGCCCGGTTCCGTCCTCGGGCGGCAGGAAGCCGGTCAGCACGCTCGACGGGGGCAGTCCGGTATTCGGATCGATGCTCTGGAAGGTGGCATAGACCTGCCCCGTGATCATGTTGATGCCAGTCTCGATATCCACGTCGAAGGTCTGGCCGTTATAGGTCATCGACGCCGTGGTTTGATAATGCTGGCTGCCGCCTGATATCGTGAAATTGTCGTTGCCGAAGCCGACGCCCGTCAATTGGAAGGTGCTCCAGTTAAGATTGGGATCGAGATTGTCGGTGACGGTTACCTGCTGAGCCGGCGCGCTCGCCGTCGGCGAATTCTCGAAATCGATTCGATACGGCAGCGGATTGCCCGCGCCCACGAAGCCCTGCGGCCCGAATCCCGCGGCGCCAATCTTGTTATTGGGGTCTTGCGACGTAGGGACTTCAGTGGTTGCGCCGCCACCGGGGGTCGTGGGGATTACAGGCGCCGGGCCTGGAGGCACGGCCGCCGGCGGAAGGTACAGCTCATTCTCCAACTCAACCATAGCTTTGTAGTCTGTCTGTAGTATGGCATCGTCGTTTGAAGCTGCTGCCGCCTTTTCTCGCCCTAATGAGAGGGATGCGTCCAGGCCATCGTATTCGCTCAGCCAACGGCCGGCAGCACTCGATAACGCCGATGCTTGGACACCAATGCTGGCGCTATGAAGAAGCGGAGCGAGCTCAATTTCGATCGTCGTGGCCAATGTTCTGAACACCTCAGCCGTTGATTCGCCGTTGAATCCCTTTGAAAGGACTGACCAAAGTGCGGTCAGGATTTCCCATCCGATTGCGAGCTCCTCCACGCCACTCGCAACCAAAAGTAAGGCAAACATGGAATTACCTACGGCACCCGCCGCAGACCACATCTTGCCTTGCTCACTCGACATATTCGTTTGTGCCGACTTTGCAGCGTCGATATATCCTTGTAAACCGAGGAGATCATCTTCGAGTTTGTATACGTCCGAGCCGACGGGGAGTAGGTTCGCGCCAACTTTGTTCTTAGCGGCGGTCCAATTGTCATACAACAGTTTATTCGCCGCATTAATCGCCACATTCCCGTCAACCGACTGATCGTACACCGGAGCCGAAGCTTTAGAGTGGCCCGCCGCAGTATAAAGGGTGAGGTCAACCTGGAGAGTATCGTGCTTCGCCTGAAGCAGAAAAATATCCTCGTTCGAAGGTGCGGGCACGTCATTTGGAATTGCTATTGCGGAAGACCGCACCGACTCCAGCGCGCCCGCAAGGTGATTTGCAGCGTTGCCGCCGGTGGTAGCGATCGGCTTGGCACCGGCGGTTGCGGTGAAGAGGATCGTAATGTCACCAACGTTAACCGTGCCGGCGGCGCCATTGGAGAGGGGAACTTTGGCCGAATTGTAACCGCGCAATGACGCCAGAATTGTAATGTTTGCCCCAACGGAAGTCGTTATGGCAAACGTTCCGTCAGCCCCGGTCACGGCGTCACCGATCGGATCGCCGGCAGCATCAAGAACAGCAATACTCACATTTTGAATCGGCGCCCCCGTCCCATCCACGAGCCGTCCAATTATCGTCGCGGAACTGGCGGCGAGAGAGGCGTTGAACGCAGCCCCGTTGGTAACAGTGAAATTGGGCTGGACAAGCGCCTGGTACCCGTCTGCGATCACAATTATGGTGTAAGCGCCACTTGGAACCGGCGTCAAGGTATACGATCCGTCGGCTTGAGTCTGGGCTGCCGAGAGAACAGTATTGGCGGCGTCCGTCAAATAGACCATGGCGCCGCTCAAGGATGTCCCGGCCGGACCTGATATAATGCCCGAAACAGAAATCAATTGGCTGAGTGCAATATTGGCGGCCGCAGTTGGAGTTGCGACCGCAACGGTTTGCATTGCCCCGTAACCGTCCGCCGTGTCGATTGTTACGCGGTAGCTGCCCTGGGCCATCGCGCCAAAGGTCGCGTCGCCATTCGAATCGAGGTTCGTTGATTCGCAATAAATCAGACCATTGCCCGTGTATTCGAAGAGATTGACGGGGGTGCCCGTCGGCGACGCGCCCGGTGAGGACATATTAAGGGTCAATGTGGAGGATCCCGCCGCGATATTTTGCACCGCGTTGTCGCCTGAATTTATAGTCAGGCTGATCGGAGCGAAGGTTGCCGAGCTTGCAACGCCCTGCAATTCAAACTGGCCGCCCTGCGAGAGCAGGAAGCCGTAGGTCCCGCTCGAATCAGACTGCGCCGTGGTGACCAACTCACCGCCCTCGTACAGGGAGACGGACCCCTGGATGGGGCTGCCGGCAGCGTCCAGCAATGTGCCCGAAATCGTTGTCGAGTAGCTGATGGCTATGTTGGCCGATACCAGCGTACCGTCCAGTTGTACGACTTTGACCGCCTGGGCGTTCCTCGCTGGGGCACCGACCACATTCACTTGATAGGTTCCCGCGTCCAGGTTTGCGAAGGAATAATGTCCGTTGACGTCAGATCGGGTGTCAAGCTCAGCGCCAGCCGGAGTAATTGCAAATACTGGAACATCCTCCAAAGGCGCTCCGGAATTCGCGATTATCACTGTACCGGCAATGGCGCCGCCAACCTGAACCTGTAGCGACACGCCCGTGAGCGTCTGGCCTGCAATCACCGTGAACGTCTGTTGTAGCGGCAGAGCGTTCGTCGGATTGTAGGCAACCGAATATGTGCCCTGCGGCAGGTCATTGAAAGCAAAAGCCCCCGTCGCATCAGTGTTCGCGTAAAATGTATTGCCCGCACCGTCAGTCACGGTCAGGCTCGCATTGGCCACCGGCGACTCGTCACTGGCGTTTGCCAGCGTGCCTTGAATTGAGGCGGCGGCAACTAATGAAAAATCCCGGCCGCTCATGTTCCCGTCCGCCACCACCTGCACTCCCGTTATGGTCTGTGTCAGATAGCCCGGCAAAGTACACTCGATCGCGTAAGTGTCGGCTGCAAGATCAGCCAGGCTAAACGTGCCATCCGCGGCCGTTGCGGTTGCCGATGTAAAGTTAGTGGTCTGGCTTTGCGCGAGAATTGTAGCGCCGGCAAGCGGTGATGCGCCCGCTTGGCTCGATACGGTCCCGCTGATCGTCGCACCAGCCGCCAGGGCGAATCCCTCGTTGGATACCGTCTGCCCAAGCGCGATGACGACACCGTTTATACTGTTGCTCACATATCCATTCGCCGATACCGAAACCGCATATGTGTCGGCGGGAAGCGTATCGAAGCTGTAAGAGCCATCGGCCGCCGTCAGCACCTCAAAGCTTTGCCCCGTAGTTTGGCCGGTGCAAAGCACCAGTATGTTTGGCAGGGGCTGACCACTTGACGCGGCGGTCACCTTGCCTGTGATTTGGCCGGCTTTCGTGGCCAGCAGTTGTAAACCGAGCGCATCCGTCGTGGTCGTAATGGTAACGGGTGCATTGGAGCCGATGAAATAGCCGCTCAATGAAAGGTTGTGCGCGCCGTCGTATAGCCCCGTAAACGTGAAATACCCGTTGGCATCGGTCGTGCCGGTGGCGGATGAGCGGTCGTCGGTGCTCAGGTCGTTCACGGTGACGCCCGCCAACGGCTGGCCGGTCGTGGCGTCCAGGACCCAGGCGCTGATTTCCCCAACCGGCAATCCCTCCGCTTGCGTCACCTCGAACGCCAGCAGAGCCGATGCATCGACGGTGGGTTGGCCGCGCAGCGCGAGGCGCGTCGCCACGCCGTCCAAAGCGGCGACATAATCGCCCCAGGTCGGCCCGATCTGGGGCGCAAGCTGATTGACCACCGTTGCCCACGTCGTCGCGCTGACGCCGGCGGGTTGGGTTTGGTTCGCGAACGCCGTCCAGTCTATCGGCTGGGTGGAATCCGCCTTGAGCGTGCCTACGTTGAAGTAAATCGGAGGACGGCTGAAGTCCCATTGCGAGTAAATCCAGCCGGCATAGTGAACGGGAACCGTGACCGATTCTCCCGGCTGTAGAATTCCCGGCGTCGCGCCGCTGGCAATGAAAGAAACCGACGTGGCGTAGCCGGCCGGTATCGCGGTTTGCCAGAAGCTTTCATTGGCGAGTGACTGATCGAGCGTCAGGAAGGCGCCTTGCAGGTTATTCATCAAGCCCGTCAGCGTCAGCAGTGGGGCGGGCATGGGAGCCGTGCCGGTGTTGGCGTATTCCACGTAGATCGTGGACGGCAGGTGGTACCCTATGACACTGGGCGCGATAACCTTGGTCGTGAGGATCGCTTGGCCTCCATTGATCATCGTGAAGGCATTCGCAAGCGATGCCGTCGTTCCGCTCGAAGAAGTGACGCGGATCGTGTATGTGCCCGCCGGTACGCTCCCTGCGGTGAAGGTCGCATTGATCTGGGATGTTGAAGCAATCGTAAGTTGAGCCGGGGAGAATACGGAACCATCCCCGCCCACGAGTTGAACAGCCGTGTATGCATTGAACCCCGCCCCATTCAGCGTGAAGACGGTGTTAACAATCGTTCCGCTATGGGCCGGTGTGGCCGCCGAAAGGAAAACATCCGCCGTCTTCGCTACCAGCGAAAAGCCATCTGGCGCCGACGGAATCGAGGCGCCATACACCAGCACGTACCAGGTGCCGGCATTCGCTTCGGGCACCAGCAGGCTTTGGCTTGAACCCGATCCGTTCACGCCATAGTCATAAGTCTGCCGCGTCGGCGGCGCGCCGAAGCTGGCATAGAGCTCGGTATGATCAGCGGTGGCCGGGTCGGACAGAATGATGGACATGGGGTCGGCGGTCGTCACCGGAAGGGTGAACAACTGCGCCTGCCCGGAGCCGGCCCATGTGCCGTTATACGCAGCGCCCAATGCCAGGGGCGTCACCGTCGTCTGATCGACTTCGAACGAATACGCGCCGCCCACGCCGTTGGCGTGGACGCTCAGCGTGTAGTCGCCCGACGAGGGGAGGTTGATCAAGGGCGAATTGGAGGTGATGTTCTGGAACGCGGTGTAGCCGCTCGGGCCAGTGAGAGTGAAGCTGATTGTGGGCTCTGAGGCGCCGATTACCCGCAGCTCCAGTTGGGTGCCGCTGCCGGCGGAAAATGGCCATGCGTCCGTGCCGAATGGAGCGGCGATTACGCCGTCCTCCGGGGCGCCGAAATTCAGCGGTCGTGGTTGTTCTACCGGGCCGACAATATACGTCTGACCGACAATGGCCGAAACACTTTCGTTCAGCAGCACGCTCACGTCGCCTCCTGCTAACGCCACCACCAAGTCTGTCTTTCCGTCGCCGTTAAAATCGCCGACCGCGACGGAATATGGCGCGTTTCCCGCGAAGAAGTTGACTGCCGCCTGGAACGTGCCGTTGCCGTTGCCCAGCAGCACATCCACACCTGAACCAAAGGAAAAGGAGTCCGCAACCGCGAGATCCGGCTTGCCGTCACCATTGAAATCGCCTACAGTGACGGACTGTGGACGAGTTCCCGCAGTGTAGTTGACCGTCGGCTGGAACGTGCCGTTGCCGTTGCCCAGGAGCACACTCACGTTGTTGCTGTAGTAGTCCGCCAGCGCCACGGCCAGGTCCGGTTTGCCGTCACCATTGAAATCACCCACTGTGACGGAAACTGGCGAGATCCCCGCGGCGTAATTCGACGCCGCTTGGAAGGTCCCGTCGCCGTTGCCCAGCAGCACGCTCACGTTGTCGCTGTTGGCGTTCGCCACGGCCAGGTCTATCTTGCCGTCGCCGTTGAAATCGCCCACCGCGATGGACGCTGGTCCGCTGCCTGCTGCGTAGTTGACCGCCGCCTGGAAAGTGCCGTCGCCGTTACCCAGCAGCACGCTCACGTTGCCGCTGTTGTCGTTCGCCACGGCCAGGTCCGCCCTGCCGTCGGCGTTGAAATCACCCACCGTGACCGAATAAGGGTAGCTCCCGGTAGCGTAATTGACCGCCGTCTGGAACGTACCATTACCGTTGCCCCGTAGCACACTCACGCCGCCGCCAACGTCCGCCACAGCCAGGTCCGGTTTGCCGTCGCCGTTGAAATCACCCACTGTGACGGACTGCGGCTGCGTTCCGGCGGCGTAATTGACCGCCGCCTGAAACGCGCCATTGCCGTTGCCCAGCAGCACGCTCACATTGTTGCTCTCGAAGTTCGCCACGGCCAAGTCCGTTTTGCCGTCGCCGTTGAAATCACCCACCGTGACGGACTGCGGCTGGGTCCCCACTGCGTAATCGACCGCGGCCTGAAACTTGCCGTTTCCGTTGCCCAGCAGCACGCTCACATTGTTGCTCTCGAAGTTTGCCAGGGCCAAATCCGCCTTGCCGTCACCATTGAAATCACCCGCCGCTACGGAATATGGGAAGCTTCCCACGCCGTAATTGACCGCCGGTTGGAACGTGCCGTCGCCGTTGCCCAGCAGCACGCTCGCGTTGTTGCTATTGGTGTTCGCCACGGCCAGATCCGTCTTGCCGTCGCCGTTGAAATCACTGACAACGACGGAACCTTGATTGTTCCCCAAGGCGTAGTTAGCCGCCGCCCGGAACGTGCCGTTGCCGTTGCCCAGTAGTACGATTCCGTCGCGGCCTGATGCGACTAGGTCCGCCTCGCCGTCGCGGTTGAAATCACCCACCGCGACTGAATAATAGACGCTCCCTGCGTCGTAGTTGACCGCCGGTTGGAACACGCCGTTGCCCTTGCCCAGAAGAACGCTCACGCCGTCGCCTGCAATGGCTAGGTCCGCCTTGCCGTCGCCGTTGAAATCACCCACGGTGATGGAGTTTCCTATGTCCCCTGCGGCGTAGTTCATGGCCGCCTGGAACGTGCCGTTGCCATTCCCCAGCAGGACGCTCACGCCCGCATCGTCTTCCACGGCCAGATCCACGTTGCCATCGCCGTTGAAATCGCCTACCGCGACCGATACCGCCCCAATTATCGCATAGTTGACGGCTGGCTGGAACGTGCCGTTGCCATCGCCGAGCAGAACGCTTACGTTGTTGCTATTGCTGTTCGCCACAGCCAAGTCCGCCTTGCCGTCGCCGTTGAAGTCACCCACCGCGACGGATCGTGGGTTACTTCCGGTGTCGTAGCTGACGGCCGCCTGGAACGTGCCGTTGCCGTTGCCCAGCAGCACACTCACGCCGCCGCTGTTGAAGTTGGCCACGACCAAGTCCGCCTCGCCGTCGCCGTTGAAATCACCCACAGTGACGGAAAAAGGATTGAGGCCCGCAGCGTAATCGATCGCCGCCTGGAATATCGCGCTATTGCTTTGCGTGGCCATCGGCGTGCCGGAGGCATCCACAATGCCTGCGGTATTCACCAAATTCAGCCCAAGCGAGCCATTACCGGCGATGCCGCTGACGGTCACCGCATAGACGGCGTTGTAGCCGCTGGTCGGCGAGATGATCGGGGTCAGCGCCGTCGATACACCAGTACCCGCGGCCACTTGGAAATCGGCAGCAGTAACCCCTGTCACCGGCTCGCTGAACGTGACGGCGTAAGTCACCGTGACAGCGTTCGTGGCCGGCGCGGCCGGTATTGCGCGGTCAATGGAAAGCAGCGTCGGAGCGGACGAGGAGAGGAGCAGGCGTTGTTCGAGGGCTTCGATGAAGCGGGGCGCCGGCCGGCGCGGCGGAGCGGGGGGTTGCTTTTTGCGCGCGCGGAAAAACAGCATGAGAGCGCTTCCCTATTTTTACTTCAACGACCCGATGGCTTGCCCGATAATTGCGGGCAGCATAGCGGGCACAGGCGTGGATTGCAAGAAAAAAATCCGGCGGGGAAAGATTTACCGCGGAGACGCAGAGACGCGGAGAGGATTGATGTGTCAGCCGAGCAAGCGATTTAAGCCCGGATTATTCACCACGAAGTCACGAAGGCACTCAGCGTGGCCTCGCTGCGCTTCGGCCACAACCAAATGTAGGAATACAAAGGCGCTGGCCTTTTCGATAAAGTGAGTTTGGATAAAAAACCACTCACCGAAAGGACAG
>DASRLH010000386.1:0-19405 GCA_035648595.1 Tepidisphaeraceae bacterium
GGATCGAGCACATGAGCGCGCTGCGGGACATGCAGGATTATGCTCACGCGTTGTCCGTCGTCAGTGGTCCGTTGTCCGTTGCAAAGAGCGATGCCGACATCATCGCGCGCGTCCAAAGCCGATGGCCAGGCGTCTTTGCCAAATCACAACGGACAACTGACAACGGACAACTGACAAATCCTGGCTCTTACACCGCTTTCATCCACTGGCCCTTCCAGCGCGAGAACACGCCGCTGGGCCGGGCCAGGGAATGGGACGAGGCGACGTACGGCCCGTATGATGAGAGCCTCAACGACGACATCTTGCGCGGCCGCGTGGTTCGCATGGCGGGGGCGGATGAATACCTGCGCACGCTCGCCATCGCCCGGCTCTTCCTCGACAACATCCCCAATTTGCAGAGCAGTTGGGTGACGATGGGCCCCAAGATCGGCCAACTCGCCCTCATGTTCGGCGCCAACGACATGGGCAGCGTGATGATGGAGGAAAATGTCGTCAGCGCGGCGGGCACCACCTACCGCCTCAGCGAACGCGAAATCTGCCGGCTCATCCGCGACGCCGGGTGGACTCCCGCGCAGCGCGATCAATATTACAATGTGCTTCGGCGACACGATGGGCCTGATTCCCCGGACCTGCGGCCCGCGCAGAATCCGCCGATGCGCGATGTGAAGAAGATCGACAAGAGCTATATCGGCGCCGCGCCTGGGTTGGACGATGGGCCGGACGCGAGCGTGAAGGTGCAACTTCCGATCCTGGGAGGGGCGGATGCGCCAGCGAGGACGCTGGGGGACTGAAATCCGGGCTTTTTGCCGCGGACTCCAATGTATGGGCACGTTTGTCCGATAAACCAAGTAAGGAATCGCGGCCCAATCCGCGCCCGGTCGAAATTTGGAGTGTGAAGTTTGTTCTCCCTCCCCCTGAGCCCCATACGAGGGGGGGCGAGCTGTTCCGCACGAGCGAGGGACTGAAATTTCCGCGAACCTCGTTGCCAAACCGCGCGCCCGGCCCACAATATCGGCCTTCGCGGGGCAGCGTCGTGGCCGCCCCGCGCCCAGGGGTGCGAATGCGCCCGTGAATTGGATTTCCCGGGCGTGAAATGCCCAGCTTCAAAGCGACGTCATGATGAAACAAAAGGCCAGGAAATGGATCACCTTCACCCTCCGCTGGGGAATCGCCGTCGCGGGCATCTGGTGGGTGCTGGCCAAGACGCCCTTCACCGATAAGCTCACCCTCGTCCGTGCGAACAACACGATCCAGCGCGTGGATGTGCTCAACGACCCGCCTGAAGACGCACCGGCTTTTCAGGTGAAAAACCCGGGCGGGCAAAAGACGTGGTCCGTCGCCCGCGATGCTGTCTGGACGCAGCCGGATCGATCGTCCGTCCACATCCACCTCGACGGCAAGAACGAAAAAGTCAAACTCCTCGCCATCCGCCCCGGCGGCCATTATTCCCCCGGCGAAGCGCCCGCCGAGCTGCTCGTGCGCGATCCATCCACCGGCAGGCAACTGCGGATCGCGCCGCCGCCGGGTTACACCGTGCGCGTGCCGTACCCGATGGTGGACATCGGGATCGTGCGGCTGGTGCGCTTCGCCAATATCGGCTTCCTGCTGGCGGCCTTGCTGGTGCTGCCGTTGAGTTACCTGATCACCAGCCGCCGCTGGCATCTGCTGTTGGGCGCGCTGGATATCCGCATGACGCAGGCCCGCACTTTCGTGCTTAACATGGTCGGCGCGTTCTATAACACGTTCATGCCCGGCTCGACCGGCGGCGATCTGATCAAAGCCTATTATGCCGCCCGGCATACCCCGCATCGCGTACGCGCCGTGCTTTCCGTCATCGTCGATCGCGTGATCGGATTGATCGCCCTGATCATCCTCGGCGGGGTGATGGCCAGCGTGCAATGGCAGGTGCCGGAGTGCCGGAAAGTTGCCATCATCTGTGGCGCCATGCTCCTGCTCACGGCGGTCGGCCTGGTCGTTTTCTATCATCCCGCCTGGCGGAAGGCGATGGGCGTGGATTGGTTGATTGCGCGCATGCCGATGCAAAAGCAGGTGCATCACGCGCTCGAGGCGATGCAGCTTTATGGCCGCCGGCCCACCGCCTCGCTGACCGCGCTGGTGATGACCTTCCCCGTTCACATGACCACTGTTCTGTCGGCGACGTTCGCCGGCCTGGCGTTTGGCATCAAGATGCCGCTGCTTTACTACTGGACAGTGGTGCCGGTGGTCACGCTTGTCGGCGCCATCCCCATCAGCCCCCAGGGCGCCGGCGTGATGGAGGCGTTCGCGGTATTGCTCACCCGCACCCAGGGCGTGACCATCAGCCAGGCCATCGCCCTCACCATTGCCATCCGCTTCGGCCAGATGTTCTGGAACCTGGTCGCCGGCATATTCGTCCTCCGCGGCGGCTACCACGCCCCCACCGAAAAGGAGCAGGAAACCCTGGAAACCGATGAACCCGAGCCCAACAATCTGGCAAGAACAAATGTCGAAATCCCCGACCCTGTTTCTGAACGCGAAGAGAAGATTCACCGCGGAGACGCAGAGGCGCAGAGAGGAAGAATTAGGAGTTGTCAAGTCGCGATTCAATCAAAGCCTTGATAATACCGCGTGGTCATTTCCCAGCCCCCCGCAGCGCGGTGAGTGTGTGGGAGAAAAAACGTCAACGTATCACGGGAGTCTCGCCCGTGCGGACGGCGCGGTAGTCGAAGAGTTGCAATTCGCGCGCACTTGGCGACCGTGTCGATAACTTGGCGGCCACGCGATCGGCGCTGGAAATCCGAATGCCCGAATGCCCGAATCCCCGAAATCCGAGGCAAATTCCGAATTCTGAATACCCGAAATCCGAATTGCATTTCATTCGGATTTCGGGGATTCGGAATTCGGCTGGGAATCCTTTCCGGATGCCAGAAGTATTGAAATAACGGCAACCCGGAAGCGCACTACAAAATCTTGGCTCTCTTCTCCTCTCTGCGTCTCTGCGTCTCCGCGGTGAATCTTCCATGCTCCGGCAAATTGATCGCATCATCCTTCGCGTGCCGGGCCTGGAGGGCGCGGTGCGGTATTACCGCGACGTGCTGGGGCTTGCGCTCATCAAGCAGGACGCCCGCATCGCTAACTTCCGGCTCGCCGACGGCGAAACAGAGCTGGTTCTCCACGATGATCCCGACCTGCCCGCCGAGGCGGTTTATTACCTGGTGGACAGCGTGCGCGATTTGTACGACCGGCGCGCCCAGTTGAAGCTCAAGTTTGTCTCTCCCCCGTCGCCGGTGGCGCGCGGCTACCGGGCGACGGTGAAAGACCCGTTCGGCATCGTGATGCTGCTGCTGGATCGAAGCACGCAGGCCGCCGGGGGACAGGCGGTGGAAGATGCCAAGCCCCCGGGCGCGCTGTTTGGCGGGATGGAGCAGCGCTCGCCGGTGAAGCGCGATGCGCTCATCAAGGCGTACCTGCACATCGCCCGCACGGCGGATGATCTTCCCTACACGCCGCACTTTGAGTCTCTGTATTCGACCTACGCCGCCGCGCATGGCGAAATTCAACCCACCCGCGCCGAAGTCTGGCGGCATCTGCTCAACTTACGCAAGGGCGGCAAACTCCCCAAGCTCGGCGAAGCCCGCTCCCGCCCGCCGGACGTCACCCCCGAAGACCGCGACCGCCTGAAGCAAATGCTGGGCGAAGACATCGGCCGCCGCGACCGCCTCCCCTACACCGATCGCTTCAACCAACTCGTTGACGAATTCAACACCACGCAGACAAGGCCGCTCTCGCCGCATCTGGTCTGGCGGCTGGTGGCGACGCTGGCGAAGTGACACTTTGTGACGAATTGTTACAAATGTGCGCGTTTTCGCCGACAGATATATCTGAAACTTGCTTAAAGCGATCCGCAACCCTTTGCCATTGCGGAAGTTAAGCGGCTTGGGCATCGCGAATGCAGCGTGTTGCGCGCACGATGCGCGCATCACGAGCTCAGCCGTTGTGGGATTCGGATTCCTCCTCGGCAAGCCGCGCCAGAGCGGCCCGACTCTCCGGCGAACCCGCGAAAAGTGAGGTTTCGCTCATCTTGATCCGATGCGCGGTGCGCTGTTGCTCAAGGCGGCGCAAGACCTCCGCGGGATTATCCGAGCCGCCCCGCGCGCCGCGCTGCGTCCCCAATAGTCGAAGCACCTGGAGCCCCAGGCGGCCATCCCCGCTCGCAACCGCCGACTGCACCGCGCCAACGGCGGTCTCACTGAGCGCGACCAGTTGGTCGCGCGCCGAGTCGAGGGTCTGGCGCCGCCAGGCGTTGAGCAGCGCGCTGAATCTTGGATCGGATTTCTGCCAGCGATAAATCGTCATCCGGCTCACGCCCGTGTCCCGCGCGGCATCCGTGATACTGCTTCCCGCCACCAACGCCTGCAAAACGCCGGCCTGCGCCCGGGTCAATCCCCGCGGCAGTTCCTCAAGCCCCCGCTCCGCCGCCGATTGCGCACCGGCTGCCGGCGGCGTGGTGTCGATCTGCGATTCCGAAGAAATGCTGTCCGATGTCATGGCTGCTCCTTTTGAAAAAAGCCGTTCGTTGACAACCGGACAATAACCTAACAGTTTAGGGGGCGGGGGTGCAAAAGAATTTTGCGTTTATCTCAGGGAACAGCCGTCGTCGCTCCGGATGTAACCTTTTCGTGGCTCAATACCCAGCCCGCACGTACTCCTGTCAACGCTTCGGTCACACCCTCGCGGGTGCGCCCGCATGACTCGGGGCCGGTGTGGCTCGCTAAGCCTTCACCGTATGAAACTCTCATTCACAGCACCTCACGGGCCTCGGCCGGCGCACCCGGTCGGATTTTTGGGGAGGCACACGGTGAAGGTGGTCCCAAGTCCCTCGCCGGCACTGGCAGCCTCGATTCGTCCTGCGTGCAACTCGACGAGACGATGAACGATAGCCAACCCCAACCCCACGCCCGGACTGCGCGCCCCTTCGGGGCAGTCCTGGGCGAACGGCTCGAAGATCCGGGAAAGGAATTCGAGCCTCACGCCCAGTCCTGTATCGCTAACGCGAAGCCGAACGCCCAGGTCGTCAGTCTCAACGTCCAGTCGGACGCGGCCACCGGCTGGAGTGAACTTGACTGCGTTGCTCAAGAGATTCCAGATCACCTGCCCGAGCCGCTTGGGGTCTCCCAGAACCAGCGCGGGAGTAGTAGAGGTTTGGCAATGAAGCTCGACGCCCTTTGCCGCGGAGACCGGACGAATGACCGCAAGTGAGGCGGTTGCCACGTCGTTGAGGTCAACAAGGCCGCGCTCGATCCGAAGCTCGCCGCTGGCGCTGCGGGCCAAATCGAGGATGTCGTCAATGAGTGCCGCCTGCGCGCGCACATTATTTTCGATTCCGTCAAATGCTTCGTTGCATTCCGCGATGGCCGGCGATGCGCACCGAGCGACCTGGGCCCAGCCAAGTATGGCGTTGAGCGGCGTGCGAAGGTCGTGGCAGATGGTGGCCAGGGTGCGGTCCTTTTGTATGCTGATTGCCGCAGCGCGATGTCGCTGGGCGCGCTCGCGTTTGAGGCGACGAACGCATTTGCGCAGCGACCGTCTATACCGGAGGGCACGGCTGCGTAAATCGGCGACCTCGGCCGTCTCCTCAGATTCAAGATTTCCGTACAATGCTGCATATCGCATGATTAAGCTCCTTAAATTTGCGAGTTGATGGTCGCACCGACTCATAGGTGCATGTCCCCCTGCGCTTCGGGCTGATACAATATCTTGTCAATGGTGAAGCGGCGGGACCCGGCTGCGAGGCGCGGGCCTACTCCATTTCCGGCGCGATGCCCCAGGATCGCCGTTCCCAGTGAGGAGTAGACGGAAACCGTCGAACGATCACGCGCATCTCCGTGCGGGTAGACCAGCGTGAGCCGTACCTGCTGGCCGGTCGTGCGGTCGAGAACTCGCACGGTTGAGTTCATCGTGACCACATCGGCCGCGACCTGCGTGGGTAAAACTATTGCCGCATTGCGCAGCTTTTGCTCCAATGGGTGAAGGTAAGCACCGGGGGATGTTGCAAGTCGGCGCGCGCGGATCACCTTCTTGAGGCGCCGGAAGTCGTCGGTGGTGACAACGACCCCGCCTGCCGCGCTAAGCTTCGTTTCCACCGGGCGGCTAATGGCTTGGTCGGCTTGGGAGCCGGGCCAGCCGGGCAGCACGGGGTCGAAGTCGAGGAAGAGTTCCGCCGCGTGGTTCCCAGGCCCCTCCGGCGACGGCCCATGCCATTCGTCGTTCTCAATGCTGCTGCACTTGAATCCGGTCTGAAAAAATTTCACTCGCATCGCTGTTTCCTTTCTTTGACGCATCGTAGACCGCACCGCATTCGATAGCCAATGACGATATTTCGATAGAATACATTCGCAAAACCTATGGATATGATGCCGCCATGAAATGGATCAACTACAACCACCTTTACTACTTCTGGACGGTCGCCCGCGAAGGCGGGGTCGTCCGCGCCAGTGAGGAGCTGATGGTCTCGCAGCCGACGATCAGTACGCAACTCAGGGAGTTGGAAGCGGAGGTCGGCGAAAAGCTGTTCGAGCGCGCGGGACGCGGGCTGCGGCTGACGGAGGCTGGGAGCGTCGCGTTTAATTATGCGAATGAGATCTTTTCCCTGGGACAGGAAATGATCAACGCCCTCGATCACCGCGCCGCCGGGCCGTCGCTGCGGCTGTCGGTGGGCGTGCTGGACGTAATCCCCAAGCCCGTGGCCCATCAACTCCTGGCTCCGGCGCTGAACCTCAAAGTCCCGCTGCGGCTCGTCTGCCGGGAGGACAAGTCAGACCGGCTTCTGGCTGACCTGGCGGCGAGACGGACCGAATTGGTCCTCAGCGACGCCCCCCTTGGGACCGCGATTCAACTCGCGGCGTTCAGTCACCTGCTGGGGAATTCAGGCGTAACGTTCTTCGCCACCGCCGAGATGGCGGCGCGCTACCAACACGGTTTTCCCAAGTCGCTTAGCGGCGCGCCGATGCTCCTGCCGACCGATCATACACAGGTGAGGCGGTCGCTAAATCTCTGGTTCGAGTCAAAACGGATCCACCCGGTCATCGCCGGGGAATTTGACGACAGCGCCCTGATGTTTTGGTTCGGTCGCTCGGGGTCCGGCGTGTTTCCGGCGCCCACGGTGATCGAAGCGGAACTGCGCCGCGAAATGAACCTCCAGGTGGTAGGCCGCGCTCGTGAAGTCCGCGAGCGCTTCTACGCGATTACTCTTGACAAGCACCCCAAGCACCCCGCCGTGTTGGCTATCTGCCAGGGGAGGCTGCCGCTATCCCGATAAATCGGAGATCCGGCCGCCCGCGTTTTGGCGCGGTGGTAATAACATAAGGTGTCGGCCACCGATCACGCAAGTACAATTCGCAAATGCATTTGCATCAATTTGCATCCTGTTTTTCCGCCAAAAACTTGACAAAGCCTGGAATGTGAGGCAAGATGATCCGTGCATAATGCTGATCGCTCAAAAATCGCGACCGGCACCGCAACTCTTATCCTCGATACCTCTACACGGAGACCTTTATGTTCCTGCGCAGGTGCGGGCATCGTTCTCGCGCGCTGTCTGTCGCTGGCGTTGCGGTGGTGGAGCGGATGGAAACACGGCTCCTGATGAGCGCGGGGCAGTTGGATGCGACCTTTGGAAACGGGGGGCAGGTGTCCGGTGCGCTGTTCCCGGGTGATTCTGCGTCCTCCACCGCGCTGCAGACGGACGGCAAAATTGTCATCGCGACTCACCATTTCGATCTCGCGCGGTTCGATCCAAACAGCCTGCTGGACCCGTCTTTCGGTGTCGATGGTCGGGTCATGGCGCCCGCGGCTTATGCCACTGCGACGGCGGGCGCGATGGCGCTTCAAAGCGATGGCAAAATCCTGGTTGCCGGCACTGCCAACAGTCCGTCATCCTCCGCCGGCGGCAAGGTTTTGGTCGCTCGGTATCAAAGCAACGGGCAGTTGGACGCGACCTTCGGGACCGGCGGATGGGCGGCTGTTCCATTCGCGGGAATAGAGCAGGCAAGCTCGATCACGATCGAGACCGGCGGGCGAATCGTCGTTTCCGGCACCGCGCAAAATGCCGCCGGTCATGGCGATTTCGCACTGGCCGCACTGACGCCCACTGGCGCGTTGAATACGACCTTCGGAACCGGCGGCGAAGTGACCACCGATTTCCCAGGCCCGGACAACAGCAGCGCGAGCGGCGCGGCCCTGCAACCGGACGGCAGGTTGATCGTCGTTGGATACGCTTTTGGCGGCTCGTTCAACAGCACGCTGGACATGGCACGCTATCTGCCCAATGGCGCGTTGGACCCCGCTTTTGGCTCAGGCGGGAAAGTGTCGAGCGGCAGCGTAGCGGCCTATGCGGTCGCCCTGCAGCGCGATGGGAAGATCGTCATCGGCGGCACGATGACACCGGCAATTATTCCCGATGTGTTCGGCCAGGAAATTGCCGTTGCGCGATATAACACGAACGGCACTCTCGATTCATCATTCGGCGTCGCGGGCGCCGCCGCCACACCGCTGGACAACGGCGGGGATGGCGATGTCGCCAACTCAGTGCTGATCCAATCCAACGGCTCAATCCTCGCCGTCGGCGCCGATGGCGTTTATGCCGGCCCCGGTTCTTATTCCGTAGGCCACTTGGTCCGCTTCCTGCCCAATGGCGCCCTTGATTCGAGTTTCGGAACCGGCGGCAGCGTCATCTGCCGGAATGTGGTGGCCCAGGCCGCCGTCCTGCAACCCGACGGCAAAATCATCGCCGTCGGTTATGATGGAAATCCCAACACGCCTGACATAGCCGTTGCCAGATTCGACAGCAACGGCAGTCTCGATGCCTTCGGCTATCACGGGGTGATCGACGACGCCAATGGCCTCACCGGACCGATCACCGCGGAGGCTTTGCAGCCCGATGGGAAGATCGTGGTGGCCGGCAGCGAAACCGGACCCACTTATACCGATGCCGCGCTGATGCGATATAACGCGGACGGCACAGTGGATACGACTTTTGGCGTGGGCGGCCGCGTTCTTCTGAAGATCGGACCCAATGCGGCCTACAACGCGCTGCTCATCCAAAGTAACGGAGACATCATCGCCGGGGGACTTGGAACGATCCAAAATGGCGGTCAAAGCGATCAAGTCTTCGCGCTGGTGCGGTATCTGCCCAACGGCGCCGCCGATCATTCCTTCAATGGCACCGGCGAAGTGCTGACCCGCTTTCCGGTCTATGGCGATGCGACGATAAATGCGCTGGCTTTCACGCCAGACAACAAGGTCGTTGCCGCCGGTTCCGCGTTCGATGCGTTTGCGATCGCCCGGTATCTTCCCGATGGTTCTCTGGATCCGTCCTTCGCGTACGGCGGCCTGGTTGCCGGGCATCCCGACGGCCAACCCTCCCAGGCCACGTCGGTAGCAGTGCAAAGTGATGGGAAAATCATCGAAGCCGGCCAGATCGGCGGCCATTTTGGAATCATCCGCCTCAATACCGCCGGCAAATTCGACACCACGTTCGGAACGAGCGGCGTCGCAACCACTGCCTTCTCCAGCGGCAGCAACGATTCCATCAACTCGATCGCCCTCGATCCCGCCGGCCGCATCGTGGCCGGCGGATCAACGCTGCAAGGCAACAGGATGGCGCTGGCCCGCTACACGCCGGCCGGGCGCCTCGACACCACCTTTGGAACCGCCGGACTGATCACGACAGCTGCTCCGACCCCCAACGGACCGTATTACAGTTCCATTGGCGCCATCGCCCTCCAACCCGACGGCGCGATCATCACGGCCGGCACCGCCGGTCTGACGGACCTCTATCCCGGAGCCAACGCGGCGGTCCTCGCGCGCTTCACCAGCCAGGGCCTCGACTCCACCTTCGCGACCGGAGGCTTCTTCGAGCCTGCCGAACAATTCAGCGCGCTCGACGGACTTGACGCGATCGCCTTGGACGCGCATGGCGATATCGTCGCGGCCGGCGGGCTTAATGTGTTTCGCCTGACGACGGTGTGATTGACGGAGAGCGTCATGATATTCGCCAAAACACCAATCCTAACCATCGCCATCGCCGTATGCATAACTTCGGCGGCTTTGGCCCGCGAAATAAAGCTGGATGGCCGCACGTTCGTGCTGCCGGATGGCTTTTCCATCGAGCGCGTGGCGGGGCCGCCGTTGATTGATCGGCCCATCGAAGCCGATTTTGACGAGCAGGGGCGGCTATATGTCACGGATTCTTCGGGCACCAGCGACAAGCCCGATGTTCAACTCAAAACTTTGCCGCATCGCGCGCTTCGCCTGCAAGACACGACCGGCAACGGGCATTTCGATAAGGCGACGGTTTTTGCCGGGCATCTGATGTTTCCCGAAGGGGCGATGTGGGATCACGGATCACTTTATGTTGCCGCGCCGCCGAGTATCTGGAGGTTGATCGACTCGACGGGCGCCGGCGTTGCCGACCGGCGGGAAGAGTTTTTCGCCGGCAAAACCCTCACCGGCTGCGCCAACGATCTGCATGGCCCGTACATGGGTCCCGACGGGTGGATTTACTGGTGCAAGGGCGCGTTTGCCGAGCAGACTTACCAGCGGCCCGGGCATAAGCCGCTGGTGACGCGGGCGGCGCATATCTTTCGCGCCCGGCGTGATGGTTCGCACATCGAGCCGGTCATGACCGGCGGGATGGACAATCCAATCGAAGTTGCATTCACGCCCGGCGGAGAGCGGATTTTTTCGACGACGTTCCTGCAAAACCCCGCCGGCGGACATCGCGATGGATTGATCCACGCCGTCTATGGAGGGATTTACGGGAAGGTTCACGACGTGACGGATGACCATCCGCACACCTCGCCGGAGTTGATGCCCGTATTGTCTCAACTGGGGCCGGCGGCGGTGTGCGGGCTGACGCGGTACGAATCCGATGTGTTCGGACCGGAATATCGCGACAATCTCTTCGCCACCTGCTTCAACCTCCACAAAGTGACCCGGCATGTGCTCAGCCCCGACGGCGCGACGTTCAAATCCGCCGATCAGGATTTTCTCACCTGTGATTCGCTGGACTTTCACCCGACCGATGTGCTGGAGGACGCGGATGGAAGCCTGCTGATCATCGACACCGGCGGCTGGTACAAACTCTGCTGCCCGACGTCGCAGCTTGGCAAGCCGGACTTGCTGGGCGCGATTTATCGAATTCGCCGCGAGGGCGCCAAGCGCATCGCCGACCCGCGCGGGCTCAAACTTGTGTGGGATACCATGAATCCCCAATCGCTGGCGGCGTTGCTTGACGACCCGCGGCCGGCGGTGCGCAATCGGGCGACCTCGGCGTTGGCCGATAAAGGGCCGGCTGCGCTGCCGGCGATCCAAGCGGTTATCGAGACCAATCCAGCCGAGATTGCGCGATTGAATGGCGTATGGGCCGCGACTCGAATTGATGCGCCCGAGGCGCGGCGCATCTGCCGATTGGGGTTGAGCGACGCGGATGAAACCGTTCGCCAGGCGGCGGCACACTCAGCGTCGGTTTGGCGCGATGCCCAGGCGATTCCCGCATTGGTCGAGTTGCTCGCGGGCAAGTCGATGCACAACCAGCGCGTCGCCGCCGAGGCGCTGGGACGCATCGGCGATCCTGCCGTCATTCCCGCGATTTTTTCGGCCCTGGCGAAGCCGACCGATCAGGTGCTGGATCATTCGCTCACTTATGCCCTGATTGAAATCGATCAGCCCGGACCGACGGCCAAGGGGCTGAGCAGCGACAACCCGCGCGTCCGCCGTTCCGCGATGATCGCGCTGGATCAGATGGAGAACGGCAAAGTCGAAGCGACCGTGATTGCACAAAGCCTGACGGCTTCCGACGCCCCGCTGCGCGCCACCGCCGGCTGGATCGCGGGCCGGCACGCGGAATGGGGCGCGGTTCTCGTCGATACTTTCCGCAAACGTCTGCAAGGGTCCGTGCCCGGCGATGCGGAGATCGAGGCTCTGCGGTCGCAGCTTGCGCATCTGGCGAAATCACCCGCCATTGCCGACTTCCTCGCCGGTCTGCTCGCCGATGATAAGACGCCCCAGGCCTGGCGCCGGTTGGCGCTTGGGGCGATTGGCGAGTCGGGGCTGAATGCGCTTCCCGCGTCGTTGACCGATGGCTTGATCCACGCCCTCTCGACGCGCGATCCGGGATTTTTGGCCGCGACCGTTGAGGCCATCGGGAAACTGTCACTGTCGAAGAAGGAAGCGACGGGAATTCCCCCAGCCCTCAAGGATGTGGCCAATCGCGGCGACATTCCAGCCAGCGTGAGACTCACGGCGCTGGCCGCGATTCCCGGCGGGGCGGGCCACGTTTCCCCAGAGTTGTTCGCATTCCTCACCGCGCGCCTGGCAATGACCCAGCCGCCCACCGACCGGCTCGCGGCCGCGCAAGTACTCGGGCATTGCGCGCTAACGGCCGATCAATTGCTCGCATTAGCCGATGCGATGAAAGGAGCGGGGCCGATGGAAATAGATCGGCTCCTCTTTGCGTTCAATCGAAGCAACGACCCGGCGGTGGGTATAAGACTCCTCGCCGCGCTTGGGCAAAGCAAAGGCGTGAAAGGATTGCGCGCCGAAAAGTTGAAGGCCGTGATTGCGCATTACGACAAGAACGTGCAAACGCAAGCTGAGCCGCTTCTGGCGAGTTTGAGTCCCGACGCCGCGAAACAAAAAGCACGTATCGACCAGCTTCTGGCGACGCTGCCCAGGGGAGATGTCCGCCGGGGCCAGGGGGTCTTCAACAGCGCCAAGGTCGGCTGCGTTGCCTGCCATGCGATCGGATACGTCGGCGGACAGGTCGGCCCGGATCTCACGAGCGTGGGAAAGATCCGTTCCCGGCGCGATCTGCTCGAAAGCATCGTCTATCCCAGCGCCAGCTTCGTGCAAAGCTTTGAGCCGGTGATGATCGTCGCCAGGGATGGAGACAATCAGTACGGCATCATCCGCAAGAATGACGCCAACGAAATCGTCCTCGTTGCCGGCCCCACGCAGACGATTCGGATTCCCAAATCAAACGCAAAAGAAATCCGCCCCGGCACGGTGTCGATCATGCCCGAAGGCCTCGACCAGCAGATCACGTTGCAGGAATTGGGCGATCTTCTCGCGTTTCTCATGGCGAGGAAAGGGTGAGTTCGACCGACTTCATTGGGGCTTACTCGCCGATTCACCTATAGACCTGACTGCCTGCCCCAACGCTCGCCAATGCCCCTCCTTCAAAATTGCGCACCGTCCGGCTCAAGTCGGTCTCTCGCTTTCGCGAAGCAGAGTGGTCATTCCGAAAGTGAAACACAATCGCCACAACGGCAGCGACGATTCCCGGCGTGAGAGTGCGGAGGTCTTTCGATTCGGTCCTCGCCACCGTAAAATGAGAAGCGATGGCGAATGTTACCACGCCGAATGTTATCACAGAGATGCAGGCCTCGTTCGGAGAAATGCACCGCCTTCCAGGAAGCAACTCTATGTTCGTGGTGGGTGATGAAGCAGCGCGGGTCTACTTCCGCTACTCCAAAGTCCATCGGCGAGGGCAAGCGTTCTTCGGCCTTCGTAAGTTGGACCTGCTTCAGCTGGAGGGGCGAAACTCGTTCATCGCTCTCCTCACCGATGATGGCTCACCAGCCGTCTTTCTTCCGTACATAGACTTTGAGGCCCTGTTTCAAGAGATCAGTCCCGCCAGCGACGGACAGTACAAAGTTCAGCTTTTGAGAGGGCATGGAACGCGCGAGCTCTATGTGCCAAAGCGCGGGCGATTCAACGTCAACGCTTACACGGGCCTGGAAACCGTCAGGCAGAGCATCGAAGCGGACAAACTGCGCGCGCGTCTTGACCTGACGCACTGCCAGGTCCAGACATTGCTCGGCGCAATCGGCGCGAGCAAGGGATATGAAGTCTTTGTGCCTGCCTCGGACATTTGCTCACTCGACTGGTCACTGACACCCCGTTTTCCGTTGCGCGAAGGAGTGCCAGCGGGATATACTGACATTCAGCCGATTCTTTCCGAAATAGATGTCCTTTGGGTCGCGAGTGGACGCAACGAAATCGAGGGGCTTTTCGAAGTGGAACACTCGACGCCGATCTATTCCGGCCTTCTCCGCTTCAACGACGTTCTGCTGACGAACCCAAAGGTTTCAAGATTTTTCGTTGTGTCCAATGACGAGAGGCGCGATCTGTTCGTGCGCCAACTCGCTCGCCCCACATTTCGACGCAGTGGACTTTCGGAAATTACGAGTTTTCTCGAATACGCGAACGTGGCGGACTGGTATACGCGCGCCAGCAAAGGAGTCGATCATGGTTGATGCCAAAGAAGATACGGTCTGGGCCGTGGTAGAGGTTTGGCGTGGCTGTGCTGATCGCGCTCACGTCTTTGAGCGCAAATCAGACGCGCAGCGACTTTATTCACGGCTTCGTCGGCGATGCAATCTTGACGAAAACGACGTGGAAATCTTAGAAACGCGCATCGTAAAGCATGTTCCGAAGCGTGCGGCCCCACGTCGTTGAACACATGTTTCAAGTGCAAATCGAGGTGCAGTTCGGAAAGTATTATTTCGTAGCATTCGATATGTTCGTGAAACACATGGCTTTTTACGTTGGCGACAAAATGGACGTCGGGATCGAAATTCTTCCGATGAAATCACTACAAGGCGAAATGTCATCCGGCGTCCCATATTACGAGCGCGGGCTATACGATTTGCTGCGACAAGGCCGGAGCACTCCCGCCGTCCCACTCATCGTCATCGGACTTACCGCGTGATTTTTTGCGATGTGCCGTATTATGTACTGCCATGAGTTTCGTCACGCGCTATCTTGAGCCGGCATTGGTGGAGCGGCTGAACCATCTGCAGCTTTCGGCGCGCAGCGTGGTGGAGGGAAGCATCACGGGGCAGCATCGCAGCCCGGTGAAGGGGGCGAGCGTGGAGTTTCGCCAGCATCGCTTCTACACGCCCGGCGACGATCCGCGCCGGCTCGATTGGCGCGTGCTGGGGCGGACGGATCGGCCCTATATCAAGGAGTACGACGAGGAGACCAACCTTCGCTGCATGCTGATGCTCGATTGCAGCGGGTCGATGTCTTACGGCGCCGCCCGGCCGGGGCGCGACGGGCAGGACGCGAACAGCAAGTTCGATTACGGGGCGCGCGTGATCGCATCCCTGGCGTATCTCATGCTCGGTCAAACCGAGAGCGTGGGATTGGCGATGTGCGGAGCCAGCGTCGAGCAATGGATCGCGCCCCGGGCGGGCACGGCACAACTCGCGCGGATCATCGACGCATTGGAGCGCGGCACGCCGCGCGGAGAGGCGAAATTGGGCCAGGCTATGCAACAGGTGGCGGACCGGCTGGACAAGCGGTCGTTGGTTGTTGCCGTCACCGATGCGTTCCTGCCGGCGCAGGTGCTGCGCGCCGGCCTGGCGCGGCTTCGACACGACCGCCACGAGACCATCCTCTTTCAGGTGCTCGATGGCGCCGAAGTGGAATTTCCCTTCCGCACCTGGTCGCGTTTTCGCGGCATGGAAGGGGAGCCGGCGCAACTCTGCGAGCCGGCCCTGGTGCGCAAGGTATATCTGGAAAACTTCCGTCGGCACAGCCAGGATCTGCATGACATCTGCCGCATGCTCGGCGTCGAGTTCTATTCCTTCGTCACCGAAAAGCCCCTCATCGACACCATCACGGCATTCCTGCAACGCAGAAACGCGGCGATATGACAGGCATGTTTCTCAATGCCATCATGCTCGTGGGTCTTGGCGCGGCGGTGGTGCCGCTGGTGCTGCATTTGCTCAGCCGCGCGCGGTATCGGGACGTGGAGTGGGGGGCGATGATGTTTTTGGACGGGGCTGATGCGCGGCAGCGGCATAGCTCGCGGCTCACGCAATGGCTGCTGCTACTTGTGCGCGCCGCGATGATCGCGCTGCTGGCCATCGCGCTGGCGCGGCCGGTGCTGCGGCACGGCGGTGGAGGCGCGGGCGCCCCGGGGCGGGTGACGGCGGCGCTGCTGCTCGATTGCTCGGGCAGCATGGGGTACGACGAAAATGGCCGCACGCGCTTCCAGATGGCCCAGGCCGCCGCCCGGCAGGTGTTGCGCGGATTGCGCGCCGGCGACCGCGTCTCGCTAATCCTCATGGGCGTGTCGCAAAATCCGGCCGACCTGGAACCGACCGGCGACCTGCGCGCCGTGGAAGCCCGCATCAATGATGCCAAGCCCGGCTACGGCAGCGCCGATCTCCGCGACGCGCTGGACCGGGCCGCCGACGTCGTGGATCGCTATGAAAAGTCCAACCGCGATGTGTATGTTATTTGTGACAGGCAGGCGCTGAGTTGGAACAAAGTGGACGAGCATTTCGCGGCACAGTGGAAGCGGCGGATGTACGTGCCGGGCATTAGCACGCGCATGTTTGTGATGCCGGTCGGCAACAGCGACGCGGACAACGTCGCCGTTGAATCCATCAAGGTGCTCAATGGGCCGGCGATTATCAACCAGCCGGTGGACGTGGAAGTGGTGCTAAGAAACTACGGCCCGATTCCGAGGGCTGCCGTCCCCCTCACGCTCGAAAATCCCGGCCAGGCCGCCGCCCAGCGCACGGTAAGCCTGGAGGCGGGAAAGTCCGTCTCCGTGGTTTTCACCCTCACCCTCGATCGCGGCGGCTCGCGCGTCTTAACGGCGCGCCTGAAAGGCACGGGAGGCTACGCCGGGGACGATGAGCTCCAATGCGCGGTGCAGGTGATCGATCCCATCCGGGTATTGATTGTGAGCGGGGACGAACATGCCGGTTCGTTTGAGGGAGGCAGTGATTTTCTCAAATGGGCTCTGGCGCCGCATCAGTCGGCCGGCGTGCCGGGGCATGATCCGTGCGCCGTCACGGTTTTGCCCGCGGAGAACTGGGCGGGCGCGGATTTCGATAAATATCAGGTGGTGGTGCTGGCGAACGTGGAGCGATTCACCCCGCGAGAAGCGCATGACATCGAGAAGTACGTATATGCCGGCGGGCGTCTGCTCGTCGCGCCCGGGAGTTTGTCGCGCATCGACGATTACAACGCCTTGCTCTACAAGGATGGAGCCGGCGTGCTGCCGGCGATGCTGATGGCGCCAACCGCCGCCGATGGGTCGGAGGCAACCACGATCCTGGGGCTGCAGACCGAGCATCCGGTGTTCGGATTTTTGCGCGGGCATTTCGAGATTCCCACCGCGACCATCGCCCGCTACTTTCCAGCCGTGCCCCGGCAGGTTGGGGCGGACGTGCTGGCGCGATATCTCAGTGATGATCCATTCCTGATCGACGGCCAATCCGAGGCCGGGCGCGTGCTCCTGATGACCACATCGCTTGATGCCGACTGGACCACGCTGCCGCTCTCGAATTTTTACCTTCCCTTCGTGCAATCCGCGGTGAAATACCTGGCGTCGGGCGCGGTGCCCAACGGCAATCTCAAGCCCGGAGGCGCCATCAAGCTTAGTTTTGACAATCCGAATATTTCGCGGACCGTCACCCTTACCCCGCCCGGCGGACAACCCAGGAAACTCGAATTGATCAACCTGGACCAACAGGCACAGATACAATTCTCCGACACCGATCGGCCCGGGGAGTATCGGGTGAGGGTGGAGGAGCCCGGCAAGCCGGCGGTGACGCATTATTTCATCGTGCCTCCCCCGCGCGATGAGTCGGACCTGACGCAACTGCACGAGGATCGCTGGCATTGGCTTGAGGGTGCGCTGGGCTTTAAGCGGATTGACCCGGCCAATGGCGCAGTTCGAGAAACCCTGGCCGCCGGCCGCGATGGGCGCGAACTGTGGGGCGCCGCGCTGGCCGCGCTGTTTGGATTGTTCGTGCTGGAAATGCTGATCGCCGGGGCCGGATCGGTGGAGCTTCCATGAACGACTACAAACCCGTCCTCGAATGGATCGACGCGCAGGCGGAGGGAATGCGCGCGCTGGTCACGCAATGGTGCGATGTGAACAGCGGCAGTCATAACCTTGCCGGCCTGTCCGCGATGTGCCAATTGCTCCATGATGCCTGGGAACCGTTGGGCGGCGAGGCAAGGCGCATCGCATTGCCGCCCGAGGAGACCATTGATTCAGCCGGCCACATCGCGCGGACGCCGCTGGGAGAAGCGCTGTCGATCCGCAAGCGGTCCGAGGCGTCGCTTCGCATCTTTCTGTGCATCCACATGGACACGGTTTACCCGGCGGACAGCGCGTTTCAGAAATGTGATCTGCCCAACGCCAACATCCTTCGCGGCCCCGGCGTGGCCGATGCCAAGGGCGGCCTTGCCATTATGCTTATAGCGCTGCAGGCGCTGGAGCGCAGCCCGTGGGCGGGCAACGTCGGCTGGGAGGTGCTGATGAATCCAGACGAGGAGATCGGCTCGCCGGGATCGTCGCCGCTCTTTGAAATCGCCGCCAGGCGGAATCATGTCGGCCTGCTCTTTGAGCCGGGGCTGGGGCCCGGTGATCTGGTGAGCGAGCGGTCGGGCTCGGGGAATTTCACGATTGTCTTTCACGGGCGCAGCGCACACGCCGGCCGCGATCCAGAGGCCGGACGCAATGCGATCCATGCCATGGCGGGCGCGATCGGCCAACTGGCGCGTCTGACGTCCGGCGGCGTCAACGTCAGCGTCGGCCACGTCGAAGGGGGCGGCCCGGTGAATGTCGTGCCCGACCTGGCGATCTGCCGGCTGAACGTGCGCGTGAAGACCGTCCAGGACCAAACGCAGGCGCTGGCGGCGATCGAACGCATCGTCGCCGAGGGCAATTGCCGCGATGGGATTAGCGCACGATTGCATGGCGGATTTCATCGCCCGCCCAAGCCGCTGGATGATTCCACGCGCGGCCTGCTCGACTACACGATCGCCTGCGGGGAGGAACTGGGCCTGCGCCTGGGCCACCGCCGAAGCGGCGGGGTTTCCGACGGCAATCAACTTTCGGCCGCGGGCCTTCCCAACCTCGACAGCCTGGGCCCGCGCGGCGGCAAGATCCACAGCCCCGAGGAATTCCTCCTGCTCGACAGTCTCGCCGAACGCGCCAAGCTCGCCGCGCTGCTCATGATGAAACTGGCCAGCGGGGAAATTGCCTGAAGATGATCCGGTTTCCAGGCGAGCGAAATTCTCCGTTGATCGCGCGGCCACGCGCTGTTCATGGATGGCAAAAGCAGAAGGGATGCAGGCCGAATCTGCGGCCTCAATCGTGACACGGGCGTCCCGCCCGTGCGTATTGCATGTATCACACGATGCGTCGATTGTTCTACTCCTTCGCCATCGGCACGGGCGAGACGCCCGTGATACGCTACGCCGTGAACCATCTTCGCGTGTTTTTCACGCAAAAGGTTATGGGTTCACAAAATAAGGCCTCCTTGACCATGATGATGTTATATCAATCAACCTGGCAAGGAGGCCGTGATGTCGCGATCCAAAAGCCGGCAGT
>DASRLH010000387.1:0-16226 GCA_035648595.1 Tepidisphaeraceae bacterium
TGCTTGAGTCCCCGGACATCCTTGGCCGTCAGTTCCTGTTCCATGGGCCCCGGATCGTGCCACGAACCCGTCGCTGGCGCAATACGGCGTTTGTTAGGGGTGCGGGAAACTCATCAATCGCCGTGCCGAACGGTATTAACAATTTGTGGCGCTTGTGCGCTGACGCAAGTGCAACAATTTCGAAACATTGCTACGATGCTTTCGCAACCACTTGTCATCATAGCAGTTACGCGATGCGATCTGCCGAATGATCTATGTTGCGCATCCGTGGCGCGCAACACGGCCTGAGCCGTTGCGCGGTTCAGGAGGGGCATTAGGTTCTCTCGGATACGTTGTCATCTGCTAGAAATTCCGCATACCACCGTCGTACATCCAGAAACTCTGGCGCAAGTGCGATTGCGGCGAGGTATTGCTCGTTCGCCTCCTGTCGCTGGTCGATCTTCCATAACCCGTTAGCCAAGAAAACATGAGACCACATGTCATCGGGGTCTAAATTCACGGCCTTTCTCAGTACGTCGACGCCTCCCTCGGCATCTCCTGAATTGACAAGCTCCCGCCCCAATCCCTGCCATGCTATCGCATAATTGTTGTCAAGAGATAAAGCAACTCTATATGCATCTATCGCGGCCGCCTGATCACGGTGTTTTAATGCTTCTCCGAGAAGGTAGTGCCCCTCCTCGAATGATGGCTCTAGGTGAATTGCCCTGCGCGCCGCCTCTTCCGCCTCAACGTCCCGGCTATTACGCAAATACGCGTCCGCAAGAAAGCAATATGCCTCTGCCCGCGGCCGCTCGGCTGCCGATGCCTGCATCATCGCGAATCCCTTATCAGTCTCTCCTTTCGAGGCATATGCCCTGCCAAGTCTGAGACGCAAATCATTTTCCGGCAGTAATTCCTGGGCCCGCTCGTACGCGCGGACAGCCAAGTTCGGATTTTCAGATTCGAGATAGAGAAAATCGCCGAATGCGGACCAAGCCAAACCATCATCTGGTCGCTCATCGGTCGCGTTTTTTAACGATGCAAGTTTTCTTCGAAAGGTTTCTTCTTCAGACATTTGACACCCCATTGTCAAGCCCCCATTCTTGTCGTCGCCCGCAATCGCACCTTTCTCAACTTACATCGTCCGGCCTCACGCTTCGGCAAGTGCGCACGGCGAAAAACGCAAATACGATCCGTATCCACGCAACAAGGGTAGATCCGTGCTTCATAGCATCAGGTCGATAAACGAAGTACTTGCTACTGGAAGCCATAAGAGTACACGAATGTTGCCGTTCAAAACCCCGTCTCCGTCCCCGACCTCCACGCCACCATTCTTCGCAGTTGGGAATCCAGCACGACAGGCTCACCCGAGATCGCCTTCGGATAAGGAAGCTCCAATCCGTTCTCTCGCAGCGCTTGTTCGTAAATGACAACAAAATTGGCAAGTCTGTCCGTTAGCTCGCACGCGGCAGCACACAATTCCTCGTTGTCTTCGCCGCAGAGGCCACGGACCTCGGCCGCCGCATCGAAAAGCGCCTTGAGCGTATCCCCTTGCAAAATAACACCAGGGAATTTACGACCGGGCGTCCTTACAACCGGGCAGTTACTCGTCTCAGACAACATTTCGATTTCAATTCTTTTCATCATTTTCAACCTCGTTCTGGCCGCTGCGCACAGGAGATTGGCCACGCTTAAACTTTATGCTTGGCCGTGTAGGATCCAATGGAGTGCGATTTGCATTTAAAGATGTCGATACCGCTTTCGATTGTTCCACGCAGGCCACCGCCGGCAGCGCCTTTGGGCAGCCGATATTTCGCGGAACTTCGGAGACGCGCATTACCACCGATGAGATAGTCGAAGTCGGACAGGGGTCCAGCAGTTCCGGCGGCGCGGCTTCCGACCACAATAACCTCAGAATTGGTGTTGTTAACGAAAGTTTGAATTTGCCGCATTTGAGCGGGGGTCAAGCTGCCAATGCGCCTTCGCCTCCCAGTATAAGTCCGCCGGCTTCTCAATCGAACTCGCCCTCGTTGTTCTCACTAAGCCATTGTATCGCGGATAGTTGCTATTGTCATTTTGGGCTACCAGTGGCCAGTTTGCTCAATAACATTTCGCCTGTAAAGACCTCGAACCGACACAAGGAATTGTACCCTTTCCCATCGCTCAAGTAACATACCGCCCGTGCAAATCGCCTCAACCCCTTTGATCATCGGCGCCGGCCCCGCCGGGCTTACCGCGGCCTATGAGTTGGCGCGGCATGGCCATGTCGGCACGGTGCTCGAAAGCGACAGCGTGGTCGGCGGGATCGCGCGCACCGTCGAACGCGAGGGGTATCGCTTCGACATCGGCGGGCATCGCTTCTTCACCAAGGTCAAGGAAATCGAGAATCTCTGGGACGAGATGCTCGGCGAGCCGATGCTCAACCGGCCGCGACTCTCGCGCATCTACTTCGGCGGCAAGTTCTACAGCTACCCGCTGAGCGCTACCAACGCCTTGAAGAACATGGGCCCGTTCACGGCGATGTCGTGCATGCTCAGCTATGCCGGGGCCCGGCTGCGCCCGATGGCCGAGCCGGGCAATTTTGAGGAATGGGTCACCAATCAGTTCGGCCACAAGCTTTACCAGATGTTTTTTAAGAGCTACACGGAAAAGGTGTGGGGCTGCCCGTGCACGGAAATAGGCGCGGACTGGGCGGCGCAGCGCATCAGGGGACTAAGCCTGGGGGAGGCGGTGCGCAACGCCGTCTTTGGGGCGCGGCGAGGGAAGGTCGTTACGACGCTGATCGACGAATTCCGCTATCCGCGCCTGGGGCCGGGACAACTGTGGGAGGCGGCGGCGCGGAAGATTACCGAGAAGGGATGGACGGTCTCGATGCGCTCGCGCGTGGTCGGGATCGAGACTGATGGCGGCCGCGTCACCGGCGTGCGTGTGGAAAAGGAGGGCGTCACCACTCGCCTGCCGGCAACCGACGTTTTCTCCTCCATGCCATTGCGGCATTTGCTGCTGGCGATTGATCCGCCTTCCCCGCCGGCGATTCTCCAGGCCGCGGAGCAGTTGAAGTATCGGGATTTTCTGACCGTTGCGCTGGTGCTGGATAAGCCTGACCTTTTTCCCGACAACTGGATTTACATCCACGAGCCCGAGGTGCGCGTCGGGCGGATTCAGAACTTTGGCAACTGGAGCCCGCACCTCCTGGCCGATCCCGCCACCATGTGCCTGGGCCTGGAATACTTCGTCAACGAGGGGGATGACCTCTGGTCGATGCCCGATGAAAAGCTCATCGCCCTGGGGTTCGAGGAACTCTCCAGAATCGGCCTGGCGACGGCAAAGCTGGTCAAGGGATTCGTCGTCCGCATCCCCAAGGCCTACCCGGTTTACGACCCCGGCTACAAGCAACGCCTCGACCTGATCCGCGAATGGCTCACGACGTTGCCGAACCTCTATTGCATCGGCCGCAACGGCCAGCACCGCTACAACAACCAGGATCACTCAATGGCCACCGCGCTGATCGCCGCGAGGAATGTGGCGTTGGGCGAGTCGCGCGATCCGTGGGCGGTGAACGAGGACGCCGAGTACCACGAAATCGCCAAAACGGAACGGCACGCGCCGGTGCTGCCGGCGCCGAAGCTCACGTACCTTAAAGCGCCCGGAAGAGGGGCACGTGCGGCGCGGGCGGGCGATGCAATCGACAGCGGACTTATTGAGTCGAGTGCGGCGAAGAAGTAATCCACTTGGAGATCAGCATGCGAGGTCAACACGTTGCCATTCCTGTCACCTTCCTCATTTTTTTCTCGTTCATCCGCACCGGCTTGTGCGACGGTAAACAGCGCGTGCTGCCTCGCTATCACTTGTCACCGGGGCTGGAACTGACCTATTCCGCTTTACACGAGTTCAAGTCCGCACATGACGAAATCAAGGAGCCATCAACGTATATTTTCGACCTTGTAAAGGTGAATCCAGATCAGGGCTGGCATGTCGTTGGCCGGCTGCTGTTACCAAAAAAGGCGGGAGACGCCGCGGCATCATCGGAGACGATGCTGACCGCCTTCGACGTGCATCCGGATGGGACGGCCACGCTGTCGCCGGGCGTCAGGGGAATTCGAGGAATCCCATGGGAATTTCCGACCCTTCCCGCGGACCAATCGCAGCTAATTCGGGGTTGGAATGGCGACCGGTCTTTCGGGGCGCACGGGGCATTCAAACTGCTGCCATCGGCAACGCCCGCATTGATGGAATTCACCGGCGATGACGTCGATCCGGCGTACAAAATCTATCAGATCACCTGCCAAACCACGTATCGATTCGATACGGCTGGCGGGGTGTTGGTCTCGGAAACCGCCAAACTTACAAAGGGAACTGGATTGACGGGCACAGGCACGGACGCCGCGACGTTGACAATGACCGTCACAAAGCCGGAGAAATGGCTCCGTCAATTCTCGCGCGATTGCGCGGTCTATTTTGACGCGCAGGAGAAATACTTGATCATTCGGGAAAAGACGGGTCTGAGTGCGGCGGAATGTGATTCGGGATTCGCGGCCGCGAAGGACCTTTTAACCGCGGCGCGAAAGCAAATCGTCTCGCCTGAAATCAGCGGCGTACTCGACCGCGATCTCGCCGAGCTCCCTGGCATGGCACAATCGGTCCGGCACGATGCCGAAAACCTTCGGGCGATATTGAATAAGCCAGCGCCGGAATGGACCCTCCCCGACCAATCGGGAGTGATGCACTCGCTGAAGGATTATCGCGGGACGGTGGTGGTTCTGGATTTCTGGTTTCGCAGTTGTTTCTGGTGCATGCGCGCCATGCCGGAAATGAAGCAGTGGTCAGACGATCTCAGCGGAAAACCGGTGGTAATGCTCGGCATGAACACGGATACGCGCCCGGCCGACATCAAATTCGTCGTTGACGCGTTTGAATTGAAATATCCGAATCTCAATGCGCCGCGGGCACTTACGGATCAATACCATGCCGAGGGTTTTCCAATGGTAATCATCATCGGACCCGATGGCATCGTCCGCGATGTCGAAGTAGGGTACACGCCCGGCATGGAAAAACGCCTGACCGCGAAGATGACGCCGCTGCTGCAAAAAGCTGACAATAAATCAGGGCCCGTTGGCGCGCCATGAAGCACCTGCCGGGGTGAATGAACCAGGGGCTAAGCTATTCGCGCATGCTCTTCAACGTCTCTGCCAATTCCTTTGGCGTGAGGATCGTCCTTGGGATGTTGCGTCAGTGAGAAGCGGCGGGGCACATTCTCGAACCAATCGGCGTATTCCAAGACCTTATGCAGGATGGCTGCGGCACGCTGATGCGTAAGGTTGGGCAGGCGGATTTGGAGTTCGGGCCGGAACAAGAGCCCCGCACCTCGTCGAGTAGACGTTGATCCATCGCGAGTCGCAACTGGCCGTTGGTCAAGGCCGTGACTGTGGCGTGTTGCGGTCCATCGGGCGGCGTGGCGGCCCATTGGAGAAACACCATCGCGTCGTAGATGGCCCTTGGCGGCAGCATCAATCCTTCTCGGTTCGCACTTTATCGAGCAGGTCGCGCCCGATTTCCAATAATTGCTCGTCGGTCATGCCGCTGTTGAAAAAATCCGCCTGAACAGGGGCGAGAAGCTCTTCGAGGGTCGGTCCCGTGACGGCCTGCTGAACGATTTTGGAGGTATAGGCATCAATGGGCTGGCCGCTTGCCCTGGCGCGTTCTCGGAGTTTGTCGGCAACTTGATCGGGGATGGAGATAAGTACGTCCATGGTTCTCTCTTGATACGATTATAGTGCAATACGCCGACTACGTCCGAAAGAACTCCGCGACCCGGCAGCGAAACCCCGGCAGAAAGGAGCCGCCGGTGATCTCATCATTCTCGCGGAATAAAACACTGGCTCCGTCAGCGCTTTCGACGCGCACGGTCTTGAGCCTTGGATCCACGATCCATACCGCGCCGAATCCCGCCTCCAGATACTCGGCGACCTTCGCCGCCACTTCGTAATAGAGGTCATTGGGCGAAATCACCTCGACGGCAAGATCCGCCGCGATGGGCATATAGCCGCTGTCAGCCTCCGAGGCCCAATTGTAACGGTCCTTGCGAATGAGCGAGACGTCGGGCTTGCGAATTTGGTTGGGGCGATGTGGAAAGCACTGATAACCCAGGTCGTTGGCATAGACCGTCGCATGGCCGGTGCGCTCAGCCTCGTTACCCAGCAGGCGATTAATCCGAGAGGCCACACGACTTGATTCAACGCTCGCATGCCGCTCCACGAGTTTGCCGTCCACGAGTTCAAATCCCTTCGCATCCGGCATCGCAAGCAAGTCGGCGGGCGTCAAGGGCGAGATGGCCGGTTGGGCCGACTGAGGTAATGCGATGGCACTCATAAATCACCGTTCCGCGGGACGTAAGATCCGCGGCGATTTTAGCATGTCGCTGGTCTCGCGTCATCTTCGTTGCACGCCGAGCCGATAAAATGGTAAAATCACACCGGCGACTTCACATATTCCAGGCCGGCGTGGAGCGTAAGCACGATCGAGCTGACGGCGAAATAGGGCACCGGTGTAGACGTCGTTATCGCCGACCGAAGAAAGATAAGCGCCAAGAACGCCAAGACGCCAAGAAGAAAAAGGCACAAGGAAATGTGGGACATAGTAACTTTCCTGCCGCCATGCCATCGGCACGGGCGAGACGCCCGTGATACGTTGTAGGGTGCTTTTCGCACGAACCGATCCAACCGACCAAATAAGTATCTACTCTTTTGCTTCTTGGCGTTCTTGGCGCTTTGATTGTCTTCCCAATCGCCGGGCCGGGTTGGGCACCAAATTGGTCGGCTGCGTACTTTGAAAAAGTTATCAAAATGCGAAAGTCTGTAAATTGCGCGCCGGTGCTTCTGTTGGCATGCCTTGTCACCGCCCTTCATGCACAGCCCGATCCGTATGAAACGTACGTCAACACCTCGCGGGATTTTAAGCCGGTGAAGCAGGAGAAGGCCTGGTGCTACAAGGCATTCCCCAGTTGGACGAACATGCCGTGGACGTATCAATGGACCATCGGTTACACGCAGGCGTCGGGCCAATGGTCGGTGGATCATGGGTACAACGGGGCGTTCATCGATCATGGGGATGTGGGCACGCCTGCATCGCCCACCGGCAGGCTCGATTGGATCGATCAATTCAAGCTGCGCTTTTATATGGATCACACCGCGAACAAGCATTATCTGCATTTGTGGGATGGGAACGAGCTTAAGCCACACCTGGGCGAGCTTCGTTCTGGGGGCGTGCGCGCGGTGCCGGTGAATGCGGCGTTGGGGCGCAAGTTGGAAAGCGCTATTCGCCAGCACATCAATGCGGTGAAGAGCTCTCCGTATCGGGCCGCCTACGCGCTGGATGACGAAATTTCCTGGGGCCATTTTGTGCATCCGGCGATGTGGTGCGTGACCGATGACAAGACCGCCTACCAGAACTGGCTGCGCGAAATCTATGGCCCCAGCGCCCCCGATCGCTCCCGCTGGATTACCTACGATGACATTCGCGGCAAGCTCGCGGACTGGAGCGTTGCGAAGTTTGACGCAAGTCCTTTGATGGACCAATGGACGTTCAACGACTCCTACTGGAACAACTTTATCGGCGATCTGGTGACCTACGCCAACACCGTTGATCCGGCCACTCCCTGCGGCTTCGTCGGCGGCCAAAGCCCAAATGCGTTTGGCGGGTATGACTACGCCAAGATCATGCGCAAGGTGCAATTCATTGAGGCGTATAACCTGGGCTCCAGTCAGGCCATTATCCGGTCGTTCAATCCGCACAATGCGATTCCCGCAGTTACCACTGAGTTTCACAAATCCGCCGACGATGACATCTGGCAGACTTGGTACTACCTCGCGCATGGCAACCGCGGATTCATAAACTGGGTGCAAGGATGGTTCGATGGCGACAAGGCCAGACCCTGGCAAGAGAAGGTTGCGCCCACCTACCTTGAAGCAGATCACAAGATAGGACCCCGGATGGCGGGCGCACAGTGGATCCACGATGGGGTCGCGATTTACTACAGCCATGCGTCGATTCAGTTGGGATGGATCATGGACGCGCAGGCCCACGGCAAGACCTGGAGCAACCGCAACGCCGACAATCGCCTGGGCGGCTCGCACAATGTCCGCCATGCCTGGGAGAACATGCTGCGCGATTCGGGGATTCAGTATAATTTCCTCAGCTACGTGGATGTAATTCAGAAGGGTGTGCCGCGCGAGTATAAGGTGCTCATCCTGCCTGCGTGCCTGTGTTTGTCGGATGTTGAGGCGCGGCGGATCGGGGAGTTTTGCCGGGATGGAGGGACGGTTATCGCCGACTACATGCCGGGACTTTGGGATCAGCATGGCAAAGGCCGGCCCGAAGGCGGCGCCCTGGACGCGATGTTCGGCGTTCATCACGATCCAGCCATGCGTGAAGCGGACGTGTTCGGCGGAAGACTCTGGTGCGAGATCAATCAGGAAGTAAACTTCAATTGGAAGACCTACGAGCAATTTCTCACCAACAAGAACACCTGCATCAAGGACGCCAGCGGCTACGACAAAGCCGTGCGGAAGATGGAGGTGGCGAAGGTGAATCATTATGGCCGCGGCACGGCGGTGCTGATGAACCTCTCGCCGCAATGGTACAACGCCTACCGCGCCGCCGGCGCGGCGTCCGCGGCGCGGCGCGAGGTATTCATTCGGTATGTGACGCATGCTGGCGCACGCCGATGGGTGGAACTGAAGGTGGACGACAATCGCGCGTTCGGCTATGAAATCACCTATTGGTCCGCGCCCCCCGCCAAAGGTATGCCGGGTCGAATAGATGAACCGCGCACCGTTGTTTTCGTCTGCTTCAATCCCGAGGTTGAAGGCAATGAACTGGGCGGCGGGAATGCGGCGAGCCTTAAGACGGGCACGCTCAAGGCCACCTTGCAGTTCGTCGGTGCGGTGAAAGATGTCCGCGACGAGCGCACCGGCAAATCCCTGGGCGATGGAAGCGCGTTTCAGTTTGATTGGAAGCAGAATGAGGCGATCGTGCTTTCGTTCGCCGGCAACAGGCCGCGCGCGATAGAAAGCCCGTAACGCGTCAGCCGAATGCAATGCGGTATATCACCTGTGCATCGGGGAGAATCACATTCGCCCAATTGAACTATTGGCGCTAGGCAGAGCCATATAGGAGAATCGCATGATGCGCCGTTCACTCATCCTCATGGCGATTGTTGCCGCCGCACTGTGCAAGGCTACCGACGCTCAAGCCACGGGTGCCAACGAGCCTCCAGTTTTGCCGGCGGGCCTGGACGCCTACCGGATGTGGGATCGCTGGCCGTACCAGCGCATCGGGCAGCGGGCGTATATGCGAAGCACCTACGATCGCAGCGGCGGCAACGAAGGCGCGGACGCAAGTCATTTCCTCTATCAAATCGCCGATGATTTCAATGTCGCGCTGGATGTGCAGGGGCCGGGGATTCTCTACTTCGCCCGCTACAACCATTGGCACGGAAGCCCCTGGCATTACGTGGTGGACGGGAGCGATCACATGGTCAAGGAATCCAGCACCGCCAATCCCGCGCATCCGGTTGAGCATTCCACCTTCGAGCCGCGGGCCGCATTCCCAAAGCCGCTGGCATGGACCTGGTCAGACACGCGCGGCGCGGATTTGATGTGGGCTCCGATCGGTTTCGAGCGATCGTTCCAGATGGCCTATTCGCGCACGCACTACGGCACCGGATATTACATCTACGATCAATTCGTGCCGGGTGCGAAACTGTCGGCGCCCATTAAGGCATGGGATGGGAAGACGCCGCCCGATCGCGACGTACTGGAGTTGATCTCGCGCGCGGGAGGGGACCTGCTTGCGGGCCGCGCGGGGCTATCGAAGGTTGAGCGGACGATCGACATTCCCGGCGGGCGGGCGGCTGGGGCGATTGAGATTGGCGACGGGCCGGCGATGCTCCGAGGCATCGAGATCACCGCTCCCAAAGAATCCGCGATTGACCTGGGGACGGCGCGGCTGCGGATCTGGTGGGATGATCGGCCGCTGCCATCGGTGGATGCGCCGGTGGCTTTGTTCTTCGGAGCCGGGACGCTGTATAACCGCGATCATCGCGCCGATTTCGTTCGGGCGTTTCCGGTGAACATTCATTTTTCGAATCGGCAGGTCGCCCTCAACTGTTACTTTCCGATGCCGTTTTTTCGGTCCGCGCGCATTGAATTGGTTGGCGCGGATGCCGCGATCAAAGGGGTGCATATCACTTGCCGATACGAGCCCTATCGCGATCCGCCCAATCATGTCGGCTACTTTCATGCCACTTACGCCGATCATCCGCTCCCGGTTGCCGGGGCCGACATGGTATTGCTCGACACCCGGCAGGAAGAAGGCGGCGGCGATTGGTCCGGCAGCTTCGTCGGCACGTCCTTCATTTTCTCCCATGACGCCAACCTCAACACGCTTGAAGGCGATCCGCGATTTTATTTTGACGATAGCCTCACGCCCCAGGGCCAGGGGACGGGCACGGAAGAATGGGGCGGCGGCGGCGACTACTGGGGCGGCCGGAACATGACCCTTCCCTTCGCCGGCCATCCCTGCGGCGCGCACGGCCCCGCGGAAGCCGTCAACGAACTGGACAAAATAGAGTCGGCTTACCGCTTCCTGCTGGCCGACCTCATGCCCTTCGGCCGCAACGCGCGAATTACCCTCGAGCATGGCGGCACCAACGAATCCGTCGAACATTATGAAACCGTGACCTACTGGTATGGATTGCCGGCCCCTTCTCTGCTCAAAAGCGATGTGCTGTCGATCGGTGACGAGGCCAGTGAACGCGCGCACGCCTACGTCTCCCCGCGCGCATCGGCGCCCTACGAGATCAGCTCGCGCTACGAATGGGGCGTGGATCATCTGGCCGGCAAGGAGATTTTCCCCGCCCGGAGCGACCGTGGCCGCACCACCGCCGGCACATCTGAGTTCACCGTGCGCCTCGAGCCAAACAACCTGGGCGTTCTGCTTCGCCGGAAGCTGGACTATCAATATCCCAATCAACGGGCATTTGTGTGGGTGGCCGACGCGGACGCATCCGGCAAAGCCTCCGGCCCATTCAAGGCCGCCGGCATCTGGTATCTGGCCGGCTCCAACACCTGCGTTTACTCCAACCCCCAACAGGAGCTTGGCCCAACCGAGCATGTCGTTGAAACCTCCAACCGCCGATTCCGCGACGATGAGTTTTTGATCGGACGCGACCTCACCAAGGGACGCCATGCGATCCGCCTGCGGATCCGGTTCACCCCGGTGCACACGCCGCTGTTTCCGGGCAATCCTCTGCCCGAACTGGCATGGAGCGAAATGCGCTATACGGCGTACTGCTACGCGCTGCCAATATTCACAACGCCTAAGCAGAGCGACTAACCACGAAGGCGCTGGAATCACGCGCCACACGCCGAGGGATGGGTTGAAATTCGAAATCCGAAGCACGAAATCCGAAACAAACCCAAAATCCAAAAGCAGAAAATTCAAAACAAGACGGAAGCGCCCTTTGAATTTTCCGCTTTTCCTACTTTTGAATTTGTTTCGGATTTCGTGCTTCGGATTTCGGATTTTTAGCTATCATTTGGGTCGTGGCGTGTTCACATTTCTCCGCGGCCTATACACTGGGATCTCGCGCTTGCTTGAAATGATTGATCAAGCCGTTGGTCGAGGAATCGTGGGTGGTGACGGCTTGGGTTCCGGCAAGTTCAGGTAGGATGGCCTTGGCCAGTTGCTTGCCGAGTTCGACGCCCCACTGGTCGAAGCTATTGATGTTCCAGATAATCCCTTGCGTGAAAATCTTGTGCTCGTACATCGCGATCAACATCCCCAGCGTGCGCGGCGTGAGCTTCTGAAACAGGATGGAGTTGGTCGGCCGGTTGCCGGGGAAGGATTTTTGTGGGATCAGTTTTTCCAGATCGGCTTCCGACAGCTTTGAGCCCTTCAGTTCCGCCCGCACCTCATCGGCGGTTTTGCCTTTCATCAGCGCCTCGGTTTGCGCGAAGAAATTGGAGAGCAGGATGGCGTGGTGCTCGCCGACGGGGTTTTGCGTTTCAACGGGCGCCAGGAAATCGCAGGGCACCAGTTTCGTGCCCTGGTGGATCAGTTGATAAAACGCATGCTGTCCATTGGTGCCCGGCTCGCCCCAGATGATCGGGCCGGTCTGATAGTCGCAGGGGGTGCCGTCGCGCTGCACGGATTTGCCGTTGGATTCCATGTCCCCCTGCTGGAAATACGCGGGGAAACGGTGCAGGTATTGGTCATAGGGAAGAATGGCCTGCGTCTGGGCATCGAAGAAATCGTTGTACCAGATGCCGACCAATGCCAGAATCACCGGCAGATTCTTCTCCAGAGGCGCGCTTCGGTAATGCTCGTCCATCAAATGAGCGCCCGTGAGCAGTTCCTCGAAATTCTCAAACCCGATGGCAACCGCGATGGACAATCCGATGGCCGACCAAAGCGAATAGCGCCCGCCGACCCAATCCCAGAACTCGAACATATTGGCCACGTCGATGCCGAACTTTTTCACCTCGCCCTCGTTGGTCGAGAGCGCGACGAAATGCCTGGCGATGGCGGATTCGTTGTTGGCCTTGCCCAGGAACCATTGCCGGGCGGTGTGCGCGTTGGTGAGGGTTTCCTGCGTGGTGAAAGTCTTTGAGGCCACGATGAAAAGCGTGGTGCGCGGATCCAAGTCGCGCAGCGTCTCCACGATTTGGGTGCCATCCACGTTCGATACGAAGTGAACGCGCAGATCGCGTTTGGAATACGGCTTGAGGGCCTCTGTTACCATGACCGGCCCCAGATCGGATCCGCCGATGCCGATGTTGACGACGTCGGTAATCCGCCGGCCCGTATACCCGGCCCAGGCGCCACTACGAATAGCCTCGGAAAACTCGCGCATGTGCGCCAGCACCCGGTTCACCTCTGGCATCACATCCTTCCCATCCACCATGATGGGCCGATTCGACCGATTGCGCAGCGCGGTGTGCAAAACTGCCCGTCCTTCGCTGGTATTGATCTTTTCGCCGGCAAACATTTTCCGCGCCCATCCTGGCACGTCCGCCTGCCGGGCAAGATTCAGCAGAAGCTGGAATGTTTCGCCGGTGATCCGGTTCTTGGAGAAGTCGAGCAGAATGTCCTGGAAGCGGGCGGAAAAGGCATCGAACCGTTGGGGATCGGCGCGAAACAAATCCCGCATCGCAAGCCGCGAGGCGGCGGCATAGTGTTCGTGCAACGCTTTCCAGGCCGGCGAGACGGTGAGATTGCTCATGAACGATGCTCCTTGCAATGCCGGGAATGGATAACGCGGCGCGTGCGGCGGTGCAATAGCATCGCCCCGCGCCGCGGGCGTGCCCGAGTTTTCGGGCAGGCGTAACCGTTGACATCCACAGGCTTTGGTGGGGCAGACATTCCTGTCTGCCCGAATCCGCGAGTGCGGGGCGTTCCCGCCCCGCCGAGCGGATTCGAATCGGTTCGGGAGGACAAGAATGCCCTCCACTCGCCGATTCGAGGCAGACAAGAATGTCTGCCCCACCGTCCCCCGATGGACTCTCCCGGAAAATTGGGCACGCCCCGCGCCGCCGCGGACGCCACCGGTGATGGCGTTGATGATCCCCGCGCGCGCTCCTACCATTGCGCGGATATGAGTTCGATTGCTTCGACCCCCTCATCGGCCAAGCTACCTGACGCGACCGGCCATTTCGGCGCGTACGGCGGCGTGTTCGTGCCGGAGACGCTTATATTCGCCTTGGAACAACTCGAACAGGAATACCGCCGGGCGCAGGCCGATCCGGCATTCAAGGCGGAATTTGAATCCTACTTGCGCGATTACGTCGGCCGGCCCAGCCGGCTCTATTTCGCCCGGCGTCTTACCGAGCATTTCGGCGGGGCCAAAATCTACCTGAAGCGCGAAGACCTCAATCACACCGGCGCCCACAAAATCAACAACACCATCGGCCAGGCGCTGCTGACGGTGCGCATGGGCAAGAAACGCGTGATCGCCGAGACCGGCGCCGGCCAGCATGGCGTCGCGACGGCCACCGTCGCCGCGCTCTTCGGGCTTAAGTGTGATGTGTACATGGGCGCCGAGGATATTCGCCGGCAGAATCTCAACGTCTTTCGCATGAAGTTGATGGGCGCGAATGTCATCCCCGTGACCAGCGGGCAAAAGACGCTCAAGGATGCACTCAACGAGGCGCTGCGCGACTGGATGGGCAGCGTGGAGCACACGCATTACATTATCGGCACGGTGGCCGGCCCGCACCCGTTCCCGGAAATGGTGCGCGATTTCCAGGCGTGCATCGGCATCGAGGCGCGCGAGCAGTGCATGTCGGCGGAAGGCCGATTGCCCGATTACGTGGTCGCCTGCGTGGGGGGCGGCAGCAACGCCGCCGGGATCTTCGCGCCTTTCGTGAACGATGTCGGCGTGAAGCTCATTGGCGTGGAAGCCGGCGGGCGCGGGTGGGCACTGGGCGAACACGCCGCCTCGCTGTGCGCCGGCAAGCCGGGCGTGTTGCACGGGTGCATCTCTTATGTGCTGCAAAACGACGACGGGCAAACCGCGGATGTGCATTCGATCAGCGCCGGCCTCGATTATCCGGGCGTCGGCCCTGAGCATGCGTACTGGAAAGATACCGGGCGGGTCGAGTACGTAAGCATCACCGACGCCGAGGCGCTTGATGCGTTTCAGTTGATCGCCCGCCTCGAAGGCATTCTTCCCGCGCTCGAATCCGCGCATGCCATCGCGCATGCCGCCCGGTTGGCTCCCAGGCTCGCGAAAGATCAAATTCTGGTGGTGAATCTCTCCGGACGGGGGGATAAGGATTGCCAGGAAGTCGCGCGGTTGATCAATGTCTAATATTTCACCGCCTGTAGACGCATGACAGCCGCGCGTTGCCAGGCGAGGCGCCTGCGGATAGCGTTTGATTGTCACGCGGCTGGCCCTTTTGGGGTACAGGAAGCAACGGCAAAGGAGCGGTTTCATGGATCGATCGCAGCGACGGAATTCGAGCATGCGGGGGACGATTGCAACTTGCGGGCTGGTTTCGCTGGCACTGCTGCTGGCGGGGTGCGGTTGGCAGCAGCCCAGGGCCGTCGGTGAATCACAGTATGATCCGAGTCAGGCGGCGCAAGTGAATGTGCCGCCAAAGCAGCTCATGCAGATCATTGCCCAGCGCCTTCCCGGCCCGCCGCTGGCGATTGCGATTGACACGATGAACGACGGCACAATCCTGACCGGCTGGAAGGAATACGAAGGGGCGCTGCATATCGTGCGGCATTGGCAGGAACGAACGCGCTTCAAAATCACCATCCTGCCGGATTTCAACGACCCCACCGGCAAGAGCCACGTGCAGGTGATCGCCGAGACCGAGGAAAAGCCAAGCGCCGGCCAGCCCTGGTATCCGGCTCCGCAGGATCGCCGGCCCCAGCGTGCCGCGCAGGTGCTCAAGGTGATCGAGCAGGCGTCCAGGCAGACCCCCGTAACGCCGGCCACCGCCCCTTCGCAGGTACACTGGACGCGATAGCCCGGATATTCACCACGAACCCACTCAGAGTGGGCGAGCCCGCAACCGAAAAGAAAGAGGGGAGCCACGAATGGGCCCGAATGCACACGAATGAAGACAAATTATTCGTGCCCATTCGTGCTCATTCGTGGCAGTCCTCTCCGTCGATCTTACCGCGGCGTTTTCAGTTCGGCACCGTCTTCACATCCTGATCCGGCGGATGGCGGTCGGGCGATGGCGGCGGTTCCTTGGCCAGTTGCTGGAGCAAGGGGCGGAAGTCAAACCATCCCGACGGCCCGGGCGCCGGGCCGCCTTTGGGATAAAAATCCCAATGCGGCACGCGCGGCGGGTTGGCGCGGATCCCCTGCTCGCTTCGCCAGTCGAGCATCACCTTCGCCGGCATTTTCCCCTGCATTGCCGTGACGTAGTCGGCGGTTGCCCAGTGCGCCAGCGGAGTGCTGTTCTTCCACGCCAGCGATGAATCCCAATCCGGCACCACCACAGACGGATACGCCCGCACGTCCGCCATCAGTTGGTCCGTGAGATTCGCCCAAAGCGTGCATTGAATCCCCAAAACAACCGCGAAGATCATGGCCACCAGAATGCCCAGCGGGCCGCGAAGTGAGGTGGATTCGGCGGGCTCTGGGACTTCCAGCGGCGTAAATTGGGTGCGGGACCGTGTCGGCGGTGTCCCTTTTTCCCTCTCCCGGTACTCCGGGGGAGGGTTAGGGT
>DASRLH010000388.1:0-4191 GCA_035648595.1 Tepidisphaeraceae bacterium
TGTAAACAAGCAGGATACTTCCGAACGAAGGCGAATATACCCGAATCGGCAGCATCCCTCTTATTTAGCAGCACCTTACGCGCGGCACCTGCCCAAAATCCATAGACTGCAAAAACCCGCGCCGCCCGCGAGATTTGCGGCTATTTCCGTATGTCCACCCTCATTTCCGCAACGCCATCGCCATCGCGCTCCGGAAGTCGGAAGCGGCGCGGAAGACAACAGACACCAAACACAGGCCGCTCCCGAAAACACGCCGCGCGCAAAAGAAGCCGGCCACGCCTGGCCGGCTCTTTGAAATCATCTTCGATTCTCAATCGAACGCGCTTCACGCGGTGTTCGATCATCCGCTCGTTCGATACCGTTCCGGCAACGCCGCTTGCAGATTGCCGGCCTGGGCTTGGCGCAGGTCCACCTGGGCGTACGCCTCGGCGAGGCAGCCCGCATCATCGGGGCCGACCCAATATCTCCAGTCGAGTCGCTCGATCGACCCGAGGGCATACTTGAGCGCCCGCACCACTTCCCTTCGGGTCGTTCCCTCCTGAATTTCGACGCGCACGGGCGAATCCCCATCGCAAAACGCGAAGCGATGTTCGGGCATGATCGTCCGCGCGGTGAGGGAAATACTGAGCGTGCGGCGGATCGACGCCAGGGCCAGCGCGCCGATCAAGTCCGCCCGCGTGGGGCGATCGGGCTTGGGCCACCATCCGTTGAGCAACGCCTCCTGGCGCTCGATGGGCAATTCGTGGAACGATTCGATGGCCGCGATCAAATCCAGCGGACGCGGCTCAACCCCGTCGCTCGGCTCAAGCGCCGTGTCCAGCATAGAGGCGACGGCCGCCACATCCGGGTCCGCGGCCAGCGTCGGCATCGCGGCGATCCGCCGCCGCAAGCCGGCCGCTTGTTCGCAAAGATCGTTTAGTTCAACGTCCATGTTTTTGCCTTTGTCAGTTGTCCGCTGTCCGTTGCAAAAAATCCGCTTCGCCCTTCACGTTCAACGATGGATTCCCGACGATCGTCCGCCCATCGCATGGCTCACTTTGTGCGTCGTCGTCGCCGCGACGTACTGTTTGTGAAGCTGGTCGTATCCCTTGAGAATTGCAGGGTGGAGCTTGGCGGCGACTTCGCTTGTCGCCGCGTGAGAGTCGAACGTGACATTGACGGGGCCGACGCTCACGGACGGCTCGGCTCCGAAGTCTTGCTTGAGGCGGTGAAAGGCGGACCCCGCCCGGCCGAACGCCTCATCGGCCCCTGGGGCGTCGAACATCATCATTTTAGCCAGGCCTTCGATCCCGTTAGTCATCAACGATGAAAGGTCGGCGATGGCCCTCATGGTTTCGGCAATTCGTTTGAGCCATTGCTCAATGACCTCAAGAACCGGCACAAAGACGATGCCCAGCAGCTCGCCAAGCGGCTCCATCACTTCAAAGAGAGAAGTGGCGAGGCCTCCGAGAAAGGTCATGGCCGCCGGAATCTCTTTGCCCATCCAGTCGGCAAACTCCTCAAGCTTGGGGATGATCTCGGTCAGGTGGTCCTCGAAGAATTGGAGGATCGGCTCGGCCAGCTTGGCTTTGAGCCCGTCCCACATCGCCCCGATCATCGTGCCCAGCATCTTCCACGATTGACCCAGCTTTACCTGGGCTTCATTCACGCCGCCGCCGAGCTTGCCCATCTCATCGGCCATTCGCACAATCTCGTCGCTGCCCTGTTCCAGGAAGGGGATCATGTCCGTGCCGGCGCGGCTCATCAGTTCCATCGCGGCCTGCACGCGCTGCGCGGGATTATGAATTTGCTGCATCGCGTCGGCGACAGCCAGTAGTAGCTGCCTGGGATTGTTCAGGAGCGTACCCAATTGCTGCGCGGAGATTCCGAGGTCCGCGAACGCCTTGGCCCCGCTCCTTTCGCCGCGCACGGCCCCGGCGGCGCGATCCTCCATGAACTTCAGTGCGTTGCTGAATTGCTGCACGTCCACCCCCGCCGCCTTGGCCGCGGCCGCGAAGGTACTGAAGGTTTGAGGGTCCAATCCTAGCTTGAGGCTTTCCATGCCGACCTTTTGGAATCGCTCCCCCACGCCGGCCACCATATCGGCGAACGCTTTTGCAAGTTTTCCGGTTGCCTCGATCGCCTTCTCGACGAGCTCGATGACGGCGAGCAGGGGATTCACCATGAACTCCGTCACCACCGACGGAAGCACCTGCATGAGCGCTTCGACCTGCATCATCGAGCCCGCGAAGCCGTCGGTCGGGAAATGCAGCGCCTGGGCGATCCCCTGGGACACGCTGGTGAACGTCCCGGCCACGCGCTCCAGCGGCGCTTCAATGCCGGCCGCCACGGATTGCCCGAAGCCCTGAGCTCCGGAGGTGGCCTGCTGAATCCCCGATGTGAACTGACTCACGTCGAAGTTGATTCCACCCGTTATTGATCCCGCGTCGAAAGCCATGGTCGTGCCTCAATTCCGAATGCCCGAAATCCGGGGACAATTCCGAATTCCTCAACCCATTCCGCCCGTCACCGCACCTGATTGCCGTACCGGTCGTGAAGCAAGTAGCCGGCGGTTCGGATTTGATCGGGGGAACCGGGCGGATCGGAGGGCAGGAGCCTGGCGACGCGAGGGTCCTTGAGTCCGGTCTTGGTGCGAAGCTTGCGCAATTCCACGAGCGCGGCGGCGGCGTTTTGCATCCGGGAGACGTGCGGGGCGCTGGCGTATCGCTTGGCGTGATGGGCATCCTCCACGGCCCTTTGCATCGCCGGCAAATCTTCCTTGAGGAAACGGCCAAACTCCTGTTCGGCCGCTTCCTTATCCGCCTGGGCCGGGGCATGATCGGCCGCCGCCTGGGCCAGCTTGCCGGCGGCGACGATCGCTTCCTGCTCTGCCGCCACGTCGGCGACACTCTTGCCCAAAATGCGCATCGCCGACGCCAGGGCCTTTTGATCGGCGGGGGTGTCGCGCGTGGCATCGAACGCGATCGCGTAGTAGTCAGCTTCGGCCTTAAGCCGGGCGGCGTTGTCCTGATCGATGATGCTCGACAGTGCGGAGGTGTTCATTACGGCGGTCATTGGATGAGTCCTTTGTAAGTGGCCAGTTGCGGGGGGTCAGTTGTTTGTTGTGGGTTGTTGGTAGTTTCAGTAGACGCGGGTGAGGGTGGGAAGATCGGGGGGCGGGATTGCCTTGCCCGCCAGGGCTTCGCGGGATTTCTTCTCGCGGTGCATCTCATCCTCGGGGCCGGGACGGTAAGGCTGGCTCTGGCGAACGCCCAACGAGAGCAATTCGTAGCCCGATAGATTCCGGTGCGAAAGGGGCATGCCGTCGAGAAGTAGGTTGCTCATTGTGGGAGGGGTTTGGGGTTTGGGGTATCGGGACTTTGTTACTTTCGCGTTGCCAGTGCAATCAACTGGGCGCCGTTCATTTTGGATGGATCGTGGGACGCCGATCCCTTGGCCGGCGCCGTGGCGTTCACCGCCGGCTTGGTTTGCGGATGCGCCGCCTCGGCGGCGGCCCGTTGCTTCACGCCCAGGGCGAGCAACTGCGCGCCGTTGAGCTTGGACAAGTCCGGGGCGGGAGCGGCGGCCTTTCCGGTTCCCGCCGCGTCCAGATGTTCGGTGCGCACCATCGCGGGGACTTCCTGGCCGTTGGGCAATGTGGCCGTGACATTGGTGAGTCCCCGGCCTCCCTGGGTTACGAAGTGCCGGCCATCGGCCACGAACTGGCCGCGTATTTTCTGCTCGGCGGCGGCGAGTTCGGCGGGGTCGATGCTGTCGGGCATTTGATCGCTGTAGGCCTGGGGCAGGTCCCCCATCATTCGCTGAACGTAGAAGGCCTTGGCGACGGCGGGACGGCCGGCGGGCGAGACGTTGGCCAGAAGGCCGGCGCTGGGGTCGATGGCGGTGACGGCGGGCTTTCGGATGGGGGCTGTGACCATAAGGTTCCTCTTGAAAAATCAGAACAGAGGAGTGATGAGTGAACCGTGACGAAAGATGATCTTGTCACGGTTCACTCATCACTCCTCTTTTACCTTCGCTACTTGCGTTGCGATCCATTTCCGCGATTGCTCCAGGTACAGTTTGCTTCGGTCGATCCCGATGTATTTGCGTCCCGCGCGCAGGGCGGCGATGCCGGTTGTGCCGTTGCCGTTGAAGGGGTCGAGGATCGTGTCGCCGGGGTCGCTGGCGATGCGGATGCAGCGCTCGGGGATG
>DASRLH010000389.1:0-9446 GCA_035648595.1 Tepidisphaeraceae bacterium
TACGTCTCCACCCGCAAGGAAATGATCGTGTACGACACATGCAAACACAACGGCTGGCGGATCAGCAGTTCGACAACCGAGAGCGAATGCGGGGCAGTCCCCGCGCGAGTCAAGGGTCCGGGCAAGCGCTGGGACGCCGACCACCCAAGCCCCGATGGTTTGGCGCTTGATTTGGGGTTTGAATCATAGCGCTGCATTGCGTTGCGATTGGCTGAACCCTGGTTCCTCAACTACCGCGCCATCGGCACGGGCGAGACGCCCGTGATACGTCAACGCTCTTCTTCCCTGAGTTCCGCACACGGCTGAAGTGTTACAAGTGTGAGAGTTTTGTGCTTTGCTCACTTGGATTTGTGGCTCTCCGCGAAAGCCGCTGATATCCACCGGGCTGAGCCGTAACAATCGCGGATATTCGACGAAAAACTTCACCTTTCCGGCGGCTGGGGCCGCTTAATCAGCGGCTTTCGCGGAAAGCCGGATTTGTTTAAGATTTCGTGCTTCGGATTTCCGATTTCCATCCACCGGCTTGCGGACCCGCCGGAGCGCGTCGGCACCGCATATTACGCGAAGTTTCCGCGTTCCCACGCCGCGAATCCTCCCCACAGCAGCCCGACGCCACAACAATTTCACAAACCTCAGCCGCGTCGCCCTGGGGGACCCGGACGATCAGAACAAGGGAACGGTTGACGTTCACAAGAGCTGGTATGCCTATGTCGCCGACAACTGGCTGTATGACGGCGAGCTGCGCGTGGGCCCGCGCGAAGGGCCCGCGGCGGTGCCGGGCGACGTCTCGGAATGGACCGTCCTGGAAGGCAATCACACCTTCGGCGCACGAAGTGCAGATCTACCCGGGCACCTACCACGTCCCCCGGCCGCCATTCATCTCATCCAGGTCACCGGCGGCAGCGGGCCCGATCGCATCTACTTCGATGGCCACGTCACCGTTCCCGCGAACATCCAAACCTACGGCGGCAATGACAGAGCCGCGCTGGCTTCCGGTGTCGTCTTGATCGCCTTTTTTTGTTGGCGTTCAGGATGCCCCGCAGTTTGATTCGCCCTGGAAGCCGGTCGGCGTGATCGCCGACAAGATGCCCGCCGACGGAATCTTCCAGGGCGGCACCAACATCACCATCCGCAACTGCACGTTCCTCAATCTGGACGTGGGTGTTGACGAAAACCGCTATCCCGACGGCGTGCTGGTGCAGGATTGCTCGGCGCCGCTGGTGACGGGCTTGCGCGGCTGCTTCATCTGGGCGCAGGGCGAGGATCAGGTTGCAGCGCGACGGTCAGAAACCCCCCCTCTGCCAACGGATGCTCCGACCACCTGAACGACAATGGCGTCATCATCGCCAGCATCAGCAATGCAAGGGGAATTTTTTCAGACCCGATCAAGGTCATCCGCCCCGTGCAAACTGCTCCCAGTCCACCCGCTCGATCGCCGCCACGATCCCGGGGGAAAGCACCGGCGGCGTGAATTTCTCGTCGGGCACGACCGTGAGCAACGGCACGCGGCCCCATTTTTCGATCGTCGGCAGATTTGTCTCTTCCGCGACGCTCGCGCTGTCCGCCGGGTAGCGATTCACCACCACGCCGGCGATCGCCAGCTTCGCCTCGCGCAAGGCGGCTAACGTCAGCAGCGTATGATTGAGGGTGCCCAGGCCCGGCCGGGCCACCACAACCGCCGGCAGCCCCAGCCAGCCGATCACATCGCGCACGGTATGGCGCTCGTCCATCGGCGCCATCAATCCGCCGACGCCCTCGACGATCAAAACATCGCTCTGTGCGGCGATTTCATCGAGGGCCTGTTGTATCGCCTCCCAATTCACCGGTCGCCCCGCCCGCGCGGCGGCGACCGATGGCGCCAGCGGCTCGGCATATCGCTGCGGGCAGATCACGTCCAGCGGCGCCGCCGCGTCCGCGCAGTGCGCCAGAAACTCCGCGTCCTCGCTGACCAGCCCCTCGCGCCGATGCACGCATCCCGTCGCCACCGGCTTAAACACTCCCACCCGCGCCCCTCGGCGCGCGAACCAATTGGCGATCGCGCCGGCCACCACCGTCTTGCCGACGTCGGTATCCGTGGCGGTGATGAACAAGCCGGGGATGGCGATGCGGCGCAGCATGGGCGATTTCGTCCGAAAAGTGGACCGTTTATTTGAGAAGTGCTCGGAAACCGGCTTGCTCGAAATGGTGATCCGCCGTCAACGCATCGGTAATTCCCAACTCGGTCATCACGCAAAATGAAATACAGTCCGTGAGCGACCACGCTTTGTCGACGCGATTTGCATACAGACCCATCCCCCGCTCAAAGAGTTCTTCGCTGGCTCCGAGAATCTTCACATGCGCGTCTGAGCGCAATGCGTTATGAAGGCGTACGAACAACTCGCGGTGCAGCGGGAGCGACATTGCGTCGGCCACTTCCGTTAAGACCCACGCGGTCGTTACGGTGTCTGCCGTTAGGTGTCGGGACAATTCTATCGTGCGTTCCCGGTCCGAATCGTTGCGGCTCATTAGAGACAAATAATAGAAAGTATCTATAAACATCGAAGCCATGTTAGGCTTTCTTGGGTAGGCCGTGGAGATAATGATCATGGTTTCGCGCCAAATCGGGCGGAAGCCCTTCGGCTGCACCGATAAATGACTCAAGCTGATCATACAAGGTGCGCTGCGCGGGCCTCGAAACCATCTCCTTAGTTGTGGGCGTCGATTCAGTCACTGCGACCACTTCGACCAGCGACCCCTCGGATAACGCAATTGGCTCGTCCAGCACGACCACCCCATTTTTCACATGGCCTCTAAAAGTCATCGCACTCCTCGGTAAGCGCTCGTTGCCGGCGGTGGCGTAAGACCGGCTATCGACAAAACGCCATTGCTCGGCTCTTCAGATCATTATTCTGGGATCGAATCCCCAAGTCTAGTCGAACACTCGGATAGAAGGTCGTTGGAAATTCGCCGATTCCAACATCATTGCATTTCTCCCCTTCCGATGCGATGACACTCCCCCTTTGAACCCTCTCACCCTCCACGTTCTCGCGGTGGTCTTCCTGGCCACGTTGATTCGTTCCTCCTTCGGGTTCGGCGAAGCGTTGGTGGCAGTGCCGTTGCTTTCATTGCGGCTTCCGGTGCAGGTGGCTGTGCCGCTGGCGGTGCTGCTGTCAATCACCGTGGCCGGGATGATCGTCGCGCAGGATTGGCGACATGTGCAATGGCGCAGCGCCGGGTCCCTGGTGTTCTTCACACTCTTTGGCATTCCCATCGGCATCGAATTGCTCAAGGTTGCCACCGAAGGGCACATCAAGATGGCGCTGGCGATCGTGCTCATCGGCTTCTCGCTCTATTCACTGCTGGGACGGATGCCGGCCCGGCTGAAAAGCGATCGGTGGATCTGGCTGGCGGGATTTGGTTTCGCGGCGGGCGTGTTCGGCGGCGCGTTTGGAATGAACGGGCCGCCATTGGTGATCTATGGGTCGCTGCGCCGCTGGAAGCCGGCGCGATTTCGCGCGACCCTACAAGCATATTTCCTGCCGGCCAGTGCGGTCGGATTCATCTGCTACTGGGCCGCCGGGCTATGGGTGGCGATGGTTACGCGGTATTATCTGTTGTCGCTGCCAATGGTGATTCTGGCCGTCCTGCTGGGCCGGATCGTGAACCGTCGCCTGCGCGGCAGATCGTTTTTCGCGTTCGTCTATCTGGGCCTGATCGTCATCGGGGTGACGCTGCTCGTGCAGGCCGTCAGCCGATGATCCTCAATACCCCTTGAGATATAGCGCGAAGACCCCGCCCGCCGCGAAGAGGCAGTAGACGCCGAACACCCACCACTGGCCTTTTTCCAGCAGTTTCGAGAGAACCTTCAATGCGATAAGTCCGGCGATAAAGCTGAACCCCATGCCGATCAGGCTTGGCGTAAAATCATGCAATCCAATCGGCACGGCATCCTTGGCGCGATGCCGAACCAGTCGCAGCGCCTCCCACGCCACCAGCGGCGGCGTGAGTACGACCGCCAGGGCGAAGCTGTATTCCTCAAGCCGCGCCTTGCCGATGCCGCGAAGCAATCCGACCGAGATAGTCGCCCCCGACCGCGAAAAACCGCGGAACGGCAGGCACAGCGCCTGGATCGCGCCGATCGCGATGCTGTCGGAAGTCGTGATGTTGTCGCGCCCCGGCCCGTGCCGGCTTGCAAGCCCCGCATAGAGGATCAACACCCCCGCCGCCGCCAGCGCCCCGGCCAGAAGCTCCAGATGCTTAAATAGCTGCTCAATCTCGGCCTTTTGCGCGCCGGGATGGCGATGGTGCATGTAGCCTTCGATGATGAACTTGAGGGCCAGCCCCAGTACGCCGGTGATTGCCGTGGCGATGAGGATGTTTTGGACAAATCCCTCGAATACTTCGCGCGACGAAAAGAACGCGCGCTTCCACGCCCGCCAAAAGTAGACGATGACGGCAAACATCGTTCCCGTGTGCAGCATCAACAGCATGAGCGTGAAGGGAGGCGACGAGGGATCGAGGCCCATCAGCTTCGCCGCCGCGATGACATGCGCCGAGCTGGAGACCGGCAGTAATTCCGCCGCGCCCTGGATAATCGAGAGAAGTATTATTTGCCAATATGTCATTGTTACCGTGAAAAATATCTATCCCAATTTTCCAGACACCTAGCGCCCGTGTCCATCAGTGAGACTCATAATCTAAATACGCCGAATCCGATGAGGGCTCCAAACGCTGTAGTTGCTCGTCGGCGCGCGGTGGCTTGGTACGTTTACCAAGGAGCCACATCCCGACCCCCAGGAACCCGATGGCGAGATAAAAAATTGGGATGCCGACGTAAGAAATTGTGATAAAAGACGCGAATGAGGGTGTGCGCACGCTCCACCGGACGCCAAGAAAAGTTGTTTGCGGTCGGTCAAATGGAGCGGTTCCGTCTGGTGGTAGGCATGGCGCGACCGCGTAGTTCCAACTGGAAGCGGCGAGGAAATCATCATATCGCGTGAAATAAATACGTCCTCGATAGGCAGTCGCAGTATAGGTTCGCTGTGGGCCATTGGCCCGCACCTCGGCTATGATCCAAAAACTTCCAATTTCGGCACACGCGAGCAAGGCCGCTATCACAAGGATCGAAACCGGGAGGTACGATCGCCTCAAGGATCGGATTCTATGCGAGGTCGATTTCATAAACTCCGGGGGCCCGTGCGTCGCGCGAGGCGGTGATTGGTCCCGCCTCATCTGCAAAAGGCTGTCGGCTCATCATGCTCCGGCGGCCGGCGCGGCCATGCCATTGCGATACACAGTCACCGCTCGTCGCACATACATCATTCCGCTGGCGACGGTGATGACGATGGTGGCCCAGATGGCGAAGTTGCGGAAGCCGTCCGCCAGCCGTTGGTATCGGCCGATCCGGGTCCAGTAGTTCACATAGACGAGAATGACCAGGATGGTGCCGGACTGAAACGCCATCTTAAGTTTCCCGCTGAAGGCGGCCCCGAAGTTTTGCCCGCTGCTTTCGCTCAAACCGCGAAAGCTGGTGACCAGCAACTCGCGGGCGAGGATCACGACCACCATCCACGGCGCCACGCCGGTGATGGTATGAACGATGTACGGATGGGCGGCGGTTTCAATCGGCAGCGCGGGGATCACGAAGTTTTTGCCGGCAAAGAAAATGAAACTGCCGATCACCAGCACCTTATCGACGAACGGATCGACCACGCGCCCGAAAACGCCTTCCACCTTCCACCGCCGCGCCAGATAGCCGTCGAGGAAATCCGTGAACAGCGCCACGCAATAAATGGCGAAGGCGATGTTGAGGAATGTCGGGTTATTGGGCCCGGCGTATTGGTAATAGCCGAGCATGACAAAGAAAACGCCCGCGAGCAGCAGGCGTCCGGCGGTCAGTGCGTTGGGTACGTGTCGAAACATCCGGCGCGCATTCTACGGACAAAGGCCCCCGCGGCAACGGAGGGGGCGTCAACAAAAGGGGGTGCGCGGGTACGCCCGCACGCGACCTGAGCGCAACCCCGCGGGCGGCGGCTGAGAGCCGCGGCGGCGCGTGTGACGGTGTCCTTCACTTAATATCCGCGACCGGCAGTTTTCCGTTGCCGCGCGGGGCTTGCGTGGGATGCGCCAGCAGGAGAGTTCCCCAGGTATTGGGGCGGGCCTGGGTGAGGACGGCTTTGGGAGCCGACCAGAAGGACTCGGCGGCATGCTGATAATCGCGCACGTTGATGTTGAAAGCCAACTGCGGCTGATGTTCCGGGTCATACCCATGCAGCGCCTTGGCGGGAATAAAGATTTCCGTCACATAACGATCCGGCAAGATGCGCGTCACCGAGCGGATGCTGGGGTTGGGGACGAGGTTGCGGCCGGCAAAGTCGCCGGCGCTGTGCCATTGGCCCACCACGCCGCTGATGCCGTCGCCAACCGGATAATCCACGGGAACGAAGAAGAAATGATGGCAGTAGGCGTCGTAGCGGTCCTGATCGGGCCGCACGGGCCGGGTGGAAACCCAAAACTCCACGCAATCCCGCGCCCACCACCAGCCATTGGCTGGCGCGGCGGAAACGTCGGCATCAAAGACTTCCAGGCCAATCGTCAATCCCGTCCGCGACCAGCCGAGATAGACATTGGGGGCCGGCAACGGATGCCGTTCGGTGCCGATCGCCATGGCGGGATGAAGCGCCGGCAGCTTGCACGCCGACGGCCAATCGCTCAACTCTCCGTTGATGCGGATCGGCTTTTCGAGCATCGGAACGATAAACGCCGGGTGGCTGACGAATCCTTCACGCCACACGTCCTGCTGCTTATCGCTGGGGCTGGCCTGGTGCAATTTATTCAGGAGCGGCGTCGTGGCGCGGATGGCTTGGGCGAGCGGCTTGTAGGCGTGATCATCCACATCCACCACGCCGAAGTTGGCGTCTTCGCCGTCACTGGCGCGGCCGCTGGGCGGCTCATCCATCCATTGAAACCAGTCGGCGCCGATGATGTATGGAACCCGCGCCAGGCGGGTGGTGAACAGCCGGTAGGCATCGCCGCGCGCCTGCTGGTCCAGCACCTGGGCATCGAAGCCGATGGTGTTGCGGTCACCGCTGCGGCCATCCAGGGCGTGAAACGAATATTCGCTGATGAGGATCGGCTGCTCGCTCTCGCGCGAGATCATGCGGAATGTCTCTGGATCGAGCTTGGCGTCGCTCACATAGTAGTTGAGCGATTGAGCATCGGTGTACCCGCGTGAGGCGCGGATGACTGGGCGTGGCGCGCCGCCGCGATAGCGGATGCCCAGGATCAGGTGATTGGGATCATACTTATGCAGGAGCGTGGTGGTCGTGCGGAAGTAGCGCTGCGCCAGATGCGAAAGCCATGCGTCCATAAGCCGCGCGTAGCCGCCGCCGTCGCGCGGCAGCCGGGGCCAGGCATTCAGGGCGGACCAATCGCCGATCTTCGTTTTCCAGTCCTTATTGAAAGCGTCGGTGGAGGGCCAGGTTGCGCGGATCGTGTTCAACACCTCGCCGCGGTTGGGGTCGGACGCGGACAGCCCGTCGAAATATCTGGCCGGGCCGGCGGCTTCATCATCCCAACTCATTTCATTGTCGAGGAAGTATCCGACCAGATTGCGATTGGCGCCCAGCGGTGCCACCTGGGTTTTGATTGCGTTTTCGATCATCGCGGGCCATGCCGCGCTGAAAAACAGACGGGCACTTCCGGCCGTCCAGGCACAGAGGTTGAGATCCTGCGTCATCGGGATGTTATATTTATGCAGCGCGGGATTGGACCAGGCGCCCACGCCCTTGAAGCCGATGTCTTGAAGGCGCGAGACGGTCGCCTTCGCCCATTGATCGAGCCCGGCGGCGCTTTGCTCATCAAAATCGCGCGAGTTGTAATCGGGTCCGATGGCGTCGCGCCCGCGGAGAATCGGTTGCACGGTCGTTACGCTGTTGAGGAAATCGGGGGTGTTGGCCGGGCTGAGGAACCACCAGACGCCGTCGCGCGTTTTGGCGATCCGCCAGTATCCCGGGGCTCCGCGGATGATCGCAAAATCCGAGGCGGGAGCGGAACTCAACGCGGCGAACGTCGGCGCGGCCTGCCCTTGCGCCGCTCGCGCCAGGCAAACCGGCAGCGCAAGCAATGCCGTCAGGCACCAGCGAAAACAACTCGCGGTCATCCATGCCATATCAGCCCTCCGGCCACGGCGCGGCGACGATCCGCGCAACATCAATACGAAGTTGGCGCGCAACAACCGCGCTCAAACCCAAGCCTGCCTTCCCAGGATTTTTCGTCGCGTGCAGCCCTGAATGGAACGCAGGCCTTACCGAGTTATCGGTCCTGCATCCAACCAATCATTAGCGATCCTGAGCCTCAAGACAAGGGGAGGCGGTCCTCAGACGCGCTTGGGGCCGTGGATCGGCAAAAAATGCTTGAGTACGCTTGGGGATTGGAGAAGGAAGCGGATCGAATCTCAAGGCAACGGCGGTGGGATTATCCGGGTTGCTCATAGAGCACTTTCCCTTCTGTCTCAATGACGTGCATCAGCGAATTACGGTACTCGCGATGTTCGGCCGCCTCGCTGGGCGTATAAACCACCACATCCATCGCCCACGGTCGATAATCGAATAAAAGATGTATTGCCTGCATCCGTTGGATAGGCCGAAGAGAGGAATGCATTTCCACCATGAGATCGACATCGCTGTCGGGCCGCGCCGTGCCCCGGGCGCGGCTTCCGAACAGCACAATGCGCAGCGGATGGAAGGCTTCGACGATCCGCCGGGTGATTTGCTCAATGGGCGGCTCCTGCATGGTGTGAAATTATAGTTGCCAAAGCTCGATCATGCAAAACGGCGCGGCACAATCACTCCTCAATGAATGCTTATCACATGCAGGAAATATTGTGTTTTTGACGCGTTCAGCGGACTTGCATGACCGCCGGCCCCGGATTACACTGCCGCGCGATCGTGGAACCAAAACAGGCTGGCAGGGACGCCGGTTCGCTTTATCCAAGGATGGATGCTCATGTCTACACGTCACCTTCTTTGTGCGGGAATTACGTTGACTGGCTTGGTCGCCGGCTGCCGGCCCAGTACGCCGCAGCCTGCTCCGCAACCGGCGCAGATGCCATCGGCACAGCGCACGACCGGCACGGCGCCGGGAGCGCGGATTTCGCAAGCGCCTGATTCGGTTGCGAACATTGAACGTCCGGTGATTCGTGACGCGCATCCCACCGCCGATGCGCTGAAGCTGGCCACGGAGCAGTACGCCAAATCGCTGGAAGCGCTGATGGCCAAGCAGGCCCCCAACGGCGCCCCGATGACCCCGCGTGCAGGTCCAGGCGGCGCGGTGCCGGCTTCGGCGCTGGCGCGAGGCTCGACCGCCTCTCCCGCGGCCTCCGGCGCCCCGACAAATCCCGCGGGCAGTTCGTCGGCCGTTGTGCCGCCGCCCAACCCCTCATCGCAGCATACGACACCGGACGCCGC
>DASRLH010000390.1:0-4414 GCA_035648595.1 Tepidisphaeraceae bacterium
CGCCACCAGCGCCAGGCTCGCCCCCTCGCGGGCGAAGCGCAGCGCGATCGCCTCCCCCAGGCCGCGCGAAGCGCCCGTGATCAACGCGGTCCGACGAGACAATAAAGATGGCAATGGACGCTCCTTCAGGTCAAATTGACGACCAAGCCAAAAAACGGGTAAAAATCCGAAATCTGAAGCACGAAATCCGAAACAAATCCAAAAGTAGGAAAAATAGAAAATTCAAAGGGCGCGTCCGGGCCGTTCTTGTTTTGGAATTTCCTCTTTTGGGCTTTGAAATTGTTTCGGATTTCGGATTTCGGATTTTCATCCGCTCCTTTCTCGAAGCCGGGTTTTCATACGGTTCACATCGAAGCCAGGACGAAAATCCGAAGCACGAAATCCGAAACAAATCCAAAAGGAGGAAAGCGGAAAATTCAAAGGGCGCGTCCGCATACTTCCTATTTTGAGGTTTCTTCCTTTGGATTTTGAAATTGTTTCGGATTTCGGATTTCGGATTTCGGATTTTCTTCATCCGCCGCTTTCTCGAAGAGCCATTGGCTTTCCCGCAGGTATTCCACGGTCTTTTCCACGCCTTGGCGGATGTTAAGGGTCGGCTTCCATCCCAAGGCGCGGATTTTCGCGGTGTCCAGGAAGATAAACGGGCTGTCGCCCACCCAACCGCGCGGGCCGCCGGTGAATCGGCGTTGCGGGCGCGCGCCCAGCTTGCCGCAGATCCAATCCGCCGAATCGCTCACCTTGCAGTATTCATCGGTTCCCAGATTGAAGATGTTGACCGGATCGCCCGTCCGCGCGATTGCCAGCAGCATGGCATCAATGCAATCCTGCACGTAAAGGTAGCTTTTGCGCTGCGCGCCGTCGCCGAGGATTTGTAGGCGGGTCGGGTCGCCCTGGAGCTGCCGATAAAAATCGAACACATGGCCATGGGAATAGCGCTCGCCCAGGATGGAGACGAAGCGGAATATCCACGCGCGGATGCCAAAGCCGGCGCAATACGCCTGGATCATCCCTTCACCGGCGAGCTTGCTGGCGGCGTAAAGCGAGGTTTGCACCGGGAACGGGCAGGTTTCAGGCGTTGGGAAGATGGTTGGCTCCCCGTATACGGACCCAGTCGAGGAGAAGGCGATTTTATCGACGCCCGCCGAGCGCATTGCCTCGAGCACGTTATGCGTGGCAATGGTGTTCTGCTCAAGGTCGCGGCGCGGATACTGTGTGCCCAAGCGCACGTCGGCGTTGGCAGCCAGGTGAAACACGAAATCGTGTCCCGCCATCGAATCCGCCAGGCGCGGCAGATCGAGCGTGTCTCCCTCGACCAGCCGGAAAGTCGAATGCCGCCGCGCCGGCTCGATGAATTGCCGATGGCCCGTCGAAAAGTTGTCGTAGGCCGTGACCGCATGCCCGTCGGCAAGCAGGCGATCCACGAGGTTGCTGCCGATGAAGCCGGCGCCGCCGGTGACGAAATAACGAGTCATGGTGCTTTCTCCATTGTCATATGCGAATACGCGTCCGGTCGACACAACGCAGTGCCGCGTAGGGAGGAAGCGGTCGAACCGCAGATAAACGCAGATGAACGCTGATAAATGCAAACTCTTTCTCTGATCCGCGTTCATCTGCGTTTATCTGCGGTTTTTATTGCCGCGTTCGGAGGTGGAGAAATTGATCGAAACGCTGGCGGATGTGCGCCAGTTCCATCCGTTTCGCGTCCGGCACACCCCAGACAATGTCCCGCTGAAACTCAATGGCAAACGCACAGTTCAGCGAAATGCTCCACACCACCAGGATCGCCAGCATGGTTAGCCGAATGTTCAACAACCCGGATTCGGCGAAGTGCGAGGCGGCCGTCCGGCCAGTCGCTAAAAGAGGTGTCCTCGTGGAGGGGTGAACTCCATTCGAGTCAGTCCTTCGCTTCGTAGCAATTCGTCCCACGCCTGCGGCGCCGGCGAGAATCAATGCAGGGTAAAAGTCGTGCAGATAACGCTCGGTGATGCCGACTGACATCAACATGATGCCGCCCCCAAGAAGCAGCGAGATGATCGGCAGGCGAAGATTCGCGGCGGGGCCCGCGGATTTTCCGAGCACCGTCATGCACCCCAGCATCGCCAGCAAGCACATGCCCGGCATACTCACCGGCAGGCTCGAATACGGCTCAACCACATCAATCGTCGGCTCTCCAATCACCCGCGGCGCCCGGCTCATGTAAACCCAGGGAAACTCCCGGCCCACCGACAGCCCGCCAGGTCCTAGGTATGTGGCGATACCCGTCAGCAGATTGTGCGGATGAATTTGCCTGCCGGCGGTGATGCGCATGCGATCGGTATTTTTCAGATATAGGCCGTAGTACCGAACCGGCACTCCATCCAATGTGCGAAAGCGGCCATAGTTCACCGCGAAATACGTGGCGAGAGTGATGAAAATCAGCGTGCAGGCGAGGAGGGCGTGAATAGGCGCGTTGGGGATGCGCTGCAACCGGGTTGCGCAGGCGCTGGCTGGGTGTGCCAAGCCCACAGGCGGGCCGCTGGTGCCATGCCGGGTGCGTGACAGCTGTGGCGAATCCTGCCCCCTCCCACGGTACTCCGGGGGAGGGTTGGGGGGGGGGTTTGCACCAGGAGCGCCGAGGAACGAGGACCCCCACCCTAGCCCGCTCGCGGGCAGCCGCCGATTCCGCTCGCTTCCCCCGGAATACCGGGAGAGGGAAAAAAAGAGGGCGTGGAAACTGTCACGCTCCCTGCCACGCAAGGCATGTATTGCGAGCTGCCACAGGAGTGCCGCCGCTAAGACGCAGATGGCCAGCAGCGCGCCGGCGCCGGTGGTGGGCCGGGAATGGAACGAGAGGAACGCAAACAGACCCGCCAGCGCCAGCGTCGGAAACGACGGGTTCATCAAATAGCGCGCGACATAATAGCCGCACATCAAGCCGAACGTCGCGCCCCACATGATCGCTTCATGGTAGGTGTAGGATCGGCTGAGCATGAAGACATTCGTTGAGCCGATGCCGGCGCACAGAATGAAGAGGAATTCCGTGGCCTTACCGGCGGCGGTTTGACAGTGCGCACTGCCGCTTGCGAGGCGCACCAGACGCCAGGCATAAATCAGATTCAACGCGCAGGCGGCGAGCATCATCAATCGCGCCCACCGCCCGTCCACGCTCGGAAACGCCAGCAGCAGCGGAAGCCGAAGGAGGGAGGGCGCGATGCCGTAGTACCCATAGGATTTTCTGTCGCGGATGAACGCCTCGAATCCAATCGCCGCCGGCGGGACATCGAATCGTCCATGCAGCAGCGACCGCATCTGCGCATCATAAAACCCGCAAAATCGTTCCGCCTCGAAGAGCGTCCAGTCGCCCCACGTGACGAACCAGGCGCAGATGAGCATGGATAAGACAAAAGCCAGCACAAAATGCATGGGCGGGCGCCCGGCAATGCGATTGCCGCACCCGGCCCTGGGCCGGCTATCACGTTGTTGCGCCAGAACGTCGGGGATGCTGGAAACGATGGATGCCATTGTCAGATCGAACAACTCGCCACGGACGAAAGTTTGTATTTCATTTTCCGGATGCGCAGCAGCTCGCGCATGTTTTTCCAGGTTCCGAAGATGGGGTCATACCGGCTGTCCCCATCGTCGCGCCAGCGGACGCCGACTTCTTTGACCCGGAGGTCCAATAATCCGCATAGCCGCAGAATTTCGATGTCGAACATGTAGCCATCCACCTGCTGCAGCGAAAACAGCGTTGTGGCGGCGGGGCGGGTGAAGAACTTGAAGCCGCACTGCGTGTCGCGGACGTCGGGCAGACCCATGAGCTGTCGCATCATCGCGCCAAAAACACGCGACCCCGCCCTGCGACAAAGCGTCGGCGCGACTTCAACCCGCGCGCCCGTCGCACGGCGCGAGCCGATCGCCACATCGAATCCCCCGGCCAGCCAGGGGAGCAGCTTTTCGAGCTCTTCCACCGGCGTCTTGTAGTCGGCGTCGAGAAAACCGATGACGTCTCCCGATGCGCCCAGGACGCCCTCGCGGACGCCACGGCCCTTGCCTCGGCGCGCTGGCGAACCTATGACCTGAAAACGAGAATCGCCGCTTGAAAAATCGCGTGCCCGTTCGCGGGTGCCGTCGGCGCCGTCGGCGCAAACGATGACTTCCCACTGCCACGGCTGGCCGCAAAGGTAGCCGCGAACCGCCGACAACGTATCGAGAATCGTCGCCGACTCGTTGTATGCCGGGATGATGAGGCTGAGGTAGGGGCGGCAGATATTGGACATGGCAATTGCTACGCCGGAGAGGTTGTTCTCCCTCTCCCGGTACTCCGGGGGAGGGTTGGGGTGGGGGTTTCCGCCCCGAGGCCAGGACCGCGGAACGGAAACGCGACAAAAGCTGTATCGGCTGGAATGCCCTCGACCCTGCCGCTTATGATTGCGCC
>DASRLH010000391.1:0-2585 GCA_035648595.1 Tepidisphaeraceae bacterium
GCTGCGCGCTGTTCGCCCCAATTCCAGCCGCTCCCGCCCGCTCTCCCGCCCTTACCCACACCTGTCAGCCCCGATACAGTTCCACAACAATAAAAGCAACCGGCGAGCCGAACGGTATTAACAAAGTGTAGCGAAGTGTAAACTCGACGCTTTTGGACCGGGAACCGATGCAACTCCCCGGCGAGATCGCCCTGCGCGCCGATGAGGGCGTGATTATTGAAACGATCTTGATGTAACGGTCGGGCCGGCCCGGATCGGGAGCGCGATCTTTACTTATGTGATGCGCGCTCCCAATCCGGGGCGGCGCGAGTACGCTCTGCCCCGGCGTGGACAAGGGATGGCGCACCATCGCCCGGAACGCGTGAATCGCTAAAAACTTCAAGAAACCGCTCAGTTTGAGCAATTAGGGCTCTTGCGTTGAGTTGCCCCCGTTATCCGCCAACGGCGAGGGGGTGGGCACGGCGAGTTGGGGGTGGACGAGATTGTGCAATGCGCCGGCGACGGTGTAACGGTCGAACCCGCCGCGCGGCAGGGGGTTGGTGGCGCCGATCAGGGAGGCGGCCACGCTGAACGCCAGCAGCACGCCGGCCATGATCCAGGAGCTTTGGCGGTGTGGCCGCCGTAACCAGGCGCCGGCCCAGAAGAGCGTGAGAGGCAAAAACACCACGAACCACCGGGTGGCAAACATCGAATCCCCCACGCTGGGTCGTGCCAATGAATAGATAATGATGACCGCCAGCGCCCCGGCCAGCGTGCCGCCTGCGAGCATTTTGGTCGTGGCGGGCCAATGGCGGTGCATGATCATCGAGACGCCCAGAATGCCCAGCACAAGCACCGGGAAATGGCTGAAGATGCCATGCTCGCCGAAGAAAGAGCCGAAGATTCGCACGGCGCGGGCCAGCGCGGTGCGCCAGGCGCTGGGGGGGGTGTCGTCGTCAGAATCGGCCAGGGACGCCGTTGGCGAACTCACGCTCGATGAGAGCGCCAGGCTCGAAGACGCTGGAGTTGCGCGAGACGACTGGCCTGTCTCCGCGTTTCCTTCGGCCTTCACGGCCAATTCCCGGTGAAGGAATCCGGGGCGCAGGTCGCCGGTGATGGGGATGACGAGGGCGGCGTACAAGATCAATGGCGCCAGCGCACCCATGACGTACAGGCCCATGCCCGCCGCGCGCGTGGCGATGGGCCAGCGGAATGCCGCGATCACGGCCACGAACATCAGCAGGAACACAACAGCCGGCAAATCGATGGTGGCGGCCAGCGCGGCGCACACGCCCGCCAGCGCGAAATATCCGGCGGCCTTGCGCGGCTCGTTGTGGACGATGACGTGAAACAGGCAAGCCGCCGCCGCCAGAAGCAACGCGGCGGCGGGGGCGTGGGCGTTAAGGACGGTTGAATAACTGATCAACCCGCTGCCCAGCACCACCGCCGCCGCCAGCCCGGCACGAAGCGGGCGCTTGAGCTCAAACAGCCGGCCCATTCGATATACCAGGCCCGCCGACCCGGCGACGGGGAGCGTCACGCCCAGAAGCGTGAGCCAGAAGATCGTCCAGTTGGGGTCATTGTCGAAAGTCAGCCCGACGCGGTGCATGATCCAGTACGGCCCACTGAGCAAAGCCGACAGCATCGGCGACTGATCGCTGTAATGATGGATGGCAACCGGCTGGCCGATGTCGGCGGGGCTGACGATCTTCCGGCGGGTATCGCGGAAACTGGTGCCTTCGATCGCCAGCGAATGCGACTCGACGATGGCCTGGATGGTGGCAAGCCGGGCCTGCTCCCCGTCGCTCACCATCCGCGGGTCGGGGACACGCAGCGGGCGCAGCAATGGCAGGCTGATCAAAAGCACCAGGATCGGCGCGCTCAAGGCCCACGGCCGCACCCATCGGCGCGAACGAGGACGAAATGAAATACCAGCCGATACCGCAATTGACATTCAAAACCCTGAATTCAATCCAAACCAAGACGAACTTACCGCAGAGACGCGGAGGCGCAGAGAAGAAAGGTGAGATCAATTTTTTCCAATTACAACGTGTGAACTCGTGATGGTCGGGGCCTTGGGCAATATCGCAACGTCTCGACTACCAAGCCATCCGCACGGGCGGGACGCCCGTGATACGTTACGCAGTGAACCGAATGCGAGGCAAGACTCGTCCCAAACACATGCCCGTTTTTGGTTCCAGATGGCAAAACCAGTTCGCTTTCTTTTCTTCTCTGCGTCTCCGCGTCTCCGCGGTGAATCTTCTCTTCGAGTGGCTAGTGCATTGTCATGCTTCCAAATGCGGGTAAAACTCTAGTGATTTACCCCAAAATCATTGCGTGACAATGCACTAGTAGACCTTGAGGAACTGCACGAAGTTTCGGAGCAGGCGATCGCCCAGCCGGGCGTATGGGGGATAATGGCTTTGGGTATCCTGTCGAATCTTCGCTTCGCCGTCCGGGCCTAACACTTTCTGCACGTCTTCATTGCAGGCCGATAGTATCTTCTCGATGTCGGCCTGGGTCAATTCAAAGTGATATTGAAAACCAAAAAGCCGGTTTTTGAACCGGAAAGCCTGATTTTTGCAAGACTTAGTGGAACTCAGGAG
>DASRLH010000392.1:0-8926 GCA_035648595.1 Tepidisphaeraceae bacterium
GCCGGGAACCGAGGATTGAGCAGGCTCGAATGCCACGCGGGCAGCATGACACAAACCAACGGCTGGCGCAATGCAGATTATTGCTATTGTCACGCCAAGCAAAATCCCGGACGCCTGTGGCGTCCCGCCCGTGCGGAGGGCTGGAGAGTAGGGAAAATCGACGTGTTCTGACTTCCATGCAACAAGCACGGGCGGGACGCCCGTGTCACGATTGAGGCTGCATTTCCCGGGCGGACACCCGTCTAGTTATGCCACACACGAACAGCGCATAGTCGCGCACGGCTATTTAGGCCCCGGATGCTTAATTAAGCGGCGCGAGCATTTTTAAGTTCATATTTTGCACACGAACTACGCGACGTCCGATAACTCAATCGATCGACGATCGCACCCACTGCCCTAAAAAGCGGCGTTCCTGAGGGCCGGCCGGGCAGAATCTCCATTGGCATTGCGTTTGTTCTGGGACGCCTGGGTTATGAGCAGTGTGGTCCCTTCTTCACAATCCCGGAAATCGGGAAGGAGCTTGGAATGTCGCATTGGAAAGGTGTGATCGGCGCAGCGGCCTGCGCCGCGCTGGCCGCCGCGGGTCTGGTTCGCGCTGGAGATGCCGATTACCGCCCGGCGCGCGATGAGTTGACGCTCACGCGGCCATTAAGCCTGGACATCGTTGAGCCTGCGACAAACCCGGCGACGCCGACGCCGCCCACCTCGGCCCCCGCGGAGCCCGCGCCGGCGCCCACAACCCCCAAGCCGTTGATGAATCTCATCGGCCATACCCCCGCCGCTGATTTCTTCAGCAAGACCGGCATCAACATGTACGGCTTTTTCGAGGGCGGCTACACCTACTCCGCGAGCTCTCCGCCGAATAACATGATCACCGGGAACGTGTTCAACACCTCGCACGAGGAGCCGATCCTCGATCAGGCGGATTTCAGCATCGAGCGCGTGGTCGATGCGGCTGCCGCCGCCAAAAATCATACCATCGACATCGGCGGCCGCGCCGAAGTGATCTATGGGTACGACACCAAGTATTTTCACTCCAACGGGCTTTTCGATTACTACCACGGCACCGAATATCAGTGGGACCTCAATCAGGCCTACATCGACATCGGCTTGCCGGTCGGCAACGGGTTGACGGTGCGCGCCGGGAAAATGGTCACCTTGCTGGGGTATGAGGTCATCAATCCGACGGGCGATCCGCTTTATTCCCACAGCTACCTGTTCGGTTATGCCATCCCGTTTACCAATACGGGAATCATGGGGATCTATTCGCTTAACGATCAATGGGCCGTCGAAGGCGGCGTCACGCGCGGCTGGAACCAGTCGACCAAGGATAACAACGGCGCGATCGACGCCATGGGATCCATCACCTATACCCCGAACGCGAAGAACGAACCCAACACCAAATTCGCGCTCGCGTTCACCGAGGGGCCCGAAGCCGCCCACGACAATCATGACTACTGGACCGTCATCGACCTGATCGTCGCCAAGCAGCTTAACGCCAAGACGACGGTTGCATTGAACGCCGACTACGGCGACGCCCCGCACGGGCTTGGCCCCACATCCGCCCAGTGGTTCGGCACTGCCGTCTATGGACAATACGTGATCAACGATTACGTCACCCTCAACGCCCGCGGCGAGTGGTACGACGACAACAACGGCTTCACCCTGGGCACCGGCCGCAACATGCAGGTCTACGAGGCCACCCTGGGCGCGGCCATCACCCCGGCGCCCGCCAACGATTACCTCAAGTGGCTGCAGATCCGCCCGGAAGTGCGATTCGATTATGCGAACCATCGCTACTTTGATGGCGCCACCGATTACTATCAGGTTCAGTTCGCGATCGACGCGATCTTCCAGTTCTGAACGCGCCAGTCGCGGTCGCAGGAATCTGACCACGGAGGCACGGAGACACGGAGGCGCTTTCGACTGATACGATGCTCCCAATGCAATCCTTCATTAACGATTGGATTGTCTTGCGAAATGACGTATCGCCTCGAATGCGCCTCCGTGTCTCCGTGTCTCCGTGGTTGTTTTTTCTTCGGATTGCAAATTGGGCGATTGACACGCCGCACTTCTCGCCGATGCTCACGGCGCGATGAGCGCCCACTTCACCGCCGCCCCACGCCGCGTTTGCTTTGTTACGGGGACGCGCGCGGAATTCGGGTTGATGCGCTCGACCCTTGTCGCCATAAAAGGTCATCCGAAACTTCGCCTGCAGCTTATCGTCACCGGCATGCACTTGGATCGCTCGCGCGGCCGAAGCCTCGACGCCATTCGGGCGGAAGGTTGGACGGTGGATGCGGTGATACCCTGGGCGAAGGGGGACGGCTCGCCGACTGCCGCCGCGGGCGCGATGGGCAAGGCAACCGCGTCGCTGGCGAAAACTTTCGCCGCGCTGAACAGTGAAATTGTTTTGGTCGTCGGCGACCGCGTGGAGGCGTTCGCGGCGGCGTCCGCGGCGCATGTGAGCAACCGGCTTGTCGCGCACGTTCACGGCGGCGACCGCGCCCTGGGGCTGGTTGACGATTCGCTGCGACACGCCATCACAAAGCTTGCACACATCCATTTTCCCGCCACTCAACTCAGCGCGCAGCGCATAAAAAAGATGGGAGAGGACAGTTGGCGGATCGTGCGCGCCGGCTCGCCGGGGTTGGACGCGATCCGCACCGACGCCGCGCCGCGGACGACACTCGCCCGTGAGTTTCCCGGACTTGGGCCACGCACCTACGCGCTGCTATTGCTGCACCCGCAAAGTCCCGATCCATCGCGGGAGGGCCAGTCGGCAAAGTTGCTGCTCAAGTGCGTGGAGGCCATCGGCTTTCAGCATGTGTTGATCGTTTATCCAAACAACGATCCGGGCGCACAGGGGATCGCCTCGTATTGGGATGAACTTGCTCCCAGCAATAGGCGAATCATTCGCCGCGATCTGCCGCGCGAATTATTCCTGGGCCTGATGCGCGACGCGGCAATATTGGTCGGGAACAGTTCCAGCGGGATCATCGAAGCCGCCAGCTTCGGCGCCCCCGTGCTCGACATCGGCGACCGCCAGGCCGGCCGCGAACGCGGCACAAATGTCGCCCATGCCCAATTCAATGAATCGTCCATCCAAAACGCATTGAAAAGGATTTGGCGGTCAGGAAATCCAATTCGATTCCCCGCGAAAAACGGTTATGGATCCGGCGGCGCGGGGCAAAAAATCGCGAGCACATTGGCCGAAATTAAGACCCCGCGATTTCTTCGCAAGCTGATCGCCTATTGAGCGCCCCCCGCCATTTCCGAGGTCGCGTTTGGCGATATTTGTCGTGACACGGGCGTCCCGCCCGTGCCGGCGGCCGTAGAGTAGGGAAAATCGATGTATCCTGGTTCCATACAACATGCACGGGCGGGACGCCCGTGTCACGATCGAGGTTTCATTTCGCGGCCTGACGCTCTTCTGGTTATGCCACGGATGAATAGCGCGTAGTCGCGCACGGCTATTTAGATCCGGCAACACAATCGCCATCGCCCTCGTACCTATCAACGCCTTCAACGAAATATGCCTTATTACGATCGAGGTAAAACCATGCGACGGATTTTCACGATCCTTGCTCTGGGCGTCCTTCTGGGCCTCCTCCCCAATTCCGCGAACGCCCAGGAGAAGAAAAAGCAGCTTTGGCTTTATTACCCGACGAATCTTGGCGTGGACGCCAATGTTGATAAAGCCGAGCAAATCTGGACACGCGCGGCGGCGGCGGGGTATACGCACGTGCTGCTGGGCGATTCCAAATTCGCCCGGCTCGATCAGATGTACAAGGACTACTTCAAGAACTGCGATCGCACCAAACAGATCGCAAAAAAGCTCAACCTTCAGATCGTTCCCGCCGTTTTTTCCATCGGCTATTCCAATGACATTCTCTCGCAAGACCCCAATTTGGCCGAGGGGCTGCCGGTGAAGGACGAGTTGTTTGTGGTGAAGGATGGCGAAGCGCGGCCCGCGCCCGAGCAGCCGGTGGCTTTCAAAAAGTTGTCGTTCCATGACCCAAGCGTGACGATCGCCGACGGCGTGGCCACGCTCGCGCCGGGCAAGGGGCCGGCGCGGCTCATTTATAACGTCGCGGTCATGCCGTTCCACTGCTATCACATCTCGGTCATGGTCAAGACCCAGGATTTCAAAGCCCGGCCGGAAATCAAGGCGACCGCCGGCGACGTGGAAATGCAATGGCAATACCTGGGAACCAAGCCGACGCAGGACTGGACGCGCCACGATGTCGTCTTCAATTCCTTGAACAACCAAGCCGTCAACGTCTATCTGGGCGTTTGGGACGACATCAAGGGAAGCCTGCAATGGAAAGACTGGAAGATCGAGGAAGTGGGCCTGCTGAACGTGCTGCGGCGGCCCGGCGCGCCCTGCACCGTAAAAGGCGATGGCGACGGCAAGGTGTACAAGGAGGGGACCGATTTTCAGCCGATCGTTGATCCGCACATGGGAAACGACCCTTACGCCGGTGAATACAAGTCCTACCACACGCCGCCCACCATCCATACCAAGCTGCCCGATGGCACGCGTCTGCGCGTCTCCTGGTATCACCCCGCCATTATTTATGATGAGCAGGTGACCATCTGCATTTCCGAGCCCAAGACCACGGCCCTCCTGGCAGACCAGGCCCGGCGGATGAAAAAGCTGTGGGGGGCGCCGCTGTACATGATGGAGCACGATGAGTTCCGCACCTGCAATTGGGACGAGGCCTGCCAGAAGCGCGGCGAAACGCCTGGCAAGATGCTCGCCGAGAACCTGCGGCAATGCACCAACCTTCTCAAGCCCCAGCACGCGGCGGTGTGGAACGACATGTTCGACCCCTACCATAACGCCGTAAAAGGCCCGTATTACCTGGTGAACGGCCCGCTCACCGGCTCATGGGAGGGCCTGGACAAGGACGTTTTGGTGGTCAACTGGAACTACGAAAAACGCGATGAGTCGCTCAAGTTTTTTGCGGATCGCGGCAATCCCCAACTCATCGCCGGCTATTACGACGGCCCCTTGTCGGATTTCACGAATTGGATGACCTCGGCAAAGAAAGTGAAAGGCGTCATCGGATACATGTACACAACCTGGCGCGGCGACTACAGCGCGATCGAAACCTTCGCCCGCATGAGCCGCCAATGAGACAGCCTCCCCTTTCAAATCGTGAGGGAACACCTACAATCCGGCATTGATGGAAGACGCCCCGCCGCAACCGATGTTTTTGGATGTGCCGACGCTGCTGGAAACCAGCCAGCCGCGGCCGCGCGTGCCTTGGTTCTGGTTCATCGCGGGGGCTTGCCTGGTGCTGGTGGTGCTGGGCGCGCTCTCCGGGGCCGGATCGAGCGTGGCGCTGCAGGTGGGGTCGTGGCTGTTGTTGACCGGCTTGTTTCTGGGCATGCCGTTGCTTCTTCGGCATGTCGTGGGCCAAGTTCGCGCCGAGCAACACGCGATCGAGGGGGCCAGTGAACTGGTGCAGCTCCGACAGTACGCGCAGGCGGGCATTCTGCTCCAGCAGATCCTCTCGCAACCCAGCCGCACGCATCCGCTGCGCTCGCAGGCGTTGATTTATCTGGCGGCGGTGCTGTCGCGCTACCATCGATTCGAGGAAGCCATCTCCATTCAAAACCACCTGATCGATCATAATCTTGTGGACCCCGGCACCGCGTACGGGCTGAAACTGGGCCGGGCGATGGCGATGCTGCGGGAGGATCATTTGTTTGACGCCGACCGCGCCATCAGCGATTTGCGCCGATCGGGCCCATCCGACTCGGCGGGCACCGCCCTCATCGAGATATATCGCGACGTGAAGACCGGCCATCCGGCCGATGCCGTCCGCGTGTTCGAGGACAAACTCTTGCTTCTGCGCGATCAACTGGGCCATCGTCTGGCCGATGCGTACGCACTGGCGGCACGGGCATACGACCTTCTGGGCCAAGGCCCGCAAGCAGCCGACGCCTTCCGCCGCGCCACGTTGCTCTCGCCCTTGCCGGAATTGTGCCGGCGATACGCGGAAGTCGAAAAACTCGTCGGCCGCTACCAACCGGCGCCGGCCCCGCCGGAGCTGGCGTGAGAGGGAAATGATGAGTAAGGAGTGACGAGCAAGGAAGCCGATGTGAAGCGCGTTTTTTGAAAGGCGAGTGTCGTGTCATGTACGAAGTAGTAACCGAATAGTTGCGTTTGACGTTTCGCCTCTGTTGGCCGTCAGGTTTTGGTTTTTTCCCCTTTCCGTATGCTTTCCGTGGATTCCGCCATTCATCGCGTTCGCCGGGACATCACCCTTGGGGTGATGGTCAAAGGCGTCCTATTGGGCGCGGTGCTGGCCTGCCTGATGTTTGCACATCCATCGATCCGGTTTTTAGCGCTCACGGGCGTGATCGGCGTGTGGATCGCGCTGAGCATGACCAGCGCGCGGACGTCGCGCCTGGCGATTGATTCCCCTTCCCTGATTGCCGCCGGGCAATTTGACGAAGCCGAGCAGCACATCGATCAGGCCATGCGCGGCTTCTCGCTGTTCAGCGCCGTCAAGCTTCAATCCCTCCATCAATTGGCGATGTTGCGCCACGCCCAGCGCCGCTGGCAGGAATCCGCCGCGCTCTCCAGCGCCCTGCTGGGCCAGCGCCTTGGCGCGACGCGCGGGCTCTCCAAGGCGTCGCGCATGATATTGGCCGAGTCGCTGCTGGAAATGAACGAGTTGGGCGGCGCTTATGGGGCGATATATGGGTTGTACGGCGAACAGCTTTCGCTCAACGAAGTGCTTGTTTTGCTGGCTGTGCAGCTCGATTACGAATCCAAAATCGGCGCCTGGCATAAGATGTTTTCCAGCGCTGCCGCGAAGGTGCAGCTTGCCGAGTTGATGCCCTCACACCAGGCCGCCCGCGTGCAGGCGCTGCTGGCGCTGGCCGCGCTGAAAGTCGGCCGGCCCGATTGGGCACGCTGGCTTGCGGATCGCGCCCAATTGCTTGCCGATGTCGATAAACTCACCGGCGAGCGGCCGATTCTTGGCGAGCTGTGGAACAAGCCTTCGGAAGCGCAGGTTTGATATTCCTTCGACCAATTCGGCGGTCGGTAACGAAAGGATTTGGCGGAAGGCTGCTGGACGTTGTGTGACACGGGCGTCCCGCCCGTGCTGATGTCGCGGAACATGAAGACACGGTACTACCCAGGTTGCAGAACACCCCGCACGGGCGAGACGCCCGTGTCACACAAAGCAACCCCACGTTCCGCGCAACGCTGCGTACGCGGATGGCTTAAATGTTACGATCTAACGCCGACAAGGAGGTCGCATGGGACGAATTTTGATAATTGTGTTTGCCACGGCGTGTGCCGTGACATTGATGGTGGTGGCATTCTGGGCCTGGCAGGGATCGGCGGATTGGGCGTCGGACTGGCAACTGGAGCGCCCGCAGGCGGCAGCCTGGGCCGTTCGCAGCGCCGCCATCGCCGCCGCCGCGCTGGCCCAGTTTCTGATCGTCAGATGCGTGGTGGGCTCGGCATACCGGCGGCGCTTTCTCGACGACGTGTTGTGCCTGGGCTCCGCCGTCGCGTCCGCCATCGCCCTGGTCAGCGCCGCCGCGCTGGCGCTGGCGGGACGATAGGGGAAGTGCTGAGATATGAGTGCTGAGTGCTGAGTGCTGAGGGGGAGGAGGATGAGTGATGAGTGTTCCAAAATCCGAAATCCGAAGCACGAAATCCGAAAAAAATTCGAAACAGGAAAATTCAAAGCTCAAAACCGCGTTCCCGTTTTGGATTTTCGGCCTTATCTTCCATTTGGATTTGTTTCGAATTTCGTGCTTCGGATTTCGGATTTTTTTGCACTGATCACTCATCACGTTTCCCGCGTCTCAGCCCTCAGCCCTCAGCCCTCAGCATTTTCTTTCCCTCCAAGAGGAGATTCGATGTCCAAGCAGGTTCTGCGAATTGCGTTTTTGTGTCTGGCTCCGCTGGTGTCGCGCCGTGCGATGGCGCAACAGCCGCCCGCCCCCCTGGCCCCGCCGGCGCCTGCGGCGCGGCAGTATTCCGCCGAGGAGGAGGGCGAGGCGCGGGTCATGCTCGGGGAGCAGTTCTGCGACATCGCGCGCGGGCTGGCGCAGGTGGCCGACTCGGCCCCCGCCACCCGGCAAAGCGCCGCCCTTCTCGAAGCCGCCCTTCGCATGAATCCCTATGAGCCGCGCTACCCCCGGCTTTTGGCCGAGGCCCTTAACCGGCTGGGCGACATTGACGGCGCCATCAAGGCCTGGGCCGCCTATCGCAAGCTCCTGCCCGATGATCGCGTCGTGCAGGTGAAGGTGATCGACCTGTATCTGCTCCGGCTCCAGACCAATGACGCCAAGATCGAATACCTGAAGGAACTGCTCGCAAATCCGAAGCTGGCCCCGGAAGTAAAGGCGCATGTGGCGGCATCCGCCGTTCCACTGCTGGACCAGCGCTCGCGTGCCGCGGCGCGGGCGATGCTCAATGAGGCGCGGGCCTTTTATCCGCTGCCGGAGGTGGCGATCGAGGAATGGGAGATGCTGCCGCCCGATGCTCCACCCGCCATGCGCGTGCCGGTGCTGCTGGATCGGCTTCGCGCCAATCCCGCCGACGCCGAGGCCGTTGAGAACATGGCGGACCTGTTGGCCGAGGCCGGGCTCTCCGAGCAGGCCCTCAATTGGTACGCGGTGTTGATGGACATCCATTTCCTGCAAGGCGATGGCCCATCGGTCCATTCGATTATCAATTCGCTGGCCGAGCAATATCGCTCCGGCGAGATTACCGCCGCCATCGATAAGGCCGACAAGGTTCTGCAAGGCCTTCCCAAAAATCCCGATCTTTGGCTGCTGCGGCTGACCATGCAGCGCAACGATGAGAGCGCGACGTTGCTGGCCAAGGCGCGGGAGGTTTTCCATGAGCGGGTGAACGAAGTTGCCGGGCAGGTGCTCAAAGGGC
>DASRLH010000393.1:0-2607 GCA_035648595.1 Tepidisphaeraceae bacterium
CTTCTTTTCCTGGGCCCTCGCGGTAAAAACCCCCGCCCCTACCGTCCCCCGGAGTGCCGGGAGCGGGAGAAGAGCCTTAGCCTGTCATCGCGGCGGCCCCGGTAGACGGGGCTTCGGAGAGCTTGGGGTTGTTGGCCGGCGGATACGCGATTCGGCCGTGGTAGATGCCCAGCACGGTCTTCAGCATCGCGCGTTGGATCAAATCAAGTTCCTTCATGGTCAGGTCGCATTCATCAAACTGGCCGTCGAGCAGTCGTTTCATGGCCAAGCCATGGACAAGCCCCTCGACGCGGCTGGCGGTGGGCTCGCCGCAGGCGCGGGCGGCGCTCTCCACGCAGTCGGCGAGCATCAGGATCGCGACCTCCTTGCTCTTGGGCCGGGGGCCCGGATAGCGGTACTGGTGGTCTTCAACCTCCGGGCCGTCGGGGTCGCGCTGCTCCTGGCGGTTGCACGCCTGTCGGAAGAAATATTCGACCACAGTCGTTCCATGATGCTGCTGGATGAACGGCATCATCGCGGCGGGAAGGTTGTATTCCTTGGCCAATTCCACGCCATCTTTTACATGCCCGGTGATGATGAGGAACGAGACGTTTGGCGTGAGATTGAGATGGCGGTTTTCGCCGCCGGCCTGATTCTCCACGAAGTAGTCGGGTTTATTGATCTTGCCGATGTCATGATAGTAGCTGGCTACGCGGCAAAGCAGGGCATTAGCGCCGATGGCCTCCGCGGCCGCCTCGGCAATCACGCCCACCTGCAGGCTGTGGTTGTACGTTCCCGGCGCCTCCATCGCCACGCGGCGAAGCAGCGACTGGCTCGGATCGGCCAACTCCAACAGCGTCATGCTCGTGGTCATTTTGAACGCTTTTTCCACGAACGGCAGAATACCCAGCACGATGAATCCCACCGTCAATCCCGATGCCCCTGCGTACAGGCAATTCTGCTGGATGTAGTTCCAGGGATCAAAGTTGAGCAGGCCGGCGGAGGCCGTCACGGCCGCCATCGCCAGCGCGACCGCGCCGCCGACTTCGATCAGCTTGCTGCGGGTGCGGATGTCGTCGAGCAGGAAGCAGGCGGTCATCACGCCGGTCCAGATCACCACGAAAAACGCCACGCCCTGGTTGAGCGCAACCGTCGCCAACAATCCATGAAATGCCGAGATGGCGATGGAGGTGCGCTGGTCGTATCCGATGCACAAAATCATCGCCACCAGCAAAGTGGGCGCGGTGCCGAACAGGTAGAGCGGGCCGTTGCCGATGGCGGCGATCTGGTTGAGCAGCAGCATCGACAGCATCAGCGCCGCGATCGCCAGGGCGCGCGAATGGTTCTTCACGACGCGCGGCTGGTAGAAGACCATGTAGGCCGCCAGCACGACCGTGATGGCCAGCACGATCCCCGCCACCCCCAGCCGCGATTTCCAGCGCGATCCCCGCAGGCTCCTGATGTAGGAATGATGCTCGGCGCGCAAAAGCTGCCAGCCCTGCTGATCGAGCGGATGCACGGTGGACTTGAAGACCAATACTTCATCGGGGCCGTAGCGCACTTCGCCGGCGGTGCTGGGCACTTCATCGGCGGCCCTGCGCCGGGCCTCGGCGGTGGCGGCGCCATCCAGTTGCCAGGTCGCCTTGAGCTTGTCCAGCGTGAACGCCACGATCTTGGGCTGCAGCGCCAGCGGGAACTGCTTGCGCGCGGCCTCGGTGAGGATGTGGCGCAAATCCTGGTAACTGCGATCGGCGGGGTTGAGAACGAACGCGCTGGCCGGATCCATTAGTCCCTGCCCGGCCAGCCGGATGGGCCGCCGGGATTTCAAATCCTCGGTGCGCGGGTCGTTGTCGAGAATGATAATCGGCTGCGCCGATGCCGGCTGGCGATAGTTGCGCAATTCACTGATGTAGTCGGCCACCCGTTTGCCGTATGTCTTGCGGGTGGACAGCAGCGTCGTGATCGATCCGCTGTCGAAAATGTTCTTTAAGTCATCGGGAAGATCCCCACCCCCGGCAAGCCGGTCGGGTATCTGGATCAGATCGTGCTCCACGTCCGCCCAGGCGTCGGCGGAAGATTCCGAATACACCCGCGGCGCCCGGTCGAACGCCTCCTGCCGCTTTTGGTCAAGGCGGTTGGCATCCGAATAATTAAACCGCACCCGGCTCACCACATCGTGATTCAGCCACTGCCCCGGCCGATAGGGCACCACATCCTGGCGCAGCATCAGGATGCACGTTGCGATCACGAAGAACCCCACCGCGATCCCCAGCGAGACGATCGCGCCTTCGTTCTTGAGCTTTTGCCAATCGACCCACTCTGAGTCCGGCCGATTCTTGCGAATCTCGGCCCGGCGGGAACGACTTTTATCTGTGGGCATAATTTGTCAGTTGTGGGTGGTCAGTGGTCGGTTGTCAGTTGTGGGTTGTCCGTTGTTGGTTGATAGTGGTGGGTTGTGAACCATTCGCGCGGCGATGCTCAACGCACCATCGTATCACGGGCGTCTCGCCACAGGCGTCCGGGATTTTGCTTGGCGTGACAATAGCAATAATCTGCATTGCGCCAGCCGTTGGTTTGTGTCATGCTGCCCGCGTGGCATTCGAGCCTGCTCAATCCTCGGTTCCCGGC
>DASRLH010000394.1:0-24119 GCA_035648595.1 Tepidisphaeraceae bacterium
GCTCGATCCCGCCGACCCGTTTGTCCCGCGCGTGCTGGTCAATCGCCTCTGGCATCATCTTCTGGGCCGGGGCATCGTGGCATCGACCGATAATTTCGGAGCACTGGGCTCCGCGCCGACGCATCCTGAATTGCTCGATTACCTGGCCGCGGGCTTCGTGCAAGATGGCTGGTCCATGAAGAAGACCATCCGGCAGATCATGCTTTCGCGAACGTACCAGATGAGCACCCGCGCCGCCGACGAGGCGGCCGAGAAGGCCGACCCGGATAATCTCCTGTTGCATCGCGCCAACCTTCGGCGGCTGGATGCCGAGGAAATCCGCGACCAGATTCTGTCCATCTCCGGGCGGTTGGATGAAAGGATGTTCGGCCCGTCCGTGGACGTTTATCTCACCGCCTTCATGGAAGGCCGGGGCCGGCCCGGCAGCGGGCCGCTCGACGGCGCGGGCCGCCGCAGCATCTATCTGGCCGAACGGCGCAACTTTCTGTCGCCGATGATGCTGGCGTTCGATCAGCCGATTCCCTTCAGCTCCATCGGCCGCCGAAGCAGCTCCAATGTGCCCGCGCAGGCTTTGATTCTCATGAACGATCCCTTCGTGGTCGATCAGGCCCGGCTGTGGGCGGATCGAACGCTCGCTCCAAAAGAGCTGACACCCGAATCCCGGATCACCGGCATGTATGAAGAGGCATTCGCGCGCAAGCCCGACGCCGCGGAGTCGGCGGCCGCGATGCAGTTCCTGCACAAGCAGGGCGAGGATTTGGGCATCCCGCCGGATCGGCAACTCAGCGAGCCGCGCGTCTGGGCCGACCTGGCACATGTGCTGATGAATGTGAAAGAATTCGTCTTCCTCAAGTAGCCGTTCGCGGGCGTTCATTTGTGCGTAATACTTCAGTCGTTTGCAATGACGAGATTTGACGAGCAGCCGGAGCACGGCTTGCCGTGACACGGGCGTCTCGCCCGTGCGGGTGGCGCGGTTGGAAAACGGCACATCCCTGACACCAAAACAATACGCACGGGCGGGACGCCCGTGTCACGACAATGCCGCTCGACGTCCTTCGCAAGTGCGTCTATTGCAAACGGCCCAAGTGCTACATTCGTGCTTTGCCTCCGCACCCGTTACAACCATGCCCCTGTTGCTTGCGCAGTCGAATCCAACCTCCGGCCTGCTCCCCGCGCTGGTGACGGCGGCGTCAATGGCATTGGCGTGCGCGGTGCTGAGCGTCTTCGTCGTCTCCCGCCGGTGGGCATTTATCGGCGAAGGCATCGCCCACAGCGGGTTTGGCGGTGCGGGAACCGTGTGGCTGCTTTCCCTGGCCTTTCCCGCCCTGGCCGAACATGGCGAATGGGCGCCGTATGCCGGCGTGGTGGTCTTCTGCGTGTTGACCGCGCTGGGCATCGGATTTTTCACGCGCAGCGGGCAGGTGAACAGCGATGCGGTCATCGGGATTTTCCTGGTCGCATCGCTGGCCTGGGGCATACTGGCGCAGAGCATCTTCCGATACGTGCGGCTCGGGCAGGAGCCGCCGGGCTGGGACACATTCCTGTTTGGAAGAATGGACGTGTCGGCGTCGTTCGCCATCGGAGCCGCCATGCTCTGCGCGGCGGTGGTTGCCGTCGTCGTGCTGCTCGGCAAGGAAATACTCTCGTATTGCCTCGATCCCACCACCGCGCAGGCCTCGGGCGTGCCGGTGGGATTTATCCATTATTTGCTCATGGTGCTGGTCGCCCTGACCATCGTGATCGGCGTGCGATTGGCCGGCAACGTGCTGGTGACCGCCCTGCTCGTGCTGCCGGGCGCGACGGCGCTTATCCTCTGCAAAAGCCTCGTCCCCGCAATCCTGGCCTCGCTCGTCATCGCCCTGGCCGGCACCCTGGGCGGCATCGCCATCCATTTCCATTGGATGTTCCTGCCGACCGGGCCGGCCATTGTGCTGTTGCTATTTGGGCAGTTTTTGCTGGCGTATGGGTGGGGAAAGATCGCGGAAGCGCCTCTCGGTTCTAAACGGGCTCGGTAAACAAAATTGTATACCCTTCCTGCGTGAAATGATGATCGTGCGTCAGCACTTCTCGCACTCCAAGTTCACGCATGACCTCCATCGACGCGCAATCCGTAAGGCTGTATTCCTTATCAAGTCGAGAGTCGTAGAGACGCAGTGCCTGTTCGAAGGAAGACCGGGTCTGCGGAATTACTTGAACGCCAGGATTGGCAACAATCGACTTGACCAATCTAACTGCCTGTGCACGCCAAAAAGGTCCGTACCCGGAATAGAATGCAAGGAACTCGTTCAAAACTTCGTCGGTCGTGACTAGGCGTACCATACCCAACGCCCGACTCACAGCCTGCACGGTTTCGTGCCAATCGTCGTTCGGATTTGCGAGAGAAATCCAATAGAAGCTATCCGCGAAAACGGTTCTCATTCCCGCTCAAATCCGTTTCCCTGAAATGTACCGATCGTGATGAACCGCGGAATCGTGAGGAAGCCGGGAAATCTCATCAGGAGGTGCGCTTGCAAGGATGGACGCGAATTCCTGCCAGATCGGAGTGACACGGTCAGCAACCTGATCATCCGTGCCGGGACAATGCTGGATCCGATTACGCGTCAGGGCATCATAACGGACGGAGTGGCCCCACTTTGCCGGCGTTTGCTCGATCCATTCGTCCTCCAACAAAGACTTTCCATAATCACGGAACAGCGACAGGAACTGCCGCGGAAATGCGGCCGGAAGCGGGCGATTGAAGTTGACTGCTTCAATCGTTTCCGCAATGAGTGCAACGGAGTCGTCAATTTCGTCTGGCTGTGGAAGGGAGGGGAACGTTCCGATTGGCAGCCTTCGCTCCAGCCGAACCGTCACATGATTGCATCGGCACTCGCAAAAATTAAGAATCAGCGATTCCGCAAAATTGCTTGTGGGAAACTCGCCGCATGGATGGCGCCGTCGCCACAATTCGTTGGATGTTTCCAGAAGCACCTGTCGATACCGGACCAGTTCTTCAACCACGTCTACAGGAATTCCATGATCTGCAAAGCGTCCGCCCTGGAATGCGTGGCTCAGCAGCGGGATTCGTTCAATTTCGCCCATCTTGCACTCTTCCTATCGACCATTTGCAACTCACGCGACTTGCGGCCTGGTACACAGCCAATCAATGATATGAGGGAGATCGTGGCTTGTCCCCCCTGCGGTGGAAAATTGATTGGCTCAATTCAAAATCGTCCCTTATTCCCCACCAGCACGCGCTCCAGCGACTTTTCCAGAACATCGCATACGCGATCGACTTGTCGCCCGGTGATTTGTCCGAAGAACGGCAGGGCCAGGGTGCGGGCGGCGACGTATTCGCAGATGGGGAAGGCGCCCGGCTCGTAGCCGAACTTTTCGATCATGTAGGGCTGAAGATGGATCGGCGGAAAATAATTGTTGCAGCCGACGCCTTCGGCGCGCAAGTCCTGCATCACCACGTCGCGGTCGCTGGGGCTGAACAGATCGTTGAGGCGCACCACGAATACGAACCAACTCATGTGCGTGTCATCCTGAAGAGTCGGGAGGATGAGGTAGCGGTTGGTCATCAGCCTTTCGATGTAGCGGTGGGCGACGCGGCGGCGGCTTTCCAGCATCTCCTCGAGGCGCTGGGTTTGCGCCAATCCGAGAGCCGCGCTCATTTCGTCCAGGCGATAATTGTAGCCCAAACGCTGGTGCGCGAGCCACGCCATCCCCTCGCGCCCCTGGTTTCGCGCGGCCCGGCAAATGCCGGCGAACCGCTCGTCATCCGTGACGATCATTCCGCCTTCGCCGGTGGTGATCTGCTTGTTGGGGTAGAAGGCGAACACCGAAGCCCGGCCAAATGAGCCGATGGTGCGCGGCCCGATGTGGCCGCCGAAGCCTTCGCAGGAATCTTCAATCAACACCAGTTCATGGCGCCGGGCAAGCTGTTCGAGCTCGATCATACCGCTGGGATTACCGAAAACCTCAACCGCCACGATCGCCTTTGTTCGCGGCGTGATCGCGGCTTCCACCTTCTCCAAGTCAATGTTCAAGGTCCCCGGATCGATGTCGGCAAACACGGGCTTGGCGCCGACATAGAGCACGCAATTAGCCGACGCGACAAACGAGAACGGCGTGGTGATGACCTCATGCCCCTCGGTGACGCCCGCCGCAATCATCGCGCAATGCAGCCCCGCCGTTCCCGAGGAAACGCCGATCCCATGCGCCCGCCCGGCTATGCGGGCACACGCCTGCTCGAACAAATCGAGCCGCGGGCCCAGCGAAAGCGTCGAGGTGTGCAGCACATCCACCACCGCATCGATCTCGCGCTGCGTAATGTCCGGTTTGGATAGGGGAATGGGGTCGGGCATGCTTTTGTCAGTTGTCCGTAGTCCGTTGTCAGTGGTCAGTGGTCAGTGGTCAGTTGTCAGTTGTCAGTGGTTAGAGGTCAGTTGTCAGTTGCCAGTGGTGGTCGAAAGATGCTTTAAGCTAAGGCGCATCTGACGATTGCCGCGCAAGATTCAGAAGCCTACCGGCAATTTGCAACTGACAACTGACAACTGACCACTGACAATCCCCAACTGACAACTGACGACTGACAAGTTACAGTATCCCATCTTTAACGTCCGATAAATCCATTATCGAACAAAGGACGCCGCCCGCATGAGTTTAGAGGATCGTAGTAGCCTCGTCGTCGCTGATTCCGCCGAGCGTAAGCCGCGCGACAAGGGGCGCAAGAAGGAAAAAGGCGTCGCCCACTTCTGGCGGGCGTGCGGGTTTCTCTATCCCTATCGCGGCATGGTGGTCGTGTCGATCCTGTGCGCCGTCTTCGTCAGCGCGGCCAACACCGCCGGCATGGGAACCTTGCTGCCGATCATGCGCGTACTGGTGAAGCACGATACCATCGCGACCTGGGCGGATCGCGAAATCGCCCAGCGCCGGCTTGGGGTGAAGTTTTCCAATGATACGCGGGATTTGATGATCGTGAGCGTGGAGGCCGGCCGCCCCGCGTCTGTCGCGGGGTTGAAGGAACAGGATGCCCTGGTGGCGCCGCCCGGCAATACGCGGGCCGACATGGCGACGTTACTGGCAAAGCTCTCCACGCCAGGGCCAACGCGGGCCACGCTGATCGTGCGGGATGGCGGCCCGCGCACGCTCGCGCTTGCCCCGCTTCCCTGGTATCTGGCTGCGGCGCGAAACCTCGCGGCCCGCTGGCCCACGCAGCCGGTGAAGGCCATCGCCATGGTCTTCGCGGTCATCGCGGCGTTGGCCATCAGCTCCAACATCGTGAAGTTCTTCCAGGAATATCTATCCGACAAATCCGCGGTCCTCACCGTCAACGACATCCGCCGGCGGCTTTACGATCGCGTCCTGCACGTTCCCTTGAGCCATTTCAATCTGCGCGGCACCAGCGATGTCACCAGCCGATTAACACAGGACAGCCAGGGGCTTGGCGAAGGGTTCAAGATGATCCTGGGCCAGAGCATTCAGGAGCCGGTGAAGGCGGCGATGATGTTTTCATTGGCGGTCTTCATCAGTTGGAAGCTCACCCTCTTCATCGTTTTTTTCGCGCCGCTGATGCTGGTATTCATCAAGAAGTTCGGCAAGAAAATGCGCCGCGCCAGCAAAAAGGCGCTGATCAGTTCCTCGCAGATGCTCGGGCAGATCGAAGGATCATTGGCGGGCATCCGCGTGGTGAAAGGCGCCAACGCCGAGCGCTTCGAGCGCAGGCGGTACACGCGCATCATGGACAAACTCGTGGAAGAGCAGCTTCGCATGAGCCGGATCGACAGCTTCAGCGAGCCAACCATGGAAACGCTGACGCTGTTCGTCATCGCGTCGGTGGTGCTGGTCGCATCCTACATGATGCTCATCGCCCCGCCCACGCTCACGTTCGACCGCTTCATCATCGTGATGGCCTGCCTGGCAAGCATCGGCGATTCGCTGCGCCGGCTGAGCAAAGTCAACAACGTGATGGAGAAAGCCAACGCCGCCGCCGCACGGATATTCGAGGTGATGGATCTGCCGATTGAAAAGAAGGAATGGGGGTCGGCGCCACAAGCGGCGCGACCGGATTCATCGACAACCCCCGCCGCCGGAAATGGCCGGCCCGCGAGCAGCCGCAATGGCGCCAATTCGTTTTCCTCTGTCCCTGCTCCATCGGATCCGTTCTCGCTTAGCCGCCCGACAGTCCCGCCTGCTCCCGTTGCTTCTTCCCGTCCCCGCATCAAGCTTGGGCCCGTGCAGCGCAACGTGAGCTTTGAGAACATCACGTTTTCCTACCCCAATGCTCCATCGCCGGTATTGATGGACGTGAGCCTGACGATCCCCAGGGGCCGTTGCGTGGCCATCGTCGGCCGCAACGGCAGCGGCAAGACCACGTTGCTCGCCCTGCTCCCGCGCTTCTACGATCCGCAAGCCGGCCGCGTGCTCATTGACGGCATCGACGTTCGCCAGGTTACGCTCAAATCCCTCCGCGAGCAGATCAGCATCGTGACGCAGGACAGCGTGATCTTCCCCGGCACCGTCGCCGACAACATCGCCTACGGCAACCCGCTGATGCCGCGCGATCAGATCATCGCCGCCGCGAAGCGCGCCTTCGCCCACGAATTCATTCTCGACAAGCCCCAGGGCTATGACACACTGCTGGGCGAACTAGGCGGCCAACTGTCCGGCGGCCAAAAGCAGCGCATCTGCATCGCCCGCGCCATCCTCCGCAAAAGCCCCATCCTGATCCTCGACGAAGCCACCAGCCAGGTGGACGCCGAGAGCGAGGCACTCATCCAGCAAGCCATCGAAGGCCTCATGCACGAGCGCACGACGTTCGTCATCGCCCACCGCTTCAGCACGATCCTCGGCGCCGACGAGATCATCGTGATGGACAAAGGCCGCATCGTCGGCCAGGGCCGGCATGAGGAACTCCTGGGGAATTGCGAGACGTATCAACAGCTTTACGAGCGCCAACTCATCGCCGCCCCGGCGGCATAGATAAAATCGACCGACTTCTTCGTCGGGCAAACGCGCGGATATTCTTGGGGCTCTGCCCCAAACCCCGAAGTTTATCGCATGGGTGCCTCCAGCAGAGTTGGAGCTTCAGGGCGAATCCGGTCAATCGTATTCGGTCGACTCTTCCTCACGGCCGGATCGCTTTGAGCACCTCGAATCAGCGCTTTTGCGACACGGCCAAGACCGCCTCCATCTCCCCCCACCTGCTGGAGGCACCCATGCGCAAAACTTCGGGGGTGCGGGGGCGGAGCCCCTGCGATTGGGTGCGAACGGGCGAGCATAACCCGCGATCACCGCACGCAACCGCGAATCGCGCTCCGCTGTTCATTCACCTAACCCGTTTCCAACACCGCCGCCCCGAATGTGAACCCCGCCCCAAACGCGCACAATCCGATCCGCCGCCCGCTCCCGCCGCCCGCGAGCTCACCGGCCAGCGACAGCGGAATCGTGCTCGACGATGTGTTCCCGTGCAGCCGCACGTCATTGCGCACCCGCCCCGCCTCGCACCCCGGCCGCGCCCGCACGGCTTCGATAATTCGCCCATTCGCCTGATGCGGAATGATCAGATCCAAATCGCCGGGCGCATATCCCAACTGCCGGTAAGCCTTAATGCTCTTCACATGCGGCCCCGGATCGCAAACATGCGCACTCATCTGCCGTCCCGTCGACTGCCCCGCGGCGTTGCAAAGCAACGCGTTGAAGAATTGCACCGGAGGGATGCCGCGCGCGACATCAGAGATTTGTCGCGGTAGTGGCAATGGAGATAATCCTGGGCAAAAAGGTGACGGGCGAAAACCGCCTTGGATTCGTGGCCGGAGCCGGCGACGTGGAAGAAGACGTCGGCGCGATTGAGGAATTCTCGATGCACGTCATCCGGATAAATTGAGTCTGACTAAACGGTTGTCGCATCGCACTCCGATTGTCTCAGGGCGGATTTATTTTCGGGACAAAGCGACCGGTTCGCTGCGCGTAAACCAGATAATCAGGAAGGGCTTGCGCGAGTGCAGCTTCCTCTCGCCCGGCCGCGATAGAGTAATAGACGGCCACGAGAACGACGTTCAAAGCGATCCACAATGAACCTGACGCTAGAAATATCCCACAGAGCATTAGCAAATTCGCGGAGTAAATTGGATGCCGAATCCTAGAGTACGGCCCTGACGTGATAACCCGGGTTGCGATAAAGGAATCGAAGCACGGGCTGTACTCGGTACTCAAGGTCGCCTTCGCCCATACGAACAAAATCAACCCAACGCTTGCAACGGATAGCCCGAAGTAAAGAAACGGCAGGGAATTGAACACCTCAAGGAGGAGTGGCGACGAAAACCAAAAGGACAAAACGCTGCAAAGGGGCGCGCAAGCACCGCCGTCGGAGGTCGCGCCAACCCGGCCCTCCGGCGGCACCGCGATCCGATTGGCTTCGCGCGATCCGCTTGACGCCACACCTGCATGCCGCATTTCCAGAAACGCCTTCGGCTTGCCGATATTCGGCTGCTGCGTATAATCGTTCCATGACACTTGAGTCAATCAAAGCGCTATTGACCCGGCGGCCGTTTGAGCCGCTGCGCGTCAAAACCAGCAACGGCGAAATATTTGAGATTCGCCATCCGGAGATGGCCGTGTTGGCCCGCAGCGCCATGGCCATCGTGCATCCCGACGCGGATGGCAGCCCATCTGATAAAATCGAGTTCGTTTCATATCTTCATATCGCAAGCATTGAGACTGTGGGCGGGGCTGTGTTACGCTAGTTTCCTGCGGTCACTTCGGTGGGTAGCGCGGACACCGGCTGAACCATCTGCTCACGTCCAGCGGCGGGCGCCGTTCACATCGAAATCGGTTTCATGCGCTGCTACGATCTTCCCACGGCAACTTATCGATTCGTGATTCAACGTGATGGCCCCTGGTGGATCGGGTGGATTGAAGAGATTCCCGGCGTTAATTCACAAGGCCACACGCGCGAGGAATTGCTGGAGACGGCATGCATCAACCGACTTTGATTTTCTTGCGCATGTGAGCAGCAAATTCGTTAAAATCGATGCCTTCGCCGCGATCGATCTGTTGCTCCGCCCGGTTGATTGCCTCCGCGGTTTCATCGTCGAGCTCTTCGGCGCTCAGCATCATCCGCTCGATGGCGGCCTCCACAGCGGCCTGTGCCGATGGATAGCAGCCGGCGCCCACTTGTTCGTCGATGAATTTCTCTAACTCCGGTCTATTCAGTTCGATCCGCATAGCGGGCATCCTAACAAGTTGAGTCGTCGCAGCCATACTAAGAATTAGCTGCGCCCTGAGCAGGTTAACATCCGTGAGGGATCGGAACGCGTACCGCCCAGGTTCGCCCGCTTTTTTTTCCGCTGATTTGAAATTCGATCTTGGCCGCTCCGTCCTATGGATGTAACAAGGAGATCGGCATGCGTTCAATCATTTTCGCGTTAGCGGTTGCGACTTTTGCATCGGGCGCCGCCAGCCAAACCACGCGCCCATCCGGCGATGCCTGGCCGCTGTACGAACGGGCGTCGGCGCATATTGCCGAAGGGTATCGCATGGGGATTGAGTGCCCCGCCGCTTCACCCGTGGGTTTCCATGATTTCGCGCCCTACCCGCCGGAATGGCATCGCTTGGAAAAACAGGCATACAAATACAATGCGCCCGCACTGGCGCTGGTCCGCGAGGCCAGGCCCCTCAACAGTTCGAATTGGCCCGCGGCTGCGAGGGGAGCCGGCACCGAGCCGGCGTATCTGAGCCGGTGCCGGATGATCGCCAGCGAGGTGAGCGATGCCGCGATGTATCAGCATTTACAGGGCAACGATGCCCAGGCAATCGAGTTGGTGCGTGACGATCTGCATCTGGCCGAACTAATGGATTCGATGCCCGACCAGGGAATTTCGCAGGCGCTAACGGCGGGCGGAGTGCGCGCCTCGGGGCTGAATCGCCTGGAGGCAATGACCACGCAAATCGTGCTGGGCACCGACCCGGCGGATCACAAGAGCCTGCAAGTCAGCGCCGCCAAGGCCCTGATCGGCGAATTATTCACCACCGGCGACTCCGCCGCGCGCTTTGAGAAAGGGCTCCGCCGGGGCAACTTCCCTGAACTCGATCCCTCGCGTTACGACGCCTTTCGGACGCGCCTGCGGCGCATACAAACGGAGCGCAAGCTCGCGGCGATGTCGCTGGCTTGCCACTTGTACCGTTTTGAAAAAGCGCGTTGGCCAGCCTCGCTGGCCGATCTCAAGCCCTACCTCCCCGGACCCCTCACCGATGCCTGGGGGCCACTGGGATACGCGCTCATCAAGGGCGGCCTGCCCGATCGATCGGACCGGCCACTGGTCTATTCCCGTTACAACGCGAAGGATGGCTTGTTCTACCGCCTCGACTGGCCGGAATACGGCTTGTATTTCGGCGATGGAACCGGCCGCCGGAACAACGAGCAGAAACAGGGCGGCCAGTTCCGCGACGTGGCTTTGTGGAACCCGCCCGCGGCGAAGAATGGCCCGATCACGCGCCCGCTGAAATGACTGCGCCGTCATGGCGTCTGGCGGGGCGGATTGTGGGGCGTGAAGAGCGGGCTGGAGCGGGTCGCATACCAGACGCCGGCGGCGATTGCCAGGCCCAGGATTGCCACGAAAAGCGCCGCCAGCAATGCCCGCCGGCGTTCCAGGCCGCCGGGCTGGGCTTGCGCGGCGCCGGGCGTTTTTGCGTCGCGCGGCCCCAGCAGCGCGCCAAGTCGCGTGGCGAGTTGCCGAAGGCCGACCCTTGCCTGCCGGGCGTCGCCAACCACGGCGGCCAAATCGCGCCCCTCCGCGCCGCGCGACTCGGCGGCGGCTTCAAGAATGTTCAGCACCGATTCCACATCCACCGCTTTATCGGTGTAAAGCAGCGGGCTGATATGCGTCAGCCGGACGACGCCGCCGGGGGAAATGAAAACATTGGACGGGATCAGCGCGCCGTGAACGATCCCCTGCACATGCAGCAGATCGACCGCCAGCACAAGCTCGCGTGCAACGGCGGCCAGATCGGCGGGCGTGCGCCCCGGAGTTGCCGCGTATTCGTCAAACGACACCCCCTCGACAAACTCCCAGATCAGATACGCCTCGGCTCCCTCGCGCTCGACGCCGAACAGATTGGCCACCCCCGGATGGGCCAGTTCGCGCACGCGGCCCAGGCGGTCGCGCACATGCGGATGAAGCTGGCCGTGCAGCAGGCAATCGCGGTCGATGCGTTTCACCACCACCCCCCGCCCCGCCGGCCCGATCGCCAGCCACGATTGATCCGCCGTCAGGACACGATCCACCGGGCAGCCGCACACGGCTTGGGGGACCGGGACTGGAACAACGGCGATCTCCATCGGAAGTACGCTCCATGCCGCGGGAACCTAAATGCAAAAACAGGCTCGACCTTGATCGAGCATATCACCGCGCGGCAGGGGTGCAACGAATGGCCGACGCAAACACGCCTGGTTTAGTGTGGGAGCTACTTTCTCCTCGAGTCCCCCGCCCAGATTTCCTTGATGGTCTGCTCGGTGTTTGAGCCATTGGGACAGGCATCGCTGCGCGTATTGGCCCAAAACCAGCGCGGGCCGCCGCTGTTGCGCGCGGGGGTGATGACCCGGCTGCCGGGCATCTCGAGATGGCCGTTGGGATCGTGCTGCCCGATCCATTTCCAGGCGTAATGCAGCCACGCGTTGCGCTGCGCCTCGGGCAGGACCGAAAACCAGGTGATCTCATCATAACCCCAGATGAAGATGGTGCCTTGGCTGGAATGCCCCTGATTACGGCCCCCGAAGTTATCAAACTCGACCAGGAACGGAAGATGTTCGCAGGACCAGCCGCTGGGCGTAATGCCGCCTTTACTGCGCGTGAAAAGCGAGTCGGTATAGCCGACCTCAAGCTGCCCCTTGAGCGGCTGATCGGGCACCTGCGAAATGCGCAGCGGAAAGGCGTGGGCGTCGAACAGCAGATGTCCGTTCTCCACATACCCGCCGGTCGGGGTATGGGCGTCGCAAATCACAAAATGTCGGCGGGCATGCTGGTGCGCGTACGCTCGAACTCGGCCAAGCATATCCAGCCAGCCGACGTGTTTGGGATCGTTCCGGTCCATCAGCCCGATCTGGCCGAAGTGGATCGCTTCGATGCCCACGTCGATATACCGGGTGCAGAGGTAATAGAACCACATGCGCGCTTCGAGCCGGCTCATGTCGGGGATTTTTCCGTTGCCCATGCGGTGGGTTCCGCTGGCGTAGCCGATGTCGTCAAAGCGGAAGTTGCGTTTGGTGATCGGCTGGCCGAACTCCTTGAGCACGTACTCTGGAATCTCGATTGTTTCCACGCCCCGTGTCACGATTTCAAACGCCGCGCCTTGGAGGACGATATCCGGATCGGCCTGATGAAGGCGATCGGCAAAGACCTTGGCATTACGAAGTAAGGTTTCCAATTCCCGTTCGCGTCCCCAGCACATGAGGGCCCGGCCGATGAACTTGGCGCGGGTGTTGAGAATGAAACGGATGTTGTCGCGCGGATCAACGCCACGGTTGTCGCGCGGCTGGCTCACGTCATCGTGAAGCAGCTCCGTGAAGGAAACCGAGCGCGACAGATAATTTTCCAGCACCTCGCGCGAGATTTTCCCATCAAAGCGGTAATCGCGCGCCTGCGAGTTCGCGGCAGCCGGCTGCCGATCGGCTCCGAGAGCCGTTCGCGCCAACGAGAATGCGCCGATTGCGAATAATGCTATTCCGAGTAGCTGTGTCGGCGCGCGTGTCGGGATCAATGCTCTCATGGTGAACTGGGGAACTAGGATTCGAACCTAATACAAAACGGCTTTTTTGACATTCTGGACGGATTTTTCTTGACTTGTGCTACCAATATGCTACCATGACCCTGCAAAAGCACTCAATTCTAACCGGGAGCCTAAGTGGCTACTTTCGTCAAGCGGTCGGGTAAGTGGGGATTCAAATACCGTGACCACAACGGCAAACAAATCTGGGTAACAGGGTACACGGATAAGAAAGAGACGCAACGCTTGGCCGACGAGCGGGAGAATGCCGCACGGCGAATCAAGCTGGGTGACATTGACCCTGCCGCCGACTCGCGCCGTATCGAGCGCGCCAAGCCGTCTGCCGACCACCTGGCAGCGTTCAAAGCCTCGATGCAGGCCAACGCACGTTCGGATAACCACGTCGCCTATACCGTGCGGGACGTGCGGCTTTGCATCGAACGCGCTGGCATTACGTCCGCCAGCGCCTTGACCCGCGCCCACGTTGACCAATGGCGCACGTTCTGCCGCACTGTCGGCTATCCCGAATGGCATTCACCCACCGGGCCGGCCAAGCCGGATAGCCGAAAGACGGTGAACCGCCGGGTATCATCCGTGCGAGCGTTCTTGAATTACCTGCAAGAGACCGGCGCCGTAGAGCGTAATATCCTCTCCCGGTTCAAGATGCTTGAGACGAAAGGACATGAGACCCGACACCGCCGCGCCTTGACCCTGGATGAAGCGAAGGCACTGATTGAAAAAACACCCGATGCACACCGGCGAACTCTCTATCTGTTCGCACTGCGCACCGGCTTTCGACGTGCCGAGTGTGAATCCATGACGCCAGCGAGCTTTGACTTTGCCAAGCGTACTGTCAAGGTGAACGCGGCTGATGCGAAATACAAAGGTGAGCATCAAATACTGCCGATGCACCCGGCACTGGTGGGCCCGCTGCAAGCACTCTGCAAGGGTAAGGCACGGGACGCCGCTATCTTCGCCGTCCCTCGCAAGCAAATCGCCGTGAGCGTGTTACACGCCGACTGCGCGGTCGCTGGCGTCGATACCCGTGAGATTGATTTTCATGCCTTGCGGCACTCGTTCATCACCCACCTGGCAGACCAAAACATCCGACCAGAAGTGCTGATGAAGCTGGCACGACACCGGGATATCCGAACCACCCTGAAGCATTACGTTCACTTCCGACCCGACGATGAACGCTCTGCGCTGGAGCGGCTAGGCAGCTAACCCGACCACCCACCGCTCCACGTCGGCACGACGCCAGCGGGACAACCGACCAATCTTCAGCGGTCGTGGTATCTGACCGCTCGATACCATCGCACGCACTTTGCGCTGGCTGATACCGCCGAGCATCGCGCCCAACTGATGCACGTTCAAGAGAAGCGGCGACAGGGTAATCGACACGTCGGCGCGTTCATCGTCTGCATCTTCGTCGGCGACAGGTATTGATTCTGGCATGAGCGAGATTGTCCAAGCGTGCGGCGCTATAGACCACGGTAATGCCGCTCCCTGCCGCACCACGACAAACAAGCGTGGTTGCTCAAATGTGCATTATCATAACCATCCCGGCGGGACATATGGAGCAAACCCGATTTGATACTCACGGAAGAGCCACCCGTTTACACTGCACTAAAGGACAGAAATATGTTTCCAGTTTTTTGAGATTTTCGTTTTGTGGTTACGCCGCCAGCACGAACTTCAGCGCCGTCTGCGTCTGCCACTTCGCCAGCACCGTACCACCTCGCCGCATGGCCGCGCTCATCGTCGCCGTGCCTATCCTCGCATACGCCGCTGCCTCTGCCTGCGTGTCGAAGTGCCTGCCCGTCGTCTCGCATACCACGGCACGCTCGCGACCCGTGCGGCAATGCTTCGCCGGTTCATCGGTGAATCCCCACTGACGATCGGCGCAACGAAGGGACGAACGAATCGCCGTGCGAATCCGACTGCGGTTAATCTGTTCGCCGCTGACTCGGGTAGCGTATCGAGCGGCATCCCGCAATGAATCGAACGTACGACGCCTCTCCCGTGATTCGCCGGTCTGGCTGATGGTATACCGCTCATGGCACCATACCGCCTTCGCCTTGGAGCCGCACCGGCACCCATCATCCACCTTGGCGCCGAAGCACCGCTCGATATCGCGCCATTGACGGGAGTAGAGCCGCATTCGTCGCCGACGTTCCACCTCTTCGTCGCCGGGATTCTTTATCCGCGTCACATACCTTAGCGCTGGCGTGGCAAGATTCTCCACCACCGCCTCGACATGCTCCCTGAGCAGCGTGTGCTGAGCCATCGTCAGTGGGTTACTGGCGAGCCGTGGCACCCGTTCACCCTTACCGCGCAACCATGCCGGCATGTCGGAGAACTTCGGGAGTGACCTATGACGGCGAAGGCAAACGCAAATCAATTTGCAATCCGCGATGAGCGAGTAGATATCTCCCTGGACTTCACCGACAACGCGCTCTTCGGCGTCCCTGAGCTCGCGCGATAACCGACCTGCGGGTATAGCGTCCAACCAATCCCTGAGTGACATGGCGTCTCCATATGCGCGCGCAAGGCAATCCCTGCCGCTGTGACCGACCTGAAATGTCCGAACGATTCGCGGCGAAGGATATCGAGCGGCGATGGCGTGTCAAGAAGCAGAACGCGAAAATCTCTCTTGTTTTACGTTGTATAGCAACCGGCGACAGCGCAATGCGCGTTGTCGTCCGCGACACCCCGGCACTTCATTTTTTTTCCCGGCACTCCCGGCGAAGTGAAATCGCGCTCATTATTTTCGTAACCATCCAACCGCGTATCGAGAAGCGGGATTAAGGTTACGAAAACTGCAATGTAGTTTGGCGCGGCAACTACATCGAATTCGCACATATGGATTGACGTACATATGAGCGGACAACGGGAATGCACCACAAACAAACTTGCCAGCGACCGATGCAAATTTTTTTTCTGCCGCGCAATCGCCAACGACCGTCTGAGTCCGTAAAGGACACGAAAGGGATAATATGATTCAATGCGAAATGGCACCCATCGGCACTGATGACCGCCTGATTGACACGCGCGACGTGGCGTTACTTGTGAAGGTACGACCGAAGACCCTGCGCCGCTTAGCGAAAGCCGGCGACTTCCCGGCACCGCGCCGATTTGGACGGCGATACCGATGGCTTGCCAGCGAGATTCAAACCTACCTGCGCACGCTCCCAATGGCTTGAGACCCACCCGTAAACGACAGGTGCTGGCGCGTTTCAGCGTGCCAGCACCAGAAAGACGAACCGATGACTACACCAACAGAGACACCGCAACTTGAGCAAATCAAACTCGCCGATATTCGCCGGGATGGCGGTACGCAGCAACGCGCGGCGATAGACCCGGATACCGTTGCCGCCTATGCCGCACTGCTGGCGGATGGCACCACCCTGCCGCCTGCCACTGTGGTACGCGAAGGCGATACGTTCTGGTTGGTGGATGGCTTTCACCGCTACGCCGCCTATGGCACCTGCGGGATGGACGCCATGCCATGCACCGTTCTCCCTGGCACGCGCCGGGATGCCATACTTCAATCCGTGGGCGCCAACGCAACACATGGGTTACGGCGAACCAATGCCGACAAGCGGCGCGCCGTTGAGACCATGCTTGGCGACCCTGAGTGGGTGAACTGGAGCGACCGGGAGATAGCGCGACGATGCGCCGTAAGCCAGCCGTACGTCGGCCATGTACGCGCGTCACTGAAACTATTATCAGTGAACAATGACGAACCGGCGACAGAATCACCCGCCACCCGGACTTACACCACCAAGCACGGCACCACCGCGACGATGCAAACGGGCGCTATCGGCAAGGCACCTGCCGTCGATTATGACCCACTGCTCAACGACGGTTGTTCGGATGGCTTGGACGGTGAGATTGACGCGGGAGAATCGACGCCAGCCGTCGCGCCTGCCAAGCCGCTGGCACCCGACGAAAAGCCGTGGGACGCCTACATCGTGAAGGTTGAAGAGATACAAAGTGACCTACGCGCCGTCGCCGACAAGATGCGTGACGTGTTTCAGTATGACACGGCGACGAAACAACTCCGGGAGCCGTGGGCGCACTTCCTTTCACACGCCGGCACCATTGGCAATGTGAACCAAATCGTTCGGATGCTACGGGATGAACTGCCAGCCGCTATCGAGCCAAGCGGCAAGGGATTCTTGACCGTTCGGCAACAGGAGATGCGACGTGGGTTAGCGGCGAACCGCGCCGCGTGATAACATTGCCTGCCAATAAAAGCGCCACCCAGCCGGCAAAGCAAGGGTGGCGCTTGAGAATCGAGTAAGCACATGGATTATAGCACAACACTCCGCGCACGCAAGGCACCGCCAGAAATGGATGGTGCGATGTGAGCGTAACCCTTCAAAACAAGCTGTATTTTGGCGGATGGATTGCCGAACTCCCGGCGAAGGAATGGAAGGTACTCTACGCTTTCGCCACTCACGCCGACGAAGCCACTGGCATTGCCTATCCGACGCCAAAGTATATTGCGCCGCTTATCGGCTTGTCAGAGCGTAACGTGAAGAAGGGTATCCGCGCACTACTCAATCGCGGACTGCTGGTGAACGTGTCCGCTGGCGGCGGGCGCACCCATTCGGCACGTCGTCGCGTTGTCCTGCCGGAAAGGGTGTCCAAACCAACACCCATCCAAGCCTATCCGCCTGCCGGCACTGACCGGCTTGCCGCGTAAAGGGTGTCCCAATCCGGCACCCGACCGCCGCACCGCCGCTTATTTCACACCCGAATCTCACGCCAACGCATGAAATCCGTAGCAAGAATCTGACGCTAAACAGTGTCCTTTTCTAGCACGGTTTAACAAGATTCTGCAATGCCTAAACAGTGTCCCTGTAGGACACCCTTTAACTGCTAAACAGTGTCCCGGTGGGACACCCGAATAAGTATGAAGAGACGGATGGCGCTCGATAATCGAAATGTCACTGGCAATGACCGCGCCGCCATGTTCACCGCGCTGCTCGAATCGGCGATGTGAAATGGCTTGTGGTTCGGACGTCCATTGTGTTGAGCCGCGCCGCCGGTGGTTCGGACGTCGTCGATAAAGAGTGTCCTACGCTGACACCGTTGCCGAGCCGTGGCATCTTGGCACTTGCGACCCGCGCCGATAACCCTACCCGCTTCACGTCGCCGAAACCCTGGCACTTGCAAACAGCCGAGCGTTCAAGTCGCGCCGGCACTTGGATTGTGCGCCCGCGTGGCGTCTGAGTGGTTGTGAAACGCAATGCGCCGCACCCTGTCGCCGAGATTGACAGCGCCGATATCGTGTTCGCACCCGAACTCATGGCACGCATGGGATGGTCTAACTCTACATTGAGCCGACACGTTGCCGCTGGCACCTTCCCTTCTCCTTTGGCGTGGCCGGGACGGCGTGGACGCGCATGGTTGCGAGCCGGCGTTGATAACTTTCTGGTGAGTATGGGAGTGGTGAAGTGACTCGCTACGTTCTGACGTTTCAATCCACGAAGAGCACCGTTCCCGAGATTGTTCGATTGCGCCAAATGCTCAAAGCCGCGCTACGCCGATTTGCGTTCAAATGCGTTGACATGCAAGAACTTCCCGACACCGACAAAAAAAAGGATACCGCCAAATGAGCACTCCCACATACACCCTGGAGCGAGCCGATAAGACGAAACCCTTCACCCTTTTCCGTGCAGGCAAGGCGGTCGCACAAGTGACCGGCGACGTCGGCGAACTCGCGACGATTATCGCGGCACTCAACGGCACTGGAACCAGCACTGCCGAGCGACTGTCCGCTATCGAGCTTGCGGGCGCGGCTGTGGGCGCCGCCATATCGCATGCGGCAGAGAATCAGCACGTCGCCGACGAAGCGGGACAACCCGCTGCCGAATTGCTTGGCTTGTAATCGGAGATTCGCCAATGTCGAAATACACCCTGCGCCGGACAAGCCAGCTTCTCGGGCATTATGCCGATTCGCGTGAACCGCTAGATCGGTCGCAACCGTGGGCGCTCTGTCGGGATAGCTTGGCTATCGCCGACACCACCGAAGCACCGGCGGCGCTGGTGAAGGCGCTCGCCGACGTGAACGCACTGCCGGCACCCGACGCCAGCGAAAACCCGACGTTCGCACTCGCCACGTCCACCGACATTTCACCGTCTTCGGCATGCGCGATGGCGTGGGTACTGAAACTGCCGGAGTATCTGCCAGCTTCGCACCGTGGGGATATCGAAATGTGTGTCGGCGCTGGACAAGGCGAAGAACTGCGCCCCGTGTCAATCCTCGCGGGAGATACTGCCGCGCCTACCCTCGCCAGTTACCTGCACCGCAAGTACGGCACGGCACCCGCTGAAAAGCCGGCACCACCGGCACCACCTACACCGGAAGAACTGGCAGAGATTGAGCGGCAACGAAAGCGGCATGACGTCTTGCGGGCGATTGCCTCGATTCTTTTCGGCGACGTGCGCGATACGGCAAAGGCTGGGCGCTTGCTGGCGAATCTGGATGCCTGGCAAGCCTTACAGTGAACTCCTTCCGCGTGGCACGTTGCCGCGCTTTCCCGGCGCCGGTTGCGTTGTCCATCGCGCCGGCGCTTTTTATATTTCGCGGTGGGCGTTCTGCCGCAATATCGCGGTTCGCCTGTGAACTGGTCTATCGGGTGAAGCCGCGTTTTTTTTCGGGATGCGATGCGAAGAAAGCCAACCCAGCCTATCCCGTCTGAAGTCTACCCACTGGCAGGCGTCGAAATAATCGACGGGGTGAACGGCAGGCTGCTCGCTACCGTGACATTGCCAGCACAGCCGGCGATTGGCGAGATTGTGGAAGTGGACGGGGCGCGTTTTCGTATAGCGGATGCACGCCGACGTGGTTGGCGGCGGGCGATAATCTGCTACCCGACGTTGCTTGCCGATGCACCGATACACGTTGTCCTGCCGGAACCGCCACGGCGAAAGGGACGTCCGCGAAAATGATGCGTTGCTATTTTTTCATCGGCTTCACTGAAAACGCAAATAATTGCTACTCGCCACTGAGCGGGGAGCCGGTGAATCGCCAGCGTAGGCTTGGCGTTTTCGTCCGCTCTGATGATGACAGCACGCTACGCCTCATTTCTGACGGTGATATGCGCCGCCTGGTTCCCACGTTCGCCGAAATGATTGATGGCGCTGGCGACTGGCCGGCCATCGGACGCATCACTCTCGCCGACACCGCACCGCCATATCTGTGGTTCCAACCCGATGAGCCGTTCCTCGAAGAAGACGTCGCCGACTACCCCGACACCAAGATGACCCCGTGAACTTCCCACACCGAATCGACAGCTTGGGCATCGAAATATGGAATGCCGACGTGGGATATGGCGAGCCTGGAGTGGATGGCCACATGGGCTATGGCGGGACGCTGCTGGCGCCCATCCACCTACACGGCCAGCCGACGATTTCCGCGCACTCGCCGTCGAGGGTAAGGGTTGCGCTGGAGCGGCCAGTGACGGTGACGGGCTTCATGAATGCGAGCGCCGAACTCGGGCCACCAGTCGAATTTTACGCGAATCATAACTGGCTGGGCACCGCGACAGGCGCAGGCGATGCCACCGCGCCGTGCATCATCGGGCCGGGAGAAGTGACTCTGGAGTGTGCTGGCGACCGGCCGAACTGGCATCGCCATAGCGTTTGGGCGTTCGCGCCCGCCGACTCCATCGCCGCACCCATCGCATCGGGCACCGGGGCTACGCCAGAAAACACGGCAATCGTTACCGTCGCCGAGTATCCCGCCGGACAGGCGAGTAGGGCGATTCGCGTGTTTTCCCGCTCAGTGGCTAAGCGCGGCCATCGGCTATTTGCGTTCGGCGAAGGGACGAAATATGCCGGGCACTACGAAGCCAAGGTCGTGCATCTACTGCATCACCTGCGCACGCTGCCGGCGCACTTCCGGCACATCCTATTCGCCGATGGGATTGACTGCATACTCGCGCGCCCGCTGGCTGAAGCCTGCGCCGCCTTCAATACGTCCGGGGCGAAACTGCTCATGTCAGTCGAACCGGGATGTTGGCCTATCGTCGAATCGAACGCACCATCGAAAAACGCATTTATCGAAGCCTTCCCACCCGGCGGGCCTGGGGGACGATGGATTAACGCCGGCGTATGGCTGGGTGAACGGGACTTCGCCTGCCGGCTGCTCGAAGACATGGCAACGCTGCACGCGCAACTCGACGCGGCGACACCCTCACCGACGCCGGACGTCGAAAGGTTCTGGGATACCCGCGATATGCGGGGTAACGACCAGCACTTATTCCAGTGCCGCTATCTTACGGACTCGACTGGTATCATGCTCGACACAGGATGCACGCTGGCCGCGACAGTCAGCACCACGGATATGACTCTCGGGCCGGCGAACACCTATTTCGACTTCGACGATGAAGGCGTGGTTCTCCGCGCGAATGGGGCGCGCCCGTCGATTCTGCATTTCACGGGCTGGGGACATCCGGGGGCGTATCAGAAGTGGGCCAGTTACCTGCGGCTGATATAGGCGATTCTGGCGTCCGGTGCGGGATTCGGCAAATGTCACTGCGATTAAGCGCAGTGAGAAATCCCGAATGTGCCTTTAAGCGGCAAAAAACGCGGTGGGCAATGCGACGTCGGTGGATGCGGCGCGGCAAGCCGGTGAGCGGAGCGTCGCAAAAAAATGGACGCCTGCTTTCAATACAGGCGTCCGCATAACGCGCCGGGAGTTTCACCCGGCTTCCTTAACCAGTGTCAAACATTATATCGGCAATCGACGCCGTGGCAACAACTGAAATCAAAAAAAAGCTGCGGCAGGCGGGACTCGAACCCGCACACTGGTTAAGGTACCGAATTGAAAATCCGGCGCGTCTGCCAATTTCGCCACTGCCGCATCTTTCGGGTTCCCATCATATGCGGGACTCCTTCCGTTCCTGGCGGGGCATTGTCAGACGGCTTACCACCTCAACCGTGCGTGCGAATCAAAACCCAACAGAACGCGAGTAGGCTAGTCCGATGACCGCCTGCCGTCAAATCCAATCCCACCCGCCTGCCAACGCGCTCCCTGATACCATTTGATACCAATATGCTACCACCGCAACGCCGTTTCATGCCGCTCCCTGCCGCAAGCCGACAATCCAACGGTAACGCCAAATGATGCGAATAGGCTTGAAAACAAGGGGTTTGATGCGAAATGTCCGTAAAAAAAGCCACCCGTGAAGGATGGCTAAAAAACTGGGGAACTAGGATTCGAACCTAGACAAGCAGATTCAGAGTCTGCTGTGCTACCGTTACACCATTCCCCAAACGTCTGCTCGCGCAATCGACGTGAAGGGATTTTACAGGGGAATGCATCTGGATCAAGTGCCTTTTTCGGCTTGAACGCCCCGCGGTCCACGCGGGCGGGTCAGGTTGCCGGCGAGTTTGCCGGAGCTGGGGGCAAATCGGCGGTGCATTGGCTGCAGCGGGTTGCCTTGGCGGGGATCACGGATAGGCACAGGGGGCATTCTTTTGTGGCCGGTTCGTCGGCGGCGGCCGCGGTGGATTTTTTCATGATCGCGCCGATGAGTTTCACGATGACCAGGAAGACCGCTGCCGCGACGATCAGGAAGTTGAGCAGTTCGGCCAGCAAATGTCCGATCATCAGCCGGCCCAGGTGCCAGGATTCGTAGCCGGCTTTGCCGGGGAGAAGGTAGCTGACCAGCGGCATGATGATGTCCTTGACGACCGCGTCGATGACCTTGGAGAACGCCGCTCCGATCACCACGGCCACCGCCAGGTCAATCAGGTTGCCTTTGAAGGCGAACGCCTTGAATTCGGCCCATAACTGGGACGGCTTGGGATTGGGCAGTTGCATCATTGCTTATTGCCTCGACCAAATTGCTCGGCATCGTTGCGGAAATCCTTGAGGGCGCGATCCACGATTCGCCGCATCTGTTTTTCCAGTTCGTCGGCGTTTTTTCTCTCCTTGGGCAATGTCATCCAGCAGAAATGGATCGCCTGGCGGACTGTTTGGTCCACCTGGCCGGGGCCGAAAAAGTCGGACATTTTTTCGGCGGCGTACTCGTCGTCGGCGCCGGCGCTGGATAACGAAAACTGGGCCATAGAGCCTCCAATACGAATAATGCGGGGATTTCCGTACACGTCAACTGAATTCACAATTAATCATAACCGACTCTCGCACGATGTTAAAGGACCATCCACCCTGTTCGCGAAATCGGGGCGCCTGCGTTCGTGCCATTCGCGCACTCCGGTTGTTTGGGTTATGATCCAACAGCATGAGCGGCAGTCAACACGAAGACGTATGCGGCTCAGCGGCGATCAACCCATCTGTCGAGGGGCGTTCCCCCGATTTTTCCCGCCTACGCATTGACTACAAGCAGCGTACGCTGTCGGAAGCCGATGTGGATGCCGATCCGATTCTGCAGTTTGTGCGCTGGCTCAATGAAGCGATTGCCGCCGGGGCCAACGAACCCAACGCCATGACGCTGGCGAGCGTTTCGGCGGATGGTTCACCGTCGGCGCGCATCGTATTGCTCAAGCGGGTGGATGCTCGGGGGTTTGCGTTTTTCACCAACTATTTGAGCCGCAAGGGACGCGAACTGGATGCCGACCCGCGGGCGGCACTGGCGTTTTTCTGGCCGGAGCTTGAGCGGCAAGTGCGCGTCGAGGGGCGCATCGAGCGTACCAGCGAGGCGGAGTCGGATGAATATTTCAATCAGCGCCCGCTCAAGTCGCGGATTGGGGCGGCGGCGTCGCCGCAGAGCGAAACGATCGCCTCACGGGAAATACTGGAGAGCCTGGAGCGGGCGGTTGCCCAGCGATATCCAAATGGCGAGGTCCCCCGCCCGCGGCACTGGGGCGGGTATTGCCTTCGGCCAACCAAGGTGGAGTTCTGGCAGGGACGAAGTAGCCGGCTGCACGATCGAATCGAGTATTTTTTGGACGATGCCGGGCAGTGGAGACGGAGGAGGTCGGCGCCATAAAAGTTTGCGCAATGACGTTTTGGATAGGCTGCGCTTGTTGCCCGGGTGAAGGGGGAAAATCCGAAATCCGAAGCACTAAATCCGAAACAAATTCAAAGCAGAAAAGTGAAAAATTCAAAGGGCGCTTCCGTCGGCCTCCGTGGTAACACGACAGCCGAATGCAACACGGCGTCATATGTGCGTCGAATAGGATCAACGTCACATGGGCGTCTCGCTCGTGCGGATGGCGCGGCAGTAGAACAATTGCAACATTTTCAATCTTAAAGCACCAGGCACGGGCGAGACGCCTCATCTTTCGTCACATTTTTTCCAGTCCAGCCGCCCGCGCGCCCATGACCATCAGGTGAAGGTCATTCCATCCGCGCCAGAGGGTGAGCCAGCCGGGTGGGCCGTCGGACTTGC
>DASRLH010000395.1:0-34528 GCA_035648595.1 Tepidisphaeraceae bacterium
ATCCGAATACCCGAAATCCGAATGTCGGAGGGATGTCGCAGCGAAAAAGTCCCGCTCTTCATGCGTGAAATCCGCGGTTAAGTTTCCGCAGCTTGAAAATCTTGTCGCCACACAAAGAAATGAACGGATAGTATTACGAATGCACACGAATGAAGATAAATTATTCGTGCCGATTCGGGCTCATTCGTGGCAGTCTTTTCTCTCGATCCGGCGTGATGTCTTAAGGTAGGATGTCGCGGTGCTCACGGACCTGACACTTACGATCCTGGGCATTATTTATGCCGGTTGGTTCGTCTTGGCTGCTGTCGTGGGGTTTTTTGTGCTGCGCCATCGGCTGCGTGCAATTAGCAATTACGAGAGAATGCGAAACCACCAGTGCCGCAAGTGTGGGTACTCGCTGCGGGGCAACGTAAGCGGAGTATGTCCGGAATGCGGATTGCGCTTAAAATGAGCAAATGGACTTCATCGTGATGATCTTTGTGCCGGCATTCATTGTTTTGTGCGCTTTGTTTTACCGTCTTGATCGAATCAATGAGCGAAAATACCGGAATCTTGACGAACCGCGGCGCGGTTTTCCCGTGCTTCCCGCCAAGCCGGAGAGGGTCGATCAATAAAGGCTTTCTTTCCGAGAGACAACAGTGCAGCGGTTCGAGAGAACGTCGATCGCGATCGCCAGAAGAACCATCCGTATCGTCGTGCGACGTTTCACTTGTTCCTCCTCTTTCAGCGTTTTTCACGTAGCCGGAGCGGTTTGGCATGGTCACTGAAGTGACCACGCCGGCGGCCGGTTATGGTCAAACGCCATAGCAACATGAAATTTGCTCTAAATAGCCGTGCGCGACCACGCGCTATTCATCCGTGGCATAACCAGAAGGGTGTCAGGCCGCGAAATGAACCCTCGATCGTGACACGGGCGTCCCGCCCGTGCATGGTGTACGGAACGACGATACATCGATTTTCCCTACTCTACAGCCGCCGGCACGGGCGGGACGCCCGTGTCACATTAACGAATCTGAATCCACGAATGGCATCGGTTCACAGAATCCCAATGTCGGACGCACATCATGGCTGGCGGATGTCAACGGCGCGTGTTCGCGCACGGTTATTTAGTCCGCGCGCTCATCGAACCTGCAACGTCTCGCCTTCAAACGTAATCCCCAGCGGCTCAATCTCCACCGCTTTACGTCCCCCCTCTTTTCGCACTATCCCCGCGGCCCAGGCCTCATACCCCGTTTGCCTGGCGATTTCGACACATCGCGCCGCCTGCCCCGGCTCGACGTACACCGCGAAGCCAACGCCCATGTTGAAAGTGGCATACGCCTCCCGCTCGCTCACCGGGCCCTGCTCGCGGATGAAACGAAAGATCGGCGGCGGCTCGCGCTCCTCCGTGATGCGATACACAAACGGCTCGGCGAGGCGCATCAGTTTTCGCCAGCCATGCCCCGTGACATGAACGGCGTAATGCGGGCGAATGCCCGCCGCTTGAAGCGCGGCTATGTAGCGCACATAAATCGCGGATGCATCCAGCAGCACCTGCCCGTAGGGCCGGCCATCGGCGGGTACCGGCGTGAGATAGCCCTGGGGCAGGCGATCCGCCAATGCCCGGCAAAGCGTTAGCCCGTTGGTTTGAACGCCCGACGAGGCCAGGAAAATGATGGCATCGCCGTCGCGCACATCGCCGACGATGCGATGCGACTTAGGCTTGATCCGGCCCAGGGCCGAGCCGGCAAGGACGATGGTTTGTGGATTGACGATCCCGCGAAGCGTCGGCGTCTCCCCCCCGCCCCAGACGGCATCGGCCAGCACGCACCCCTGGGCGAAACCATCCGCCAGATCGGCGGCGCGGCTTTGGTCCTTGAACCAATCCGCGTCCCCCACCGCCGCGTGCATCGCCACGGAAATCGGCAGCGCGCCCACGGTGATCAGGTCGTTCACCATCGTCGCGACCGTGTCGATGCCGATGTTCCGATAAAACCCCGGCTGGCCCAATTCCAGCATCGCGTCGGCGATCAGGTTTTTGGTGCCCAGGCCTTCCTCGACATGGGCGAGAAATTCGGCGTCGGATTCGATGAGATACGCGCTTTCCCCCCGGATTCCCGCCGGCTCGGAAAGTCCATGATGACCCAGGGCGGCGGTTGTCGTTGCTGCCGATTGCTGGCAGGCGCGCTTGAAGGCGTCCAGCAAATCATAATTCACGCCGCTTTGCTCGTAACTCAGCCCGCTCATGGAAAAGCGTTTTAGGGGGACGGCGGCGGTGGGTCAAATGCGAATTGGTGACGATGTAACACGGCCGTCGCTTGAGACGTTCGCACATCGCGTTTGATCGCTGCCGGGGAGCCTCGTTGTATCACGGGCGTCCCGCTGCGTCCGGCCCGTGCCGGTTGCCTTATGATTGGCAATATCGCAATTCCTCGACTACCCCGCCATCGGCACGGGCGAGACGCCCGTGATACGGTAACGGGCTTCGTCGCCCCAGCCCCCGGTCCCACAAGTCTGGCGACGCTTCACCCGACAATCCAAACTCTCGCGCATGCTCGATGTCGTGTGGCATAATGACCGGTCTTGCCGGAGCTGGGCAGGGATTCTACGATGGGCCATGAAGTTCCCGCGAGCAGGAAGCCGACTTGGCAGTTCATTCAGCACGAGGCGCCGATGCAAATATTGCGTTTGTTCTTTCTGGGACTAGCCGTGAGCCTCGCGTGGTCGGCGATTGTGCCGGCTCATGCCCAAGCGGCAGGTCCCGTTCAATCTACAACGCCCCTCATCGCGCCCCCGGCGACGCAGCCGGCGATCGCGAACAAGAGCCTGTTTGATCCGACCCGCCACATGCGCGTCTCTGAAGTTCGGCCGGGGATGAAGGGATATGGGCTGACCGTTTTCAAGGGAACCACGATCGAGCGGTTCGACGTGCAGGTCATTTCGGTCTTGCGAAACTTCAATCCAAAATGCGATGTGGTGTTGATCCGCTGCCAGGGGAAATTTCTGGAACACACAGGCAGCATCGCGGGCATGAGCGGCTCGCCGGTGTATCTGACGGACGCGCAGGGCCACGATCGCATGATCGGCGCATTCGCCTACGGCTGGCCGCTCACCAAGGACCCCGTCGCGGGCGTGCAGCCGATTGAGTACATGCTCGATCTGCCCGTGGTTAAGCCGGGCCTGGTCGGCGTTGGAGGCTCGGCCGCCAACGAATCATCCGCACGAAAGGCCCCATCGGTGCCAACCGCGGGCGCAGATGTATCCTCCACGTCTACCCGCACGCCCAACGGGCACATTTCGTGGTCCATGGCGGATGCAGGATTGCTCCCGATTGCCTGGCGGAGCCAGCGCCAAAAGTGGATGAAACCCTGGCGCGCGCCCGCCTCTCTTTCGGGGCAGTTGACCGGCGATGGCGATTCCCCGCGCCTGGCGCCGCTGGCGACGCCGCTGATGATTTCGGGAATGTCGCCGCGCATGCTCGATGAATTGGCGCCTACGTTCCGCGCCGCCGGGCTTTCCACCTTGCAGGCCGGCATTGGCGGATCGGGGCCCGACAATCAGCCGCCGGCCAAACTCGAACCCGGCTCGGTGCTTGCGGTTCCGCTGCTGACCGGCGATGTCGAGATGACCGCCATCGGCACCTGCACCGAAGTGCTCGGCGACAAGGTCTGGGGATTCGGCCATCCGTTCAACAACGAAGGCCCCATCGCCCTGCCGATGGGCAGCGGCGAGATCAACGGCGTCATCGCCAATCTCCAAACCAGCTTCAAGCTTGGCTCGCTGACCGCGACGCGCGGCACGCTCACCATGGACGGCGCGGTGGGCGTCGCCGGTGAAACAGGCGCGGGGCCGGCGACCGCGCCCATCGAGCTCACCGTAAATCCCGCCGACGGCACCGCGCCGCGCGTGTATCATTTCCAGGCCTCGCTGCATCCCAAGCTCACGCCGATGATTATCAACGCGGCCTTCGCGGCGGCGGTCTCCGGCTCCAGCGAATTGCCGCAATACAACACCGTCGATTACGACCTCAAACTCACCTTCAACAACGGCAAGATCATCACGGTCGCCAACCGTGCCGTGAACGCAACGTCCAACGATGTGTTCGGCGACGCCGGCGTCATCATGCAGGCCGCGGCCGACAATCCCTTCCAGCGCGTGCTGATCAAAAAAGTGACCGGCACGATCAAGGTGCTGCCGTACGCGGAGCTGGCGCAGATCCTCGACGTGAATCTGCCGCGCAGCAAATATCATCCGGGGGATACGATCAAGGCGTTCGTCAACTACCAGACCTTCCGAGGCCCGGACGCGATTTTGCCGATCGACCTGGAATTGCCGCGCGACCTTCCGCACGGCACATATCAATTGATCGTTTCCGATGCCGAGCGGTTTTTTCAGGATGAGGTGCAGTCAAAGCATTTTCAGTTCACGGCTGAGAGCATCCGCGACGTTTTCTCGGTGCTCAAGGATGTGGCTGCGATTCGTGAGAATGCAATATACGTGCGCCTTCTGCGCCGGCCGGATGGCGTTGCCATCGGCCACACCGCGTTGCCGCGCCTCCCTTCCAGCCGCCGGCAGATTCTGCTGGAATCGGGGCGGAGCAATACCACCGCGTTTGTCAGCTCCACCGTGAAGACGATCCCGACGAAATGGGTGATGGCCGGCTCGGCGGAGTTTGCGATCAACGTGGAAGCGATCTCGAAAGTTGCCGTCGGAACCTCGCGGCCACCCAGGCCCGAATCACCCGCCGGGGCCAAAGCGGAAACACCCCACAAAGCCACCCCCGGCAAATCGCCGCCCACCAACGAGACGCCTCCGAAAACAGAACCTCCCAGCGAGCCTAAACCCGCCAAGTGACAAGTCGCGGAGCATTGGCTGCCAAAAGTCCACACGATATACTTATCCTTTAATGTGACACGGGCGTCCCGCCCGTGCCGACGGCTGTAGATCAGGGAAAATCGATGTATTTTGGTACCATACAACATGCACGGGCGGGACGCCCGTGTCACGATCGAGGTTTCATTTCGGGACCTGACACCCTTCTGGTTATGCCACGGATGAATAGCGCGTAGTCGCGCACGGCTATTTTTTAGTATCCGCCTCCAGCGTCATCACTCATCGTTCTGGATTTCCACCTTCCCCCCTCTGGAGTTCGCATGCCAAGACTCATATTCCTGTTGACCTGCCTGCTGGGTTTTCCCGCGCTGGCGGTTCAGACGAGCTACTGGACGCAGACCACCGAGCAGGATTTCAAGAGCGGCACACTGGAAAACGTGGTGGCGACCAACCACGGCGACATCAAGCTTTCGCGCGCGGTGAAGACCCTGCTGGAAGAGGATCCGCGCATCAGTGCCGTCAACGCGCTGGCGGAGGGGCCCGATGGCAGCATTTATGCCGGCACCGGGCCCAATGGCGTTCTGCTGCGCATCAGGGATGGGAAGGTGGATACCTTCGCAACTTTGGAAGGTGAAGCCGCGATCACCGCGCTGTTGGTCCAGAAGGACGGCGCGGTTTTGGCCGGCACGTCCGGCGATGCTGGACGCGTGCTCAAGTTCAACAAACCCGGCGAAAAACCCAAAGTGCTCTTCAAGCAAAAGGGCATGCAATACGTCTGGGCCATCGCGCAGGCCGCCGATGGAATGTTGTATGCCGCGACCGGGCCGGAGGGAAAGTTGTTCGCCATCTCACCCGATGGGACGGCAAAGGTGCTGCTGGATACCGACTCGAACAATCTCACCTGCCTGATCTCCGATGGCAAGGATCTGCTATACGCCGGCACCGACACGCACGGGCTGGTTTATCGGATCAACCGCAAGACCGGCGAGAGCTTCGTGCTTTACAACGCGCCCGAGTCGGAGATCAGCGCGTTGGCGTTGGACAAGCAGGGCAACCTGTACGCCGCCACCGCCGAAGCCAGGGAGCAAGCCCCCGGCGCTTCGCAGGAAGCGGCCCAGGAGGAGAAAAGCGGCCGCCCGGAAGGCGGCGCGGTTGGCGTGCCGATCCCTTCCGACCGTCCCAGGGAGCCCGCCCCGCCGGCCCCGCCCAATCCCAATCCGGGCCAGCCGAATCCGATTCCGAAAACCAATCCGAGTGCCAGGATCATGATGGATCGGGGCGCGCGGGTGATGCGTCTTCGTGACACGGGCGTCTCGCCCGTGCATACGGCACCCGGCTTCGAGGAACTACATGTCTCCAAGTCCCAGCGTAATGAGCACGGGCGGGACGCCCCTGTCACGACCAATCAATCCGGTGCGATGAAGAAGGTTGCTCACGTATTTTTCGCCATCGCCGCTGGTTCCCCATCTCAACCCTCGCCCGCCGCCGGCCCAAACAAAAAGCGCCGTCCCAAGCCCGAGCCCGGCGATCCCGAGCCGTCGCCCGATCCGGATCCGGGTCCCGCTCCGTCTCCAGCCCCCAGGCCCGGCAAGCCCAACCCGCCCGGCTCGCCGCAACCCGGCGCCGAGCCGGTTGCCAAGCTGGCACATCAGCCGGCGGTGGATACCACCGAGCCCATTGAGCCGCGCCCCGAGGGGAATGCTATTTACAAAATCGATCCCGAAGGATTTGTAACGGAAGTCTTCCGCCAGCCGACGCTGATCCTGGGAATGGTGGAAAGCAACGGCGTGCTGCTGGTCGCGACCGGCGGCCCGGAGGGGCAGGTGTACCAGGTCCGTCCCGCCGCCGATGAGACGCTCGTGCTGGCGAAGGTGGACGCCAAGGAAATCATGTGCCTGCTGTCGGCCAGCGATGGCAAGACGTATATGGGCACCGCGAATGTCGGGAGCGTGGCGAGCATGTCGGTGGGGTTTGCCGCCAGGGGCACGTTCACCAGCCCGGTGCTGGACGCGACGCAGATCAGCCGCTTCGGCAAGATTCACATGCACGGCTCACTGCCCGTCGGCGCCGGCTTGGCCGTTGCCACGCGCAGCGGAAACGTGAAGGAGGCCGATGAGAAGAGTTGGAGCAAATGGAGCGACGATGCCCCCGCCGCCCAATACATGCAGGTGCCGTCGCCGTCGGCGCGGTTCCTCCAGTATCGGCTCACGCTCACCAGCGCGAAAGGCGCCGCGACGCCGGTCGTGGAAGACGTGGCCGTGGCCTATCAGGTGCCCAATCTTCCGCCGCGAATCAAGTCGATTAAGGTTGTCAACGCCGGCGGGACGGCCGCCAATGCCGAAAGTCCCGATGCCATTGACGCCGACAATGCCGCCGCCCCGAAGCGCGCCACCAGCAGCCGATACCAGGCCATCTCCTGGGAAGCCAGCGACCCCAATCACGATGCGCTTGCATACGCGCTGTATTTCCGTCCGATCGGTCAGGAGCAGTGGATCTTGCTCAAGGACAAGCTCATGGAACCCACCTACCAATGGGACACGCGGACGGCGGCGGATGGACGCTATGAGGTGAAGGTGATCGCATCCGATGCCGGCGCGAACCCACCCGGCATGGGCAAGACCGCCGGCCGGGTCAGCGATCCGCTCACCGTTGACAACACGCCGCCGGTGATCGGCGATCTAAAATCGCATCAGAACGGCGGCGCGGTGCAGATCAGCCTTAAAGCGGTGGACCGCACCAGTACCGTGGCATCCGTGGATTACGCGGTCGATTCGAGCAAGGATTGGCAATTCGTGCTGCCGGACAACCACATTTACGACAGCCCCGAGGAGGCGGTCGCCTTCTCCATCCCCGGCCTTTCCCCCGGCCAGCACCAGATCACCGTGCGCGCTACGGACGCCAAGGGGAACCAGTCGTTCGAGAACATATTCGTGAATATCCAAAGCCCCGCCGCGCGGGCGAAGTGATGCCACCACATTTTGTGGGTTCTCCCCATTCCACACACGCCGCGAATCGGATACCCACTACACAGCATCGCGCGTTTCCAACGAGAGCAGGCGTGGCGGGTACTGATTGACCGCCTTACGCCAACATAGAGCAATCATTCACGGAGCTTTCAGATGAAAAGAATCAGACACATTTTCGTCGCGGCGGCTGCCATTGCCGCGCTTGTATCGGCGCACGCCATGGCCGCTGGGGCCGACGCCCCGGCTTCCTCAAATCGGGCAGCGCTTCGTCCGCCCGCCGTGCCGTTGGTGACCAGTGATCCTTACTTGAGCATTTGGTCGGATGCCGACCATCTCACCGATGATGTGACCCGGCACTGGACCAAGCGCCCCAATTCGCTGGTGAGCCTCATTCGCATTGACGACAAGCCGTACCGGCTGATGGGCAACGATCCCAAGAGCATGCCCGCTTTTCCGCAGGTGAGCCTTGAGGTGCTGCCGACGCGGAGCATTTATCAGTTTGATGATGGGCACGTGCATCTGACGCTCACGTTCATGACCGCTGCCTTGCCGCACGATCTGGAGGCGCTGAGCCGGCCATTGAGCTACCTGACGTGGGACGTGAAATCCGTGGACGGCGGGAATCACAAGGTGGCGATCTACGACAGCGCCAGCTCGCAACTGGCGGTGAACAAGCCGTCGCAGCAGGTGGAATGGGCCCGTGAAACGGCGGGCGACCTAACGGCCCTTCGCGTAGGCACGAAAGATCAGCCGTACCTTACGCCGCCCGGAGATGACACGCGGATCGACTGGGGCTACGCCTACCTGGCGGCTCCCACCGCGCAGATCAAGTCCGCCATCGGCGCTAACGACGAGTTGATCAAATCCTTCGCCCAGACCGGCGAACTTCCGGCCAAGGACGATGACCGCATGCCCCGCGCCACCACCGACGAGCAGCCGGTGCTGGCGATCGCGTTTGATCTGGGAAACGTCGGCGCCGCCCCCGTCTCCCGGCATGCGATGGTGGCGTACGATGAAATCTGGTCGATCAAGTACTATAGCAAAAAATTGCCCCCCTACTGGCGCCGCAACGGCGCCACGCCCGCCGAAATGCTGCAAGCCGCCGACCATGATTATCCGAATCTCGTGAAGCGCTGCACGCAGTTTGATGATGCCCTGATGGCCGACATGACAAAAGAGGGCGGCGCACGATATGCGCAGATCGCCGCGCTGGCTTACCGCCAGTGCCTGGCCGCCTGCGGATTGGCGGCGGACGCCAATAAGCAGCCGTTGCTCTTCACCAAGGAAAACACCAGCAACGGCGACATCGCCACCGTCGATGTCATCTTCCCCATGGAGCCGATGCTGCTGTTCCTGAGCCCCACGCTCACCAAGGCCTCGCTGGTGGCGGTGCTGGATTATTCCGCTTCGCCGCACTGGAAGTTCCCCAATGCCCCGCACGATCTGGGCACTTATCCGGTCATCATGGGCCGCGACGACGGCGGCGAAGGCATGCCCGTCGAGGAGAGCGGCAACATGCTCATTCTTCTCGATGCGCTCGCCCAATCCGAGGGCAACGCCGACTTCGCCGGCAAGTGGTGGCCGCAACTCACGCAATGGGCCGTCTATCTCGAAAAGTACGGCCTCGATCCCGAGGAGCAGCTTTGCACCGACGACTTCATGGGCCACCTGGCCCACAACGCCAACCTCTCGGTGAAGGCGATTCTCGGACTGGCCGCGTACGGCGATCTTTGCAAAATGCGCGGCGACAATGCCAATGCGAAAAAGTACATGGACCTGGCGAAAGCCGACGCCGCTCATTGGGTGAAAGCCGCCAATGATGGCGATCATTCGCGCCTGGCCTTCGACAAGCCCGGCACCTGGAGCCAGAAGTACAACCTCGTGTGGGACAAGCTCCTGAATCTCAACGTCTTCCCCCCTTCGGTCGCCAAACAGGAAGTGGCCCACTACAAGAGCGTGATGCAAAAGTATGGCGTGCCGCTAGATTCGCGCACGAAGCTGACGAAAACCGACTGGTCGCTCTGGAGCGCGACGCTCGCCGACAATCAGGCGGATTTCGAGGCGATCGTTTCACCGATCTATGATTACCTGAATCACACCTCCGCCCGCAGCCCGCTGGTCGATTCGTACATCACCACGAACATCAAGAGCGACGGCATGCACGCCCGCCCCGTGGTCGGCGGCATCTTCATCAAGATGCTCGAAGACCGCGCGATGTGGAAGAAGTGGGCCGGCGGCGATCACGCCAAGGTCGGCAACTGGGCGCCCCTGCCGCCCAAGCCGCTGGTGTCGATGGTTGTGCCGACCTCACGGCGCAAGCCGGCCATCTGGAAGTACACCGTCCAAAAGCCCTCGGCTGATTGGACGAAGCCGGACTTTGACGACAGCGGTTGGAAGCAAGGCCCCGGCGCCCTGGGCACCAAGGGCACGCCCAACATCCCCGTCCGCACGATCTGGAATACCGACGACATCTGGATGCGCCGCGAAATCACGCTGCCGGACAAAATGGATGCCAACAACCTCCAATTCTGGTGCATCCACGATGAGGACGTGCAGATTTACGTGAACGGCATCCTCGCCGCCACCGACGGCGGATTTGTCACCGAGTATGTGCCGTTGGACATAGCCGCCCCCGCCCGTGCCCTGCTCAAGCCGGCCGCGAAAGTCACGCTGGCCCTCCACGTCCATCAGACCCAGGGCGGGCAGGGGATTGACGTGGGACTGGCGAATGTCACCGAACAGTGAAAGTGACACTTCAGTCGGCTGGAGAGTAGAAATCGCGAAGAAGGTGAACGCGATAGTGTGACACGGGCGTCTCGCCCGTGCCGATGGCTGAAAAGCAGGAAAAGTTCATCTATGCCAAGTCTACACGACACGCACGGGCGGGACGCCCGTGTCACGACCAAGGTTGCGCATTTCCGGGTCTGATATCGCTTGGTTATGCCATCCATGAACAGTCGCGTAAATCGCGCACGGCTATTTAGCGGCGAGCGGTCCCGCAACGCCCGGCGTTTCTCCAGGGGAGGGTTTCCCGCGCGAAATCCTACAGATTCTCTTTTCCGTGTTTACGGACGCCTTGGCGGCCGCACGCCATCGCGGCCAGCGCGCAGCACAGACAGGCGATCACGAAGAAATAGTAATTGCAGAACGCCTGCTTGTTAAAAGCGATGAACGGCAGATACACCGCCGCCAGCCCCAGCGAAAAGCCTGCCGGGCTCCGGCGGATTGTTCGGAGAGTTAAGAACAGCGCGATCGCGGCCATCGCAAACGCGGGCCAGATCCATTGCGTGTACTTTGAGTCCACGTTGAATCCGATCCAGGTCAGGTAGCTGAGGGCGTCCCAGCGGAACGGGGCCGCCGATTGCACGGTGACGGTTGAAAACCAGAAAGCATGCCAATTGCGCAGCGCCAACGGCAGCGTGACAGCGGCGGCAATCAGCCCCGTCGCCAGCAGGAATATTCCCCACGCCCGCCAACTGGCGCGGCAGCGCCAGTCAAATCCATCAATCAAAACAAACGACAGCGGCGCCGCGAACGCCAGATATTGCTTGCTGGCCAGAAACAATCCAAACGCGATCGGCGTGAGCCAGCGCAGGCGCCGCGCGGCGCAGAAGACGGTGCCGGCAAGGAACAGCACGACGAACGGCTCGGTCCACGCCCGGCCGAGGATCACCAAAACTTCCGGCGTGAACAGCAGCAGCGCCGCGGCCAGCTTTGGCAATCGGCCCATTGCGCTGTAGCCGATCAAAAGACCGGCGAGCGTGAGGGCCAGCGCCTGGGCATATCGTGAATCGCCGGTGAATTTCACCCCGAGCGTCGAGCAATAGAGGCTGAGCGGCGGATAGGGGAAGCCGAACCGCAGGCGGCCATCCACGGAAAGGCCTGGGCCATACACCTCTTGATGGCGTGGCAGTGTGCTGTCGTAAATGTCGGGAAACCGGACTTGCTCTGCCGCATATGGGTTTTTGCCGGCCAAAAGCGCGCGGGGCGATTGTTGCTCGAATACCCAAACATCTATGCGCGGATTGGGGGATGAGCGAATGATCCAGACACAAAGCGCCAGGTGCGCGACCAGCAATGCCGGGAACCACAATCGCCGCGCGCGCGGCCAGTTGATGCAACCCATGAACGCGAGAGATCCGCAGGCGGCGAGGAGCGCGAGATAGAGAACATGATTAGCCGGCCCGCGATAAGGTTCCGGCTGATCGACTCCCGCGGGCCAGCGGACAAGCATCGCGATGAATTGAAAGAACAGCGCGGCGGCGAGGGTGAGGACCGCCGGCTTTGCCGAGGCATCAAGACGTCCGATGAATCTTGAAAATCCAACTGCAACGATGGAGGCGATGATCGCGAGCGTGATGAGCGACAAAGCCAGCGGCGTGTATTCGCCATCCTGGCAATAAATTGCCAACCCAGCCGCGAAGGCCGCCACGATGACCGCCGGAATTGCGACGGTGTCCGGCGATAGCTCCGGCGGGAACCAGCCGCTTAACGTATCACCGGCGTCTCGCCCGTGCGGATGGCGCGGTAGTTGAGGAATCACAATATGGCCAATTCTTGAGCACCGGGCACGGGCGAGACGCCCGTGATACGACAACGTCAATCGCATTTTGGAGGATGCAACGCCTCATCCGCCGCCCGGGCAACCATGATCCATTGAAATCCGAAGAGCCGGGGCGCAACGGCAAGAGCCAGATGTTGCGCGCGCATCATGGCGTTAAAGAGCAACCGCCCCTCCCCGCCTCTCCACAGTTCATCAAGCGGGACGCCGGTGGCGGAAAAACTTAGCACCCGCAGGCCGGCTTCATTCATCATTTCGCGAGCGGTGTCCTTGGTGAGAAACTGCAGGTGCGTCCGATCCAAGGGGCCGCGCTCCATCTTGGGGAATCGGCCCAGCAGCAGCATGAGCCGCACGCCGGCGTGGGCGATGTTGGGCACGGAAATGATAAACGTCGCGTCGGCCGTCGCGGCTTTGCGCAATTGCCGCAGCACGGCCACCGGGTCGGGCGTGTGCTCCAGCACGTCGGCGCAGACGATTACTTTGTAGGTGTGATCCGCCAGCGGCGCATCCTGGATGTAGCATGCGTGAACGGTTCGATAATACGGGCGCGCCAGCGCGGCCCATTCGGGGTTGGCCTCGACGGCATCCAGGACGATGCTGCTCCCTTCCAAGCTCTTGCCGAGCATGCCTTGAGCGGCGCCCACGTCGAGGACGGGGCTTTGGGCCAACTGGCGGACGAGCCGGCTGATCTGCTGGTGGCTACTCCTGGGGTCGCGGTGCGAACGGTAGTGGATCGGCATGCGGCTGTGGCCTCCAGCGGTCCAACGCGGCAAACTTCAGCGACTCCCACATGCAGTTCATCGCATACGGAATCCCGTTCACATAGCAAATCTCATCGCCGTAATAAGTCGGGATGGGCACTTCCTGAATCTTCATCCCCTGCTTCAAAAGCTCGAGGATGATCTGCGTGTCAAAGTGCCAGTTGTGCGTCATCTGCTCGAGCGGCAGGCGCTTGAGGGCGTGCACGCTGTAGGCCCGGTACCCGCTATGAAACTCCGTGAACTTGGAGCCAATGAGGGTATTTTCGACGCCGGTGAGGACTTTGTTGCCCAAATACTTATAGAGCGGCATGTTCCCCCGCCGCGCCGCCCCCGGCACCATCATGCGCGAGCCCATCACCGCATGTGCATTACGATTTTCCAAAGGCGTGAGCAGGTTCTGCATCACCTCCGGCGCGTATTGCCCGTCGCCATGCAGAAGCACGACAAAATCCAGGCCGCGCTCGATGGCGTACTGATATCCCCTGCGCTGATTGCCGCCATACATGAGGTTGACGGGATTGCGGTAGACGCGCAGCTTGTGGCCGAACGGCTCGTCCTTGCAGGCTTGGCCGGTCTCGAAGGTGGCGTCCTGGCTGGCGTCGTCAAAGACGAAAACTTCCTCGATTTTCTCCCAGATTCCCTCGGGAATCCGCTTCAGCACGCCGCGCAGGGTGGATTGAGCGTTATACGCGACGACCAGTATTCCGATCTTTGGGTTGCCGGACATAGCTCATAATCCTAGCCGAAGTGGATGGAAAAGGCGACAAGTGAAGATTTTCGCGCGGGTCATCGGGTCACGCCTGCCGGGTTGGCTTGCCCGACTAAATGGGGAAAAACACAATTGCCCCAAAATTCGCGTAAATCGCCGTAATTTTCGCGGATGGAGGTATTGGAACGGCCTTTGCTCAATCCCAATTTATCCGAATCGCAATTGGGCGAATCCTGGGAGGTTCAGTTGAATCGTATACTTATTGTTGAGGACATGCTTGCCAGCCGCGAGTCGATGGCGCGGCTCCTACAACGCGAGGGGTATCAAACCGATACCGCTCGCAATGGTGCCGAAGGACTTGTTCGGCTCAAGCAAAACAAGCCGGACTTGGTGCTGCTGGACCAGATGATGCCGGAGGTGGACGGCCTGACCTTTCTGGCCGGCATCCGGCGATTTCCGCGCTGGAAGGATCTGCCCGTCATCATGCTAACCGGCGTGAAGGAACGCAGTTGCTTTATGAAGGCGCAACGGCTGGGCGTTAAGGAGTGCCTGGACAAGGGGGAGTTTAATGGGCCCCGTTTGCTCGAGACGGTGCAGAAGCATCTGCCGTTGATGAAGCCCCCGCAGCCGCAGCCACAGCCGGTGGGCTGAGCGCGAAGCCATGCCGAAGCGTGTTTTCCGTGATGGTTCGCGGCAGCAGAAACTGCGGTAAATAATCCGGCCCCCCCGCCTTTGATCCCACTCCTGACAACTTAAGCCCCCCGAATGGCTGGCGATCCACCAGCGCGCCCGTGATCTTGCGATTGATGTAGAGATTGCCGACGCGAAACTCGCGTCGAACGCGGTCTATATTTGCCGGACTTCGGGAATAGACGCCGCCGGTCAAGGCGTATGGCGTTCCATTGGCGATGCGAAGGGCGTCGGCCAAATCAGCAGCCCGCATCACCGCCAACACCGGCCCGAAGATCTCCTCCTGGGCCAGCGCGCAATCCGGCGGCACATCCGCAAAAATCGTCGGCCCGACATACGATCCTTCTGCCGCCAGCGATCCCAGTTGCGCTTCATAAACCAACCGCGCCTCTGACCCTCCCTTTGAGATGGCGGTGGCAATGCGTTGGCGCGCCTCTTGATCAATGACCGGCCCGACAAACGCGCCCGGATCTTCCGCCGGTCCTACTTTGAGGCTGCGCGTCGCCTCGATGAGACGTGCCAGGAAGACATCGTGAATTGAATTCAGCACGATCACGCGCGAGCAAGCCGAGCACTTTTGCCCGGCATAGCCGAACGCGCTGGCGACGACGCCATGAACGGCTTCGTCCAAATCCGCGTCCTCATCAACGATGATCGCATTCTTCCCTCCCATCTCCAGGACGACTCGCTTGACCTGCTCCTGCCCGGCGGGCGTGGCCGCCGCCTGCTTGGCGATCATCAGACCCACCGGCCGCGAGCCGGTGAAAGCGATCATCGCCACGTCTGGATGCTCGACGAGGGTCGGGCCGATTTCCTCGCCGACGCCCGGCAGATAATTCACCACGCCGCGCGGCACACCCGCTTCGTGAAATACCTCCATCAACTTGGCCGCGATAATGGGCGATTGCTCGGCGGGCTTCATGATGACGGTATTGCCGGCCACCAATGCCGCCGCCGTCATCCCGCACAGAATGGCCAACGGGAAATTCCACGGCGCGATTGTCACGACCACGCCGCGCGGATCATGGAAATAAATGTTTTCCTCGCCGGGCACGTCGCGGTGTTGCGGGCGGCTGATGCGAAGCATTTCGCGGGCGTAGTATTCGCAATAGTCGATGGCCTCGGCGACGTCGCCGTCCGCCTCGCGCCATTGCTTGGCCGTCTCATACACTTCCCACGCCGCCAGCTCCCAGCGCCGGCGCCGCATCGTATCGGCGGCGCGAAAAAGAGCCTGCGCCCGCTCTTCGACCGGCGTGTCGCGCCAGGCGGGGAATGCAGCCTTGGCCGATCGCACCGCGACTTGAGCATGATGTACCCCCGCCGACGCCGCCCGTCCCAGGGATTGCTTCGTGTGGGATGGATTGATCGAGGTGATCCACTTGTCAGAGTCGATCCGTTCGCCGCCGATCACCAGCGGATAGGATTGCCCCAGGCGCTGTCCGACGCATCGGAGCGCCTCGTGCATCGCCCGGCGATTGGGTTCGCGGCTGAAGTCCGCCAACGGCTCATTGCGAAATGGGCCCGGTTGTCCCTGAGCCGTGTCCGGCAATGCCGGATGATCCGCCAGCGGGGCCGTAGCGCGGTTTGTATGATCGGGAGTTTCCGCATGAGAGCCGCCGTGGCGCTGGCGGAGGGTTTCCAGTGGATTCATAAGCAACTGCTCCTCGGGCAAATGTTGGATGAAGCCGGCCCGCAGGAAGGATTCATTGGACGTATTCTCCAGCAGCCGGCGCACCAAATACGCCATGCCCGGCAACAGCCGGCCAAAGGGCGTATAAATCCGCACCCGCTGTCCCATTCCCATCAGCGCCGCCTTCACCGGCTCGGCCATGCCATGGAGCATCTGAAACTCATAACCGCCAGGCGGCACATGATGTTCCTCGGCAAGCGCAAGTGCGCTGGCAATGCTGCGGACATTATGGCTGGCGATGGCCGGGTGAAGCCACGAGTGGTGCTCCATGAGATAGGCCGTCTGGCGCTCGAAGTTGGCGTCGGTTTCGGGTTTTTCCGGCCAGACCGGCAGCGGCCAGTCGTTCTGTGCCGCGATCACGCTTTCGTAATCCCAGTATGCCCCCTTCACCAGCCGTACCCATACCGGCGTCCCCCGCGCCTTTGCCCAGTCGGCCAGCGCGGCCAGATCATCGCCGGTCTCGCAAAGATACGCCTGGATCGCGATTCCCACATCCGGCCAATCCCGGAATTCCTTCTCGGCGAACACCTCGCGGAAGATGGCCAGCGTCGCGTCCTTAAACGCGTGCTGCTCCATGTCGATGTTGACAAACGCCCCGCGTGCCCGCGCCAGCCGAAGGATCGTCCGCAATCGTTCAAGCACGCGTGCGCAGGTTCCGGCCGGGTCGATCGGATCGAACTGGCTGTAGAGCGATGAAAGCTTCACCGAGACGTTCACGCGCGGCACCGGCCCGAAGGCGCCACCGTCCAGCAATTCCATCGGCAGCCATTTGGCCGCCTCGGCGGTTAAGCCGTCGATCAATTCCAGATATTGCCGTTGATATTCGTCCGCCTCGGCTTCACAGACCACCGCCTCCCCAAGCAGATCGATCGTGAAACCCAGGCCGTGCTTGCGCAGTTTCGCGATGCACTTGACGGCCTCGTGCAAGTTGGTGGCCGCGATAAAACGCCGCGCCATTTTGCGCGTGTTGTAGCGCGTGAGGCGGCAGACGCCGCCCGCAATCAATCCTTGCGTGGGAACGCGATATATTGCCCGCGCCGCCAGGCCCGGCAGCCGATCGCTCACCGACCCCAGATATTCCCGAAGATGCGCGTTGACCTGCGACGCAGTCGAAAGGGCCGGCAGAACGTCAATGAACCGGAAAAGCTGCGCCTTCACCTGCTCGTCGCGCATGCCAAAGTTCATGAGCCGCCGTTCCCACCATGAACCATCGCCGCCCCCGGCATGAAGGATGCGCGCGAAAAGATCGCGGCCAATCTCCCGCGTACGGCTCTGGATGTCCCGGGTCGCCAACGTCATTCCCATTCCGCGGGCAACCTCGCCCGCGGCACTCCTCTCCATGCCGATCCAATTCTATGGGTTGATCGTCATTTTGCGCGAGGGAACACGATTGTGCGGCAGGAAAATTGGGAATGTCGCCCGGGCTTGGCGGGAATGAGCAAACACTCGCCGTATCACGGGCGTCTCGCCCGTGCCTGGTGCGTGGAGGTTAGCAAAATCGCAATTCTTCGACTGCCACTCCATCGGCACGGGCGAGACGCCCGTGATACGTTGACGAAACTCTTCCTTGGGTTCACTTCAATGCACGCGGCTGAAGTTTTGCTCCTGAAGGAACCAGGTACACCGCGAATCACTCATTCCAACTCGGCGGGCTGACCCTATGTTGAGCCAGCGATTGCAGCTTTTGGTCCCGGGAGGAAATGGTGGGATTGTTGATGGGCCAGGGGATGGCCAGGGCGGGATCGTTCCAGGCGATGCCCCCTTCGCCGGGGGCGTTATAAGGGGCGGTGACCTTGTACAATACGTCGGCGGGTTCATCGCCCAGCACGCAAAATCCATGCGCGAAGCCGGGGGGAACCCACAGCAGCCGGCCGTTCATGTCACTAATCTCCACGGCGAAATGCTTGCCGAACGACACCGATTCACGGCGAATATCGACCGCGACGTCCCAGATTCTGCCGCGGACAACGCCCACCAGCTTTCCCTGCGACGGGCGGGATTGGTAATGCAGGCCGCGAAGCACCCCGGGCGCGGAGCGGGAATGGTTGTCCTGAACAAACGGCGCCGCCAGACCCACTTCGCGGAAGCGCTCCTGGTGGAACCGTTCGATGAAAAAGCCGCGCGCATCCCCCAGAACCTTCAGCTCGACCAGTATCAGCCCGGCAATCTCCACGGGAACAACCTTCATATCACCTCTTGGTTCGGCGGCGCGGATTGGAATTAAATACGCTCCTCAACCACCAACGCACATCTATTATAATAATTGTGTAGCAACTTCAGCCGATTGCAGAGCCGCGATTTCATCGGAAGGATGATATTAACGTATCACGGGCGTCTCGCCCGTGCGGATGGCGTGGTAGTCGAGGAATTACGGTTTCGCCAATCTCAAAGCAACAGGCACGGGCGAGACGCCCGTGATACGATGAGGGTTCCGCGACGGACCCGATGCACCACTGGTATCGCCCAATCCACCTCTAAAAACTAGCCCGGATTATCACCACGAAGTCACAAAGGCACGAAGAAATATATTCAGGGTGAGCACTTACTTTCAAAAACGCTTTCCATCAAACGTCACAGCCTGCGCAATAGCACGGGTTGGGAATGGCTTGATTTTCTTTGTGTCTTCGTGACTTCGTGGTTAATCGTGCATTTTCCGGGCTAGACCTTGGCGGTGTCGCGCTTGGGGTCGAAGACATCGCGCAAGCCATCGCCCAAAAAATTCAGGCTCAAAAGCGTGACGCTCAACAGGACGCAGGGGATGATCAGCATGTACGGATAGGCATGGATCGTATTGAGGCCCGGCAGCAGGGCGTCGCTGGCCAACGATCCCCAGGTCGGAACCGGAGGCTGTATGCCGATGCCCAGGAAGCTCAGGAACGATTCCTGCAAAATCGCCTGCGGAACGGTCAGCGTCGCGTACACCATGATGGGGCCGATCAGGTTGGGCAGGAGATGGCGGGTGAAGATGCGCCACTCGGTCAGCCCGCTGGCCTTGCACGCCTCGATGAACGGCTGGCGGCGCAGGCTCAGCACCTGCCCGCGCACCACACGCGCCATTGTCAGCCAGCTGACCAGCCCAATGGCCAGGAACAGCACCACGAGGTTGGCCGCCGAGGCGTTCACGCCGTGGTTGGTCATGGCGGGCTCCATGGCGATTTTCAGCAGCACGACCAGCAGGATATATGGAAGCCCATAGAGCACGTCCACGCTGCGCATGAGCAGAGAATCGACCCATCCCCCGCGATAGCCGGCGAACAGCCCGACGCTCACGCCCAACACCACGGAGATGGCGGCGGCGGCAACGCCGATGGTCAGGCTGATCGCGCCGCCGAGGAGGCAGCGCGACAGCAGCCCCCGGCCCAGGGTATCGGTGCCGAACCACTGCCAGGCCGGCTGAAGTTGCGGCGAGCTGCGCGTCTGGGGATGCTGGCGGTCGTAGAAATATAAATTGGGTGAATGATCGCGGTTTGAATCGCGCAACGTGAGCGGGAGGCTGAAAACGCACGCCGCCACGATCAGCGACAACACCCCCCCGCCGATCAACACGCGCGTACTGGAGGCCATGCGCCGCGCGACGCTGTCGGGGGCCGATCGTTGAAGTTGCGAAGCGGTCGCCGGGGTGCCGCCGGGATTGGGCAGGAGGATGGGACGGGAGAGGGCGGACATTTCTTTGGTCAGTTGTGGGTGGTCAGTGGTCAGTTGTGGGTGGTCAGTGGTCAGTTGTCAGTTGTCAGTTGTGGGTTGTGGGTTGTTAGTGCTGAGTGCTGAGTGCTGAGTGCTGAGAATGCGGAGGCAGAATGGGGCAGTCGCGAAAGAGTAGAAATCTCGCAACAACATCCGCTTCGTCCTTCATCATTTCCTCCCCCCTCTCAGCACTCAGCACTCAACTCTCAGCACTTTTTCTCAGGCCTTGATCTCCTTCGCCGCCAAATCGATTCTCGGATCGATAAACGCGTACGCGATATCCACCATCAGGTTCAGGGTCAGCAGGAACACGGAATAGACCATCACGGTGCCCAGGATGAGGGTGCGGTCGCGGTTGAGGATGCTGTTGACGAAATGCTGGCCCAAGCCGGGGATGTTGAAGACTTTTTCGACGACGAAGGATCCGGTGAGCGTCGCCGCCGCCGCGGGGCCCAGATAGCTGAGCACCGGCAGAAACGCGTTCTTGAGCGCGTGCTTCCAGACCACCCGCGTGCGCGAAAGGCCCTTGGCGCTGGCGGTGCGAATGAAGTCGCTGCCCAGCACGTCGATCATCGACACCCGCGTGAGCCGGGCGATATACGCCATCGGCGGAAGCGATAGCGCCAACCCCGGCAATACCAGATCGCGCAGCGATCCCCAATGCCCAACCGGGAACCAGCGCAAATCCGCCGAGAAAAGCGCGAACAGCACCGACGCCACTACGAAACTCGGCACGCTGATGCCGACGAGCGCCACCGAAAGGCTGAACCAGTCGAAGGGCCCGCCGCGATAGACCGCGGCCAACGTGCCCGCCACGACTCCAACCACCACCGCGATGATCAGCGCGAACATCCCCAAGGCGACGGACACCGGCAAGGCGTCGGCGATAATGCGCGAAACCGGCCATTCCTCGTACGTGAGGCTTGGCCCGAAGTCACCCTTGATCATCAGCGCGGGGTAATAGGCCAAAAACGTGTACCAATGGGTGGCGTGCAGGCGTTCCTTGGTCGCCGCGATCACCGCCGGATCAACTTGCTTTTCCGTTTGCGTGAACGGATCGCCGGGCGCGACCCATACGAGCATGAACGTGACAAGGTAAATAACCGCCAGCACGAGCGGGAACTGAAGCAGGCGTGTGAGGACGAAGCGGCCCATGTCAGTGCTTAACCTCGATCGATTGCAGGGCCACCATCTGTCGCGGGCTTAGCGGAATGCCTTTCACGTTATCCCGGAATAGATAGCATGCCGTGTAGGTGTAGATCGGCAGGATCGGCGCTTCCTTCAATAGAATGTCCTCGGCCTGCTCGAAGTAGCGCAGGCGCTTGGCCGGGTCGGGCTCGACGTCCGCCTTGTTGCACAAGGCCACATATTGCGGGTTGATCCAGCCGGCCTCGTTGTTGGCGCTGTCGGGCTTGTATTTATCGGTGAAGGTGGAGGGGTCGTTGTAGTCGCCGAACCAGCCGGCCCGCGTGATATCGAAATCCTTGCTGGCCTGCCGGTCGGCGAGCATTTTGCTTTCCATGGCCTGAAGTTTCACGTCCACTCCAAGCGCATCGAGCCATTGGCGATGAATGTTCTGCGCGATCGCTCCATGCTGCGCCTCGTTGTTGAAGATCAACGTGAGCGCGGGAAAACCCCTCCCATTGGGGTATCCCGCCTGGGCCATCAGTTCCTGCGCGGCCGATACATTCATGGCCAGGCCGGCCGGCGATTGATAATGCGCGAACGCGCCGCGCGGTATGTAGGTGGTGGAGGGAATCTCGCCCATGCGGGTGATGGTGTCAACAATCACCTTCTTGTCCAGCGACATGCAGAATGCCTGGCGAACACGCACATCGGCAAACGGATTGTCCTGCCCGTTCTTGAGCTTGGGCTTGCAGCTAAACGCATAGAAATAGGTGCCGAACGCGGGAAAGGCGTGAAGATCAGATCGGCCCTTTTTATACAGCTCGGCGGCCACGTCGCCGCTGAACTCGGCGATCCAGTTCACCCGGCCGGTGTCATAAAGCGCATATTGCCACTCCGCAGTTTCCGAGCTGATCTGATCGATCACCTTGCTTTTCACGTTTGCCAAATTCCAGTAATGCGGATTGGCCTTGAGACGCAGGCTGCGCTTGAAACTCCATGACTCTAACTTGTACGGGCCGTTGGTGATCAAATGGGGCGGCAGCGTGAACCGCTCATCGTATCGCCGGATGTGGCCCCCGCTGGCGCGCAATGCCAACTGATCGAGAAACGGCGCCATCGAACGCTCGTTGAGCGGATAGCAGGCCGGCATCGTGCAGATGTCGGGGAACGGCGCCACCGGATGGATCAGCGTGACGCGCAGCGTTTTGGCGTCGAGCGCCTCGGCTCCCACGCTGGAGAAAACGGCGGCGTTATAGTCGTGTTTCCCAAACGCATCCTGGTATTCCTTTGCCCCCTTCACGTAATACAGCAGATAGGTGTATTGGCCCGGCTGCTCGAGCATGCGCCGCCACGCAAAGATAAAGTCTTTCGCCTGCAGGTCGTCGCCATTGCTCCACTTTGCCGTCCGGCGGATATGGAACGTGTAGACGGTTTTGTCGGGGCTGATGTCGATGGGAAAGGCGCAGCCGGGGATGGCATCCAGCGTGACGGGGTCGATGGTATACAGCCCCTCCCACAATCCATACGCAAGGCGAATGTCCTGCATCCAGGACATCAGGTTGGGATCAAGACTGTGATTTTCACCGCGATTGACAAACGTGAAATCAGCCTTCGTCTCGGCCTTGCTGCCCGACCAAAGCATCGCCCCGCCCAGGAGCGCGAGTAATACAACGGGGATGAGCAGAAGACGAAACATGGAAACCCAAATGAAATCCGAAATCCGAATGAACGAAATCCGAAACAAATTCAAAACACAAATGCGGAAAATAAGCGATCGGCAACCAACGCAAAATTACCCTTCGCCGCTTTAATCGCGCAACCCCTTCATCCGTCTGCGAATCTTACCGCGTTGGGCAATTTTTCGTGACACGGGCGTCTCGCCCGTGCGGGCGGCGCGGAACTTCAAGAATCGCGGGCTCGCTTCTCGAAGCAGTCGGCACGGGCGGGACGCCCGTGTCACAGTGGCATTTTCCGGCCTTCCGATCTTTTGAGTTTCGGGTTTTCTTCCTTTGAATTTATTTCGGATTTCGACATTCGGATTTCGGATTTCCGTCCCGCGTCATCGGCCGTCCCCCGTCGTTCCGGTCGCTTGGGCGGCCGCGCCTGGGGCCCCGGCGGTCGTGGACGTGGGGCCTTTCATCGCGTCTTCCACCGCCTTGATGCGCGTCTCGATATCCTCGGCGGCGGTATCGCTGCTGATGCCGGCAAGATCGCCCCCGGCCTTGCCCAACGCGGGGTTGTTCAAAAAGCCGTTGCCCGCCACCTTAATCGCCTCGCCCGTCCGGCGGATCACGTCCAGAAGTTCGGGAGTGGCCTCGGCGGCGTTCTGCTTGGCCGCGCCCCGGCACAGGGCAACCATCGATTGCAGATTATGCGCCTGCTGGGCGGGGGTCTGCGCCTGCCAGACCTTGGACTTGACAAAAAACGCCGACCCCGCCTCGTCGGCGCGCGGCTCGGGCGGTACGCCGTCGGCGTAAAGGCTCACGCGATAGTCAAACAACGCCATCGGCTGGGCCACGAACTTCCCCAGGGCGGCGGAATCGATATCCGCCAGATCCGGATCGACGCTCAGCAGCACGGTGTTATACGCATCCTCGATAATCGCCGCCGAGCCCGGATGGCTCTTGACCGAACTCACGGCGGCCGCTCCAAGTTGATTCGCCCCGGGCGCCAGTTGGCTGCTGATCAACGGCGGGACAATGCACTGCGCCGCCTTGAGTCCCCAAAGCACGACGGCATCGGACTTATCCATCACAAACGCCTGCGCGGCCTTGGCGAGCCGGGTATTGGCGGCCCGCTTGGCAACACGCGCGGTGACGATTGCCGCGTTCAACCGAACGCGCACGTCTTTGTTTTGGGCAATCGGCTCAAGTTGCCTGTTCAGTGATTCGGAATAGGCGTCCAGAAAGGCCGGCGAGGCGTTGCGACTTGTTGTCACCTTCACGAGCGCTTCGCGCGCTGCCATTTGCGCCCTCGCGTCCGTCCCGGAAAGCCGCTTGAGCTGCGCCGCCACATATTTGTCAATTTGCCCCTGAAACGGCCCGGCATCGCTGGCCGAAATCGCGTCGCCCGTCAACGCCTGGCCCCACGAAGCAGCCGTCGTCGAACAAACGAACAGGAGGACAACGAGAAGGCGGTGTGTCTGGCGGTGGTGAATCAAGCAACTCTCCAGGTCAGGCATGCGGGTGTGGCTGGTGTGGATTGAGGTCCAAATCGAGATCCAGCGGATCGCCCGCCGGCCGCGCGCGGGCGGGTTCTTCCAGAAGATCAAGGTTGTCGTCGAGATGGCCCGAGGGCATCGGCTCAAGGCCCTCAATGTCCAATTCATCGCGGCCGAGCAAGGCATCGCCGGCTTCGCTTTGCGCGGTGGGAGATAAGGGCCCCAGGTTGCCGGAGGGAACGGCGGCGGCGGCGGGTTGCTCGGCCATCTCCGCGGTTACAGGGTGCAGGTCTTCATCCGCCGGAATGCCATCCACCTGCAGCACGAAAACAACGGGCCCAACCTGTATGCTGTCTCCCGGCGTGAGCAGGCTTTCCTGCACGCGCTGGCCGTTGAGATACGTGCCGTTGGAACTGCCCAGGTCCTCCAGGCGAAGCATGTCGCTGTCGCGCACCAGCCGGCAGTGCTTGCGCGAAACATCGCCCAGCGGAATGCGCAGATCGCAATCCTCGCGGCGCCCCACCACGGTCATGTCGCGCGTAATCGAGAAGCTGCGTCGTTCACCGTCGGAACGGAACATGATGAGTACAGCCTGCATGGGAGGTGCCCCGCGATCCAAGGTTGTAAAAAAAACTTCGCGCCCGAGTGCGACGCCACACAAAGACGCACTTGATATAAGGTAGCGTGGAGCCGGTCGTTCGGCAAGGATAATATCGCAATGATGACAAATGTGGAAGCCGGTGCCCCCTCGCCAACCCTCCCCCGGCGTACCGGTGAAGGGGGCACCCAGCGCGTTGTCGTTCCCATCTCCCTGCCGACCCTTCCTATGGCTGCCATCAGCCCGTCTCATCCGAATATTCATCCCGCCTCTCTTCCGCCAGCCAATGTCCAGGCCCTTTACGTCCACATTCCCTTCTGCTTCCACAAATGCCATTATTGCGATTTCTACAGCATTACCCGGCAAACGCCGGAGCGCATGGCGAATTTCGTCGAATTGATCCTGCGCGAGGCGGACCTTTGGACTTCCGATAATAAAGCGACTTCCGCGCCAATTCGAACGATCTTCTTTGGCGGCGGCACGCCCAGCCTGCTGCCTCTGGAAGCGATGCGCCAGCTCCTTCAAGGCATCCACCAGCGGTTTGATTTATCGGAGCTTGAAGAATGGACGGTCGAGGTGAACCCGGCGAGCGCCGCGCTGGACTATTGCCGGATGCTGCGGGAACATGGCGTCGATCGCCTCAGCTTCGGCGCGCAAAGCTTCAACATCAATGAGCTCAAGACGCTTGAACGCCATCACGACCCGGCGGACGTGCCGCGGAGCATCGAACTGGCCCGGCAGGCCGGTTTCGAGCGGCTTAATGTAGACCTTATTTATGCCATTCCCGGCCAGGACCAGGCTTCCTGGGGCGCCTCGCTAGCGTCGGCCCTTGCGCTCAAAACGCCGCACGTCTCCTGCTACAATCTGACCTACGAAACCAACACGCCAATGGCGGTCCGAAAGCGTTTGGGGCATTTCACGGCGGTTGACGAAGAAACTGAGCTTGCGATGTTTCGCCAGGCCCGCGAGCAACTGGTCGCGGCGGGTTTGGCCGCGTATGAGATCAGCAATTATTGCATGCCCAGCGAGGAATGCCGGCATAATCTGGTTTACTGGACCGGCGGCAACTACATTGGCGTGGGCCCTTCTGCCGCCTCGCATGTGGAAGGCCATCGTTGGCGCAACCGTCCGCATCTTGGCGAATGGGAGAAGGCGGTTGCCGGGGGCGATGTGCCGGTGGCGGACGGCGAAATTCTTTCGCCTTCTCAACGGGCCGGTGAGTTGGCGATGCTGCTGCTTCGGCTGTCGCGCGGGGTAAGGTATGCCGACTTTGCCGCCAAAACCGGTCTCGACGCCCGCGCGGTCTTTGCCGAGCAAATCGCGCGGCTGGGACGCGTTGGGCTGCTTGTCGCCGACGAAAACGCAATCCGCTTGACGGAAAAGGGCATTGGCCTTGCCGACGCGATTGCCGCCGAGTTTCTCGAATCTGCCTGATCCGGGCGCGCCTGCGCTGGAATCCGCATTTTTATCATCACCGAGTCCCTAATCGGTCGGGGCTTCACCGTCGATACACCCAGCATGCTCGCTTTCATGCAAAGCTGGTTTGCTCCCGGCGCCAACCCCGTGGGCGTTGACTTCGGAACCGACTGCCTGCGCCTGGCGCAGGTGGAGCGGGTGAATGGCGACTTCCGGCTTGTCGCCGCCGCCTGCGCCGATGTTCCTTCTCATGTGCGAAACGATCCATTCGGGCGCCTCACATTCTTCAGCGAAACCCTCCGCGACCTGTGGACGACGGGCAATTTTCGCGGACGCCGCGCCGTGTTGGCGCTGCCGGCCGCCTCCATGTTCATCCAGCATTTGCGCATCCCAAAAATGGATGAAGACGCCTTGAAAAAGGCCCTCCCCTGGGAAGCGCGCGGCAAGCTGCCGATGGACCCCACCCAGGCCCTGCTTCGACATCTGGTGGCCGGCGAGGTCTATCAGGACCAGGAACCCAAAAGCGAAGTGATCCTGATGGCCGCCCGCAAGGAGATGGTCGAGCAGCTTCTCGCCGCCGCCGCCAAAGCCCGGTTGGACGTGGTGGGAATGAACGTCGAACCCAAGGCGCTGATCGACTGCTTCTGCAATATTTCCCGCCGAAAGACGGATGCACAGGCGACAGTTTGCTTCGTGGACATCGGCTGCAACGCCAGCCGAGCGGTGATCGCCCAGGGGACGCAGGTGCTGTTCGCCCGCGCGATTCCGGTGGGCGGCGAACATTTCAGCAAGGCCGTCGCGACGGCGCTGAAAATTCCGTTGGAAGAGGCAAAGCTGATGCGGTTCCGGCTCGCGGGGCACGGATGCGACGAAGGCCGCGAGACGTGCGCCGATCCCCGGAATATCAATCAATCCGCCGCCGATGCCGCCAACGCCGATGCGGACTCCGACAACAGTTTTGCGCTCATGGGCGTTTCAACGGCCGCTTCGGCAACGCGGCAGTCCGGCGGCGCAACGGCCACGCTTGAAGCGCCGCCCGTGATCGCGCGGAAAACGGCGCCCACGGCGCCCGATGAATCGGCGCAGCGCTCCCGCATCGACCAGGCGATCGCGGAGCCGATCAAGCGGCTCGCCGAGGAACTGTCGCTTTGCCGGCGGTATCACGAATCCACGTTCCCGACCAAGCCAATTGATCGGCTGGTCTTCGTGGGCGGCGAAGCGCGGCATCGCTCGCTGTGCCAGGGCATCGCCCGCGAACTGGGCATCGCCGCCCAGATCGGCGACCCCATGGTGCGCATGGGCCGGATCAGCGACATCGGCGTCGAAAGCGGAATCGACCGCCGATTGCCCCAACCCGCATGGTCCGTAGCCATCGGCCTAACCATGGGCCCCCCGCCCATCACCGAATCCAACGCCGAAAAAGCCGCCCCAAGGGACGAATAACAAGACCCACGCAAAACAACCAGCAACAAGCAACTGACAACTGACCACTGACAAAACCCGAGACCCTTATGAACTCACCCAACGAATTAAGCTTCCTCCCCGACGATTACATGGAGCGCAAGGCCCGGCGGCGGGCCATGGCGCTGGGCAGTGCGCTGCTCGCGATCGTCATCGGAGGCGTGGGGGCCGCCCTCTACATCACCGAGCACTCGATGGCCTCCGTCGAGCAGAAGCATCAGTCCGTCGTGACAAAGTTCACCGAAGCGGCACGCCGGATCGAGCAGGTGCGCAAGCTTCACGATCAGCAGCGCAAGATCGTGCAGCACGCGGAGTTGGCCGCCTCGCTGGTGGAGCGGATTCCGCGGAGCAACATCCTGGCCGAGCTGACCAATTCCCTGCCGCACGGCACGTCGCTGCTCGATCTGAGCCTTGAATCCAAGGCCCATCAGGAGCCGGCCCCGGTGGCGCAGACCGCTTTCGATGCCAAGAAGATTGCCCTGGAGGCCAAGCGAAAAGCCGACGCCAATGGTATCGAGGCGCCCAAATATGACGTGCAAATCAAGGTCACCGGAGTGGCCGACACCGACGTTCAGGTGGCGCAATATCTGACCAAGCTGAATCATTGCCCCTTATTCCAGGACGTGAACCTGGTGATCAGCGACGTGTACCAGCCGCCCGAGCAAAAATCCATAACGATGCGGCGGTTCCAGGTGCAGATGGCGCTGAACCCCAGGGCGGAAGTCAAGGAAGGATCCCACGCCACCGAAACGGCGGCAGTGGATCCTGGGAAATAACGGGCCCCAAGCGGCCTTTCGATTTACCGGAGCGAAAACCATGAAACTCACAATGCCGGGCCTGCTTTTGGGCGGAGCGATTCTCGCGCTGCTGGGCGGCTCCTACTTTATGGTCATCAAGCAGGCCAACATGAAGCGCCAGGCCCTTCTGCAGGACACGCGCACCAAGGAGGAGGCGCTGGCCAACCTCGAACGCTCGACCATGGGCATCAACGACGTGAACAAGAAGATCGCCGACTTGCAGCAGGCGGTCACTTTCTTCGAGTCCAAGCTGCCGCCGGCCAAGGAAACCGAGAAGGTGCTGGAGGAGGTCTGGCACATCGCCGAGGCTAACTCCCTAACCACCAAGACCATCAAGACCCCCGCTGAAAAGCGGACCGCCAGCTACGGCGAGCAGGAAATGGAACTGAGCCTTTCCGGCGATTTCAAGGGCTTCTACCAGTTCATGCTGCAACTGGAAAAGCTGCCCCGGCTGACGCGGATCAAGAAGATGGTGCTGTCGAAAATCAACGATCATGAAGGGGCGATGCAGGCGGAGTTGACGCTCAGCGTCTACTTCGAGCCCGACCCGGACACCAAGGACGCGCCCGTCGCGTCCGCCGCCTGGAGCCGATAACCCCGGATTATTATTCACCACGAAGTCACGAAGGCACGAAGAAAAATACTCGGAGTCAGCACTTACATCCCAAAACGCTTCGAATCAACAGTCGCAGGCTGCGCGAAAATGTGTGTCGGGAATCGCTTGTTTTTTCTTCGTGGCTTCGTGACTTCGTGGTTAATTGCGTTTTCCAAGCGAACGAAACCGAACACCAAGAGAGGGTACTGACCATGCATCTCGATGATACAAAAGAGCCTCAGGAACATACCGAACCGTCGGAAACAGCCAACGAGTTCGGCGACGAGCTCGATCCTTCGTTTGTGTCGGGCGACTCAGCCAAATCGAATAAGGGCACGCTGAGCGCGCTGGGCCTGGTGTTGGCGATCGGCGGGGCGTTGTGTTTCTGGTATTTCCGCCACGGCCCGCAGACCGCCGTGGCCGCAAGCCCAGATGCCGCCGCTTCAACCACCATCAACGCCTTCCTCAGCGGAGACGCCGGCAACGTCAAGCTCATGGACCAGACCCTGCGCGAAACCGATAAGGTCGTGCAGGAGTTCCGCGGCTATCCCGGCAAGACGCAGGTGCCGGTCGGGGACTTGAAAACCAATCCATTCCGGCTGGGCGAACCGGTGGCGAAAGTGGTTGTTGCGCCGCCCGACCCCGACGAAGGCGCCTTACTTCGCCGCCGCGAGGAGGAACGCGCGGCAGCGCGCAAGGCCGTGCAATCGCTACAGCTTCAGTCCGTCCTGCGCGGCGGAACCCGCAAGGCCTGCATGATCAACAACACCCTCTACAAGGAAGGCGACGAAGCCGAGGGCTTCACCGTCGAGCAAATCGGCCCCAGCCTCGTCGTCGTCCGCAAAGGCGTCTACCGATTCGAGTTGAGAATGACCAAGTGACAACTGACAACCCACAACTGACAAATCAAAATGTTCGGAAGAAAACCCACAACCACCGAAACCGCCCGTCCCGGCTTGCCCGAGGCGCCCGAAAAGCTCAATGAAGCGCTGCCGGAGCTGGAGACGCTTTGGGCCCCCACCGCCGCGCCCGTGCGCCAGAGCGTCGAGGCATTGCTGCTGGAGCGAAAGCAGATCACCGAGGAACAGCTCGTCCAGGCCAAGCAGGTGGCGTCACAAACGCCCGGCAAGAGCATCGCCCAGGTCTTGCTGACGATGAACGCCGCCAGCGAGGCGCAGATTCTTTCCGCGCTGGCCGAGACGCTTGGGTTGGCGTTCGAGCAACCGTCGCGCGAGGAGATCGAAACCGCCGCCTTTGAGATGCTCTCGCCGGACTACATCCGCCGGCAATTCGTGCTGCCGCTGCGATTGGAGGGCGAACGGCTGGTGGTAGCGGTCGTCGATCCCAACAACGTATTCCTGCTCGACGAGGTCCGGCGCAAAACGCGCAAGGATCTCAAGACCGTCGTCACCACCGCCGCCGACATCAACCGCATCGTCGAGCAACTCACCGCCAGCGCGGTGGACACCAAGGTGGACGACATCATCAAGGACGTGGCCGAGGACGACGTCCAGGTCATGAAGGAGGATCAGGACGATGTCACCGACCTTGCCAAGGCCGGCAGCGAATCGCCGATCATCCGCTTCGTCAACTACCTGATATTCGACGCCATCAAGCAGGGCGCCAGCGACATCCACATCGAGCCCAAGGAAAAGTCGCTGAAAATCCGCTACCGCATCGACGGCGTGCTTTTCGAGTCGATGAACCCGCCGGCCAACATGCAGTCGGCGATCGTCTCGCGCCTCAAGATCATGGCCAACCTCGACATCTCCGAGCGCCGTTTGCCGCAGGATGGCCGCATCCGCGCCATGGTGCATGGCCGCAAGATCGACCTGCGCCTCAGCACCCTCCCCACCGCCTACGGGGAAAAATGCGTGATGCGAATTTTGGACAACAAGTCGATCAATGTGTCCCTTGACGACATGGGCTTCAACGAAAATGCCCTGACGATCTGGAAAAAGCAGATCGACCAGCCGCACGGCATTCTGCTGGTCACCGGCCCCACCGGTTCGGGCAAAACCACCACGCTCTATGCATCATTGCGCTGCATGGACGCCGGCAAATTGAACATCAGCACTGTCGAGGACCCGGTGGAATATCACCTGGGCACCGCCACGCAGGTGCAGGTGCATGACAAGATCGGCATGACTTTTTCCGCCGCCCTGCGCGCACTGCTGCGGCAGGACCCGGACGTGGTGATGCTCGGCGAAATCCGCGATCAGGAGACGGCAAACATCGCCGTCCAGGCCGCCCTCACCGGCCATCTGGTTCTTAGCACGCTCCACACCAACGATGCCCCAGCCTCGGTTACGCGTCTGATAAACGTCGGCGTCGAGCCGTACCTCATCAGCGCTGCGGTCAACGCCATCCTGGCCCAGCGCCTGGTCCGAAAAATCTGCCAGCATTGCAAGGAAGAGTATGTCCCGACCGATGAGATGCGCGAGTTTCTCAACTTGCAGGGATTTGCCGGTGAAAAGAGCTATGTCGGCAAAGGCTGCGACCGCTGCCGCAAGACCGGCTACAGCGGCCGGCTGGGCATTTTCGAGATGCTCGTGATGGACGACGCCCTGCGCGACACGGTGACTTCAAACCCGGACGTGAACCACCTGCGCAAACTTTGCCGCGAGCGCGGCCTGGTCACGCTCCGCGATGACGGCTTCCAAAAGGTTATGAAGGGCCTCACAACCGTCGATGAAATCTTAAGGGTGACCGACGGCGCGGCATAAGAGGAGCGAGAAGAGAAGATTTGAGTGCTGAGTGCTGAGACTGGAAGCTCGGCGAAATGATACCGTATATCTGGTCCTTCTCAGCACTCAGCACTCAATTCTCAGCACTATTTCACGAGGAACCATGAGCTTTCTGAACGACATGCTCCGCAACGCGGTAACGATGAAGGCTTCGGACGTTCATGTGAACGTCGGCAGCCCCCCGTTGTTCCGCGTCCACACGATTATCACCCCCAGCGACTTCCCCATCGTCACGCCCGAAGGCTCGCTGCGGCTGGCCAGGGAAATGATGAACGACAAGCGCTGGGCGGAATTCGAGGAAAAGCGCGACAGCGACTTCTCCTACGAAATCCCCGGCCTCAGCCGCTTCCGCGTCAACGCCCACTACCAGCGCAATACCGTGGCGCTTTCGATTCGCGTCATCAATGATAAAGTCCGGCCCCTCGAGCAGTTGTTGCTGCCCGACATCTGCAACAAGCTGACCTATCTGCCGCGCGGGCTGGTGCTGGTGACCGGGCCGACCGGCTCTGGCAAGAGCACCACGCTGGCGGGCATGGTCGATGCAATCAACCGCCGCGAGCAGGGCCACATTATCACCCTCGAAGACCCGATCGAATACGCCTTCATCAGCAACAAATGCGCCATCGAGCAGCGCGAGGTCGGCAGCGACGTGCCCAACTTCGCCAGCGGCCTGCGGCACGTTCTCCGCCAGGACCCGGACACCATTCTGGTCGGCGAAATGCGCGACCTGGAAACCGTCAGCGCAGCCATCACCGCCGCCGAGACCGGCCATCTGGTCTTCAGCACATTGCATACGGTCAACGCCCCGCAAACCATTGAGCGTATCATCGACGTCTATCCCGCGGACGAGCAAAACCAGATTCGCTCGATGCTCTCCAATACGTTGCAGGCGGTCATCAGCCAGACGCTGTTCAAACGTCACGATCAGCCGGGCATGATCCCGGGCCTGGAGATCATGCTGTGCACGCCCGCCGTGCGCAACTGCATCCGCGAGAATCGTATTTTTGAAATTCCGAACATCATCACGACCAACCGCCAGCTCGGCATGCAATCGCTGGACGACTCGATCAAGCACCTGTACGTGAACGGGTTTATCAGCAAGGAAGACGCCATCGCCCAGGCCGCACATCCAGAGAAACTGGAACGGGCATTGGCAGCTTGAACAGTGCTGAGAGGCGAGTGCTGAGTGCTGGGAAAAGAGATGAGTGCTGAGTGCTGAGAATTGAGGGATTTTACTTCTCAACTCTCGGCGCTAAACCGGAGCTTAAGGAGGGCTGGGCGCCCGAATGCTGAATTTCTGAGAATCTCCCCTCTCAGCACTCAGCACTGGGCACTCAGCACTGGACCCCATGCCGATTTATCGTTACGAAACCAGCGGCGCCGGCGGAAAGACGTCGGCGGGCGTGATCCAGGCGGCCAACCTCACCGCCGCCTCCCAGCAGTTGCGCGCCCGCGGCCAAACGATCCTCGCCCTGGCGCTCTCCGACGGCGCCGGCAAAAAGAAGGGCCAGTTCAGCATCAACTTTGGCCCCAGCGCCAAGGATATCTCCAGCTTCACCAGCCAGCTTGCCGTCATGATCCGCGCCGGCATCAGCATCCGCGCCGCCATCGAAGGCATCAGCGAGCAGGTCGTCAATCCCAAGTTCCGCGACATGCTGGTGCAGATGAAACGCGACGTCGAAAGCGGCAAGAGTTTCTCCGACTCCCTGTCCCGCTATCCCAAGAGCTTTTCGCCGCTCTTCATCAACATGGTGAAGGCGTCCGAACTGTCCGGCGGCTTCGCCAAGATGCTCGACCGCATCGCCGGCTACCTCATCCAGCAGATCGAGACGCGCAACATGGTCGTGGGCGCGATGATCTACCCCGCCATCATCGGTCTCATGGCCACCGGCACCACCATCTTCCTGCTGACCTTCGTTTTGCCAAGATTCATGGTGCTTTTCGCCGGCAAGGAATCCGCGCTGCCGATCACCACCAAAATGCTGCTCGCGCTTTCGAGCTTCATGGTCAGCTACTGGTACATCCTGTTGTTCGGCGTGGGCGCCACGGTCTGGGGCACGGTGCTCATGCTGCGCACCGATTGGGGACATACCTGGTTTGATAAAGTGAAGTTGATGGTGCCGCTGTTCAAGAAGATGTTCCGCGCCCTGTACATCAGCCGCAGCCTTCACACCATGGGGCAGTTGGTGAACGCAGGCGTTCCCATTTTGGATACCATCAGCATCACCGCCGAGATCAGCGGCAACGTCATGTACCGCCGCATGTGGCGGGCCGTCTACAGCGCCGTCAAGCAAGGCAAGAAAATCTCCGCGCCCCTGGTGAAAAGCACGTTACTCCCCAAGGCCGTCATCCAGATGATCAGCGCCGGCGAAGAGTCCGGCAAGCTCGGCGAAGTCCTCGACGAAGTCAGCGAATATTACGCCCGCGAACTCAAGTCCGTCATCAAGAGCGTGACGGCGATGATCGAGCCGCTCATGATTGTCCTCATGGGCAGCGTCGTCGGCTTCATCGCCACCAGTATCATCCTCCCAATCTTCAAGCTCAGCCAAATCATGGCGAAGTAGGGCCCTACTTCGAGCGGCGGGAAGATTTGCGCAGGGATTCAAAGGCGCAAGGCACAGAGTAGGGAAGGCTGCCGCGGTGCGGGATCACCCTCCATCTTTTGGCTCTAACTAAGCTTCAATTGGACATTGACATACTCAATTTTCCGTTGGGATATTGAGTTCTCGTTTGCGACTCCGCGCCTTTGCGGA
>DASRLH010000396.1:0-8772 GCA_035648595.1 Tepidisphaeraceae bacterium
CTGATCCCCTTCACGCAACGAGAGGATCGGGAGTTGGTCAGCCGGGCCGGGACGGTTCGGCTGGAACGTGAGCGGTACCGCTGCACGACCTGTCGGGTCGTCTTTTTCCCCCTTGGACCAGAAGCTGGAACTGAGCACCGAGGGGTACAGTCCGCGGGTGCTGGCGAAGCGGGTTCGCCAGGGCGGCAAGTCGGCGAGCTTCGCCGACGCCTGCGATGATCTGTCGGAATTGGCGGAGATCAAGATCAGCGTCAAGCACCTGCAACGGCTGGTGGCGCGGGTGGGTGGGGAATGGGCCGCGGCGCGTGATGCCCAGGTGTCGGCGTTTCGCGCGGACCGGCTGGCGCGTGATTACCGCGAGCCGCCGACGGGCGCCGCGGCGGTGATGCTGGATGGCGGGCGTGTCCAGACGCGTGAGCGAGGAGGGCCGAGCCCAGCGCTATTGGGAACGCCCGCGCCCGTACCAGCGCGCCGTCGGCCACGGCCCACTTCCAGCGAAAAAAGCCGCCTGAGAAAGTCAAGCCGGCGACGGCAAGAGCGGACATGCACCCCCTGATTGGTTGGCGACCATTCACCGGTTACGCCGGTGGTGTCATCCGTGCCGGTCCATTGGCTGACAGGACGATTGAGATTGTCGGAGACCATCCGCATGATCGTGCCCGTCGGAAGTTTCACCGGCGTTGCTGGCGCGTTTCGTTCACGCCGCCCAGGCCCCATTTGCTTCACCAAATTGAAACAATGATGGATGTCACCCTATCTGCGTCTCGTTATCCGCGTCCAAAAAGCGCACCTGTCCCGTTATCCGCGTTCGAAACCAGCGTGATCGGCGTGCTCAATGCCGACAACTGGCCGGCGTACGGACTGCCCGCGGCATATCCCACGTCCATCGTAATCAGCGCGTTGGGATCGCTCAGCGCGAACGGCGACGTACCGCTGACGGTGAACCCGCCGTTGCCGTCGGCGGTGACGGTGCAGGGCACGAAGTTCCCGTCGCCAAAATCCGCCGATGCCAGGTAGTAGGAAACGGTGGACGCGGCGGCGGTCGGATTGTTGCTCTCGGTGAACCTGCCGACGGGGCCGTCCTCGTAAACCCCGTTGGCGAGGGCGGCGATGGTTTGGCCGACCGGCTGGAGGACGCGGGCTTCGTTGGGGCCGTCCATCGTTTGCAGATAGTTGCTTTCGAGCAACGCGTAGTCGGCGTTGTTGGTGTGGCCGTTGTAGTTGAAATCGGCGCTGCTCCAGGTCGTGCCGGACTTGCCGTAGTTCGTGGTGAGGGCGCGGTAATCGATGAGGTTCACCGTGCCGTCGAGATTTGCGTCGGCCATCCCCGTGTACTTCACGAGAACGTCGGCGCTGGTGACGGGCACGCCATCGAAAGTACCAAACGGCGTGGTGAGGCTCCCGTTGAGCGCGAATCCCTCCGCCGTCTGCATGGCGGCGCCGACGCTGGAGGCGGCATCGGAACTGCCGACGCCGGCGCCCAGCCAGTTGCCGCCGTTGAAGGCGCTGGCGACCAGGGATTGCATCTGCGTGACGCCCGCCGAGCCCGCGTTTTGCAGGATCATGTCATTGTCGGTGAGATCGATCGTGGCAGTCGCGGCCATCGAAAGTCCGCCCAAGCCGATGTCGATGAAGTTCCCGTTGGCCCCTCCGCCGCCGGTGCTGGCGGTGAGCTTGGCGGAGCCGGCGAGCTGCAGGCCGCCAAGTGTTTGCGGGGAGTTGAAGACGGCTTTGGTGCCATCCGCCAAGGCAATCGTGGCGTTTTGCCAATCGGGGCTGCCTTTGGAAATATCAGTGTCGAAGGTCGCCGTGCCCTTGGAGAGATCGAAAATGTAAGCGCCCGGATTGCCACTGACGGAGTCGGTGGCGTCCGCGCTGAATTGCACGCCCGGTCGGGCGGCGCTGAGCAGCACGCGTTGCTCCATCGCCTCGACGGTCGCGCCGGCAGCATGCCTCGGCCGGCGATTAGGCTTGGTCGATTGGGGGGTCGGTGTAGCTGCACGACGCCTGCACACCCGCGCGGATCGCGGCGGCGAATGAAAACATCCCTGGCCTCGGTTGGAGAAATGCTTCCGATCCGCGAAGGCAAACAAAGCCGTCGTGATCCTGCCGATGGGGGCGGGATGAGGGGAGCGTAGCGAACGGGTTGAGGGAATGCAAAGAAATATTTCCGCCACGATTTTGGGGGAACAGCGCCACTTCATGCCCCCCCCGGCCTTGCGCGTACGCCCTATGCTTTTCGCATCGGCCGCGTCGTTTGCAATCGAAGCGCGGCCATGCCATGCTCCGGAGTAGCGAGGCGATTGAGGCATGAAAGTTCGCAAGGCAGTGATTACCGCCGCGGCGCGCGGGCAGCATGCGCTGCCGTTGCAGACGCTGGTGGACCGGGATGGGGCGCAGAAGTCGGCGCTGAAGATCATTCTGGAAGAGGCGATGAGCACTGGGGTGGAGACGGTCTGCCTGGTGGTCAGCCCGGGCGACCAAAAGCCCTATGCCACCGCCGCCGGCGACCTGGCGGGAAGATTGCATTTCGTGGAACAGCCGGCGCCGCTCGGCTATGGGCATGCGCTTCATTGCGCGCGAGCATATGTGGGGGACGATCCGTTTTTGCACCTGGTGAGCGATCATCTTTATGTGAGCCGCTCGGCGGTGCGCTGCGCCAAGCAACTGATGCAGGCGGCCGAGGCGCAGGCGTGCAGCGTGTCGGGCGTGCAGCCGACGCGCGAAAGCCTGCTCACCCACTACGGCACCATCGGCGGCCGGCGCGTGGCGGGGCAGAACCACATATACGAAATCGAGAACGTCGCCGAGAAACCCACCCCCACCCAAGCCGAGCAGACGCTGATCGTGCCGGGGCTGCGGGCGGGGTATTACCTGTGCTTCTTCGGCATGCACGTTTTGACGCCGATCGTCATGGAATTGTTGGGCGAAGAATCGTCCACGGCCCGCGAAGGCACGCCCGTTCAACTGTCCCCCGCCCTGGCGCGATTGGCCGCCAAGGAGCGGTATTTGGCGCTGGAAGTGCAGGGGCAACGCTACAACATCGGCGTTCAATACGGCCTGCTCTACGCGCAGCTTGCGTTGGCCCTTGATGGCACCGACCGCGAAGAAATCCTCGCGCAAATGGTGGAGCTGCTGGCAAGCCGGGAACGCGCCGCGCGGACAACTTAACGCGGATTACGGTAGTCGATTGCCGCGAATTGGATTTCCGCACAAACGAGCTGTTGGCACCCCAACTCTGACTCATCATGCCCACCGAATTGATTTCGATCATCACCGCCGAAGACCCGTCAATCCGCGATCTGTCGCTGGATGCCTTCGCGCGAGCCGCCTCGCTGGAAAGTCTGTTGGCGGAATGCGCCGCCCTGGATCGCTTTCGGCGGGAGAGCGCGAATTTGTATCATCGCGTTCGCGCGTTGTTTTTTCTTTACGCGATTCACCGCTTTCACATTCCGCTCAAGCCCGGCTGCCGGGCCGGCGGGCGGGTGCCGTTCGAGGGGTACAACAATCTACTGACGCGCCGCTTCGAGGAGGCGATCGAGACATTTCTCCAGGCGCGGGAAGCCGACGGCCCCAACGACGCCATCAGCAGCGCGCTGGCCGCCGCGTATCACGACCTTGCGTTTCAGACATTGGCCAACCAGGTGCGGCGAAGCGTGCGCGGCGTGCGCGGGAACCAGTGGATGTTTCGCATCGGCCACCCCGCCGACCAACCTCTGCGCATCCGGCCCGAGTTGCTGGCGCGGTCTCCCGTTGATGGATCATTCCCCATATTGGCCGAGAAAACGCCGGTGCGCATGGATCTCACGCACAGCGCCTGGAGCGACATCTTTTTCTTGGGGATGGATTTCCCGCAAGGCGCGCGGGTTCTGAATATCTCGATCGACCTGGCGGTGCTTGGGCGCGACGCGGCTCCAAAGCCGCCGGTGGAAGCATATGTGCGCGTGATTGATGAGCCGGTCTTGCGATTGGTGAGCGTTGACCTTGCCGCGCGGGCGGACATCACCAGCCTGCCGGAGGTGTTCGACTTTGCGCGGGATTATCTGGGGCTGCTGAAGGCGGCGGTGATCGCGGCGGGGATTGTGCCGCCGGGCGTTGAAGGGTCGGGAAGCCATCTCACGGAGATTCTCAGCCGGGTGGTTGGGCCCGGGTTGGGCCTGGAGATCGTCAGCAGCGTGAACAACATTCCCAAGGGATCGCGGCTGGCCGTCTCGACCAACCTGCTCGGATCGCTGATCTCCGCGCTCATGCGCGCCACCAGCCAGGCCCAATCACTCACCGGCCCGCTCCTGGAGGAGGAACGCCGGCTCGTCGCGGCGCGGGCGATTCTGGGCGAATGGATCGGCGGATCGGGCGGAGGCTGGCAGGATTCGGGCGGCATCTGGCCGGGCATGAAGCTCATTCAGGGATCGGCCGCCCGCGAGGGGGATCCGGAGTTTGGCGTGAGCCGGGGCCGGCTGCTTCCCACGCACACGATCCTTGGCCCCAGCGAGGCATCGGAATCCGTCCGCAAGCATCTGCAAGACAGCCTCGTGCTCGTTCACGGCGGCATGGCGCAGAATGTGGGGCCGATCCTCGAGATGGTCACCGAGAAATACCTGCTTCGCAGCGAGGCCGAGTGGGACGCGCGCAAGCAGGCCATCGGCATCCTCGGACAAATCCTGGCGGGCCTCAAGGCCGACGATGTGAAATCCATCGGCGCCGCGACAACGCGCAACTTCTTCGGGCCCCTGCAAACCATCATCCCCTGGGCGAGCACCGCCTACACCGAAATGCTCATCGAGCGCGTGACGGAGGAATTCGCCGGCGATTTCTGGGGATTCTGGATGCTCGGGGGGATGTCCGGCGGCGGAATGGGATTCATCTTCGCGCCCCATCGCAAGGCACAGGCGCAGCAGTTTTTGCGCGAGACCATGAGCGCGGCCAAGCGCGATCTACAGTACGCCCTGCCCTTCGCGATGGAGCCGGTGGTTTACGATTTCGCCATCAATCCGCATGGCACGTTCGCCGAAGTGTTAACCGGCGACAGCGCGCTGCTGCCGGCCTCGTATTACGCGCTGATGGCGCCGCAATGGCTGCGGACCGATCCCCGGCAACTCACGCCCGCGCGCCGCGCGGAGCTGGATCGTTTTGGCGCGGCGTGCCGGAGCGATCCGGAGCTGCGCGGAATGGTGGAAACACTGTTCGACCGCCTGCTTCCACGCGCGCCGGACCACACATCGGGTCAACACAGTTTATCGGTCATGCTCGATCATCTGGGCTTCGACCGCGCGTTGCACGAGCAGATCCGCTCCGACCTGCGCGGCGGCCGCACCGGGCTGGCGCAAAACCGCCTCCCCGCCAACACCAACATCGAAGATGTTAAGGACGCGGATGTGGTGCATCTAAATGCGGGGGGCCGCGGGAAGTGGACGGCGCTGGGAAAGCGCGCGCTGGAAGCCGGAGAGGTGGGCGTGGTTTCGCTGGCTGCGGGCGCGGGCAGCCGATGGACGCAGGGGGCGGGGGTCGTGAAGGCGCTGCATCCGTTCTGCAAACTGGGCGGCCGGCATCGCACGTTCATTGAAGTTCATCTGGCCAAGGGTCGGCGGGTGGGCCGGATGTTTGGCGCCCCCCTGCCGCATGTGATCGCCACCAGCTACCTCACGCACGAGCCGATCGAGCAATTCCTGGCTGCCCGCGATAATTATGGATATACAGGCCCGCTGCATTTGTCCCCCGGCAAATCGGTTGGCCTGCGGCTGGTGCCGATGGAGCGCGATCTGCGTTTCGCCTGGGAGGAACTGCCGCAGCGCGTGCTTGATGAGCAGCAGCAGAAGGTGCGCGAAAGCCTGCACGCGGCGCTCATCAACTGGGCCCGCCAGGCCGGCGAGGCCAGCGACTACACCGACAACGTCCCCTCCCAATGCCTGCATCCGGTCGGCCACTGGTTCGAGATGGCCAACCTTCTGCGCAATGGCGTATTGCGGCAACTGCTGACGCAGCGCCCCCAGCTCAAATACCTCATGCTTCACAACATCGACACCGTGGGCGCGGACGTCGATCCGACGCCGCTGGGGATGCATATCGCGCGCGGCGATTGCCTGACGTTCGAGGTGATCCATCGCCGGATCGACGATCGCGGCGGCGGACTGGCGCGCGTGAACGGCAAGGTCCGCCTTGTCGAAAGCCTGGCCATCCCGCGCGAGGAAGACGAGTTCCGCCTCTCCTACTACAACACGATGACCACATGGATCGAAGTGGACAAATTGCTCGCGTTGTTCGGCCTCGATAGGGCGAGTCTCGCGGATGCCGACACGGTCGCGGCGGCCATCCGCGCCCTGGGCGCGAAGATGCCAACCTACATCACGCTCAAGGACGTGAAAAAACGCTGGGGTCACGGGCAGGAGGATGTTTTTCCGGTCGCGCAGTTCGAGAAGCTCTGGGGCGACATGAGCGCCCTGCCCGAGGCCGCCTGCGGCTATGCGGTGGTGCCGCGCCAGCGCGGACAGCAACTCAAGGATCAAGCCCAACTCGACGGCTGGCTCCGCGACGGGTCGGCGGCGTATGTCGAATCTCTGTGCCAGTGGGAATGATCCTTATTCATGCTTCGTCTATAATCCCCCATGATCTCCACAGCCTCCGCCCCCGAGTCCGCCGCCCTTGATGTTGGCGGGATGGACTGCGCCAGTTGCGTGGCCCATGTCGAAAAAGCCGCCCGCCAGGTGCCCGGCGTTGTGGGATGCCAGGTGAATCTGGCCCGCGGGCGGGCGGCGTTGCAGTTTGATCCGGCTCGCACCAACCCCCGGCAGGTGGCCGACGCGATCACCGGCGCCGGGTATCCGACGGCTCCCGAGGAAGTCGGCATTGCCTTGGGGAACGCCGAGGAAAAACGCCTGCTCCGCCAAACGCACGAGGCGCGGGCGTGGTATCGGCGGGCGCTGGCCGGGGTCATCCTCTGGCTGCCGCTCGAGGTGACGCATTGGCTGATGCAGCTTGCCGGCCCGCACGCGCATCATCAAATACCGGCCCAGTCCACCGTAATGGGCTGGCTCGCGCTGGCCGCCAGCACGATCGCCATCATCTACGTTGGCAGCCGATTTTACGTCAGCGCCTTCAACGCCCTGCGGCGCGGCACCAGCAATATGGACACGCTCATCTCCATGGGCGCCAGCGTCGCATACATATATAGCCTGATCTTTTTTTTCGGCGGCCTGTCGGGCACGTGGCCCGCGCCCACCCTGGATCAACTGTTTTTCATGGAGGCCACCGGTCTGCTCGCCCTGATCAGCCTGGGCCATTATCTGGAAGCGCGGGCCCGCCAATCCGCCGGCTCGGCCATCCGCCAATTGCTGGAACTTGCGCCTTCAGTCGCGCTGCGATTGGAAAGCCCGGCGGACGACGGGCACGCGGCCGATGGTTCGCCGGCCTCCCCCAGGGAAATCCCCGTCGCCGATCTTCAGGTCGGCGATCGCATTCTCATCCGTCCCGGCGATCGGGTGCCCATCGACGGCGCCGTGACCGAGGGTCGTTCCAGCGTCGATGAATCGATGATCAGCGGCGAGCCGCTGCCGGTCGCGCGCGGCGTCGGCGATCCGGTCATCGGCGGCACGGTCAACCTGGAGGGCCGGCTCATCGTCCGCGTCACCCGAACCGGCAGCCACACCGCCCTGGCGCAGATCGTCAGCCTCGTCGAGCACGCCCAATCCACCAAGCCGCCCGTGCAGCAATTGGCGGATAAAGTCTCCGCCGTCTTTGTGCCGTCGGTGCTGCTCATCGCCCTTATCACCGGCGTTGGCTGGTACGTCTGGGGCACGCATCACGGCTGGGCCGCCGGCCAGACCTGGGCGGCGATGGCGAAGGCCGTTTGCAGCGTGTTGATCATCGCCTGCCCCTGCGCGCTGGGTTTGGCGGTGCCGACGGCGGTGATGGTCGGCACGGGCCGCGGCGCACGCCGGGGCATTTTGATCCGCGACATCGACGCCCTTCAGAACGCGCAGAAGATCGACACCGTCGTTCTCGACAAGACCGGCACGATCACACGCGGCAAGCCAGTGGTTTCCGAGGTGATCGTGCTGAATGGAATGGCCGCCGACGATGTGCTTCGTCTTGCCGCGGCCGCGGAGCAGTACAGCAGCCATCCGCTGGCCAAGGCGGTCGTGGCGCGGGCGCGCGAACGCGGACTGAAGATCGTGGATCCTCAAAGTTTCACGAGCGAGGCGGGCGCCGGCATCGTCGCGGAAATTGAAGGCCGCACGCTTCTCGTCGGGAGCGAAGCCCTGCTCGCCAGCCACGGCACCGAGAAAACACAGGCCCACGCAAACCCCAGCGCGGCCAACAGCGCGACAGCGCAGACTACCGCCACGGCACCGGCCAGCGCCGCGGCGCCGATAGCGTCCGCCGCACCGATCAGCGCCGCGGCTCCCGATGGCGATCAAACGTCACGCGAAACCGCCGAACCCGGCTCCAATTCCGGCGCAACCTATGTACACGTCGCCTGGAAACACGATGGCGTCGTCGAGCGCATCGGCACGATCGCGTTGGCCGACGAGATCAAGCCCGACTCCAGCGGCGCGATTGCCGAGCTGCATCGCCTGGGCCTGCGCACCGTCCTCCTCACCGGCGACAACCGCGCGGCAGCCCAGCGCGTCGCCCAACAAGTCGGCATCGAAGACGTGCGCGCGGAAGTGAAACCCGCCGAGAAAGCGGCAGTCATCCAATCGCTTCAAGACAAAAAGGAACACGAGGACTTCGAGCGGCCGGCTCCTCTCCCTCTCCCGGTACTCCGGGGGAGGG
>DASRLH010000397.1:0-5394 GCA_035648595.1 Tepidisphaeraceae bacterium
CCCATCCATAACGATCCCCCATCTCCCGTCGGACCTGGCGCCATAGGCGACGTGCCGCGAATCCGGGCTGAAGATCGGGCCGCCGGGAAGAAAGGCGTCGTAACTTTTCTGCGGCTTGTCATCGACAATCATGGACCGCGATTGTGCCGACCCCGCCCCCCAGACAACGCGCTTGGAGTCGGGGCTGAACGTCACCGAATCGAATACGAGTTCTTCATAGGGGCCATGCGATTTCCCATCAATCACGACAAATTGCTTGCCCCCGTCGCGTACGCCGTACCCAAGCCGGCGGCCGTCGGGGCTAAGCCGGAAGTCCCGGGCGATGATCGCATCATATGGCTTGCTCTCACGGCCATTGACCAGAACGATCGTTTTCTTGTTTCGCCCCACGATGGCGATCAACCGCGCGCCATTGGCGCTAAAGCCGGGGCCCAGCACGATGCGCTCGTAGGGATTGCCTTCCTGGCCGTCCATCACCAGCATCTCCTTGCCGTTGAGAGTCGCGGCGTAGGCGAGGTGTTTGTCATCGGGGCTGAAGATGAGTTTGTCGACGGCGTCGTATGCCGCCCCTTCCTTCCCGTCAATCACGGCGAATTGCTTTTTCCCCCGCCGGGCCGCATAGGCGATGCGGCCGCTGTGGTTGCTGAGCACGGGAACCTTCACTTCGTCGAACCGCGGTCCCTCGGCGCCATCGACCACCACCGCGCCGCCGGCGTCTTTATATTGCACGCCATATGCGTAGTGTTTTCCGTCGGCGCTCCAGAACACATGGTTTGCGACAATCGCATAGTGCCCCTTCTCCGGCTTGCCATCAATGACGGCTTGCGTCTGGTCGGCCGTCTGCACCACATAAGCCAGGCGGCTGCCGATTGGACTGAACTCAAGGCTTGTGGGAATCACCCACTCGTAAGGAGGGCTCTCGTGGCCATCGACTATGACAAACCGCTTATTGTCCCGCCTGCCCAATGCCGCGACGTGATTAACGTCCGTGCTAAACGTGGGGAAATCGATGAGTAAGTCGATCGGTCCGATCGCCTTCTGCTCGGTGACAACTTTCACCGGCCCTGCGGGCCCCGGCGCGGCGGCAGCGCCATTCCGCGCCGGCAGCGACGCCGGGCCGGCGCCAAGCGAAATAAGCAACAGCAGGCAAAGAGGGGCCAGACATTTGGGCATATCACACCCACTGTAATGCTTCCGCCGATTGCATCGCGGCGCGCCGCGTGGAAAGAAGTCCGCATCCCATTACGGGCGTCTCGCCCGTGCCGATGACACGGCAGCCGGAAAAACCGCGGCGTTCCCGATCCCAACTTGACTCATGCGAGGAGGATGCAGCTCGACATTATTTCGTGAGCCTGAATCGCTTCCCCTCGACCAATATCCTCTTCATGCCCGCGTACTGGTCATACACCTTGTGCATCGACGGGATGTCGTCAAACCAACCGACAACGTACGCGCCGCCAAAACTCTCGCCGGCCTTCACTCTGCGGCCATGGAGCTCCTCAATGAAGCAGACGTATCCGCGCTGATGACACCACGCCTGCGAGACCTCAGACCCATCAAGCGTCATCCCTGCAAGCCAAGGGCCCGGCTTGCCATTGAGTTTCACCTGATATGCCCGAATCATGCGCTGCGGCATCGGCGCGTCGCCGCGATTGTACAAAAACTTTTCATCAGGCCCGAAGTCCGCCTGGAACGCGGACGCGGGAATTGGTTTGTCCCGATAGCTCAGATAGACCTGGGCGAACGTGTCATCGCCCATGTGCTTGATATGGCCCGGCATGTCGAGCCGATAAAACAGATCATCGACGGCGTTTGCGCTGGTGATCCGCTCGGCACTCAGGATATAGCGAATGCCCGGCTGGAAGATGAGCGTCTGCTCCCATGTCGATCCCGCTTTATAGCCTCGCCCCGGCTGCGTGTAGGTGAATCGCATCCGAAGGGCGACGAAGTTTTCTCCGCGCGTGACGTCGATTGGCAGCTCGAGCGCCTTGGTGCATAGTTGCGGCCCTTCGACCAGATGTTTGGCCAGATGGCCATGAATTTTCGGATCGCGCTCGTACCCATCATCGCGCCAGCCGGGCGCCATCAGAAAATCCTGGATGTGAAGACCAAACCCCAGATCGTGTGCTCCGGTCTTCTTGTCGATGAAACTCCCGGCAGCCACGCCGCTCACATACCCTTTCTTGCGAACCGTCGCGGATAGTGCATCGGTTTCAATCGTGACGGCGGCGTCTGTTTCAACAACGTGGATGGCATCGCCGGCTTTCACGCGAATCGCCCAGAAAAGGCAGACGATCATTGCCGCCAGCACAACGAAAGTTGGGGCGGAGGTTCCAGCCAGAAGGCGCAACGCCGTGGGCCCGCACCCCGCCTTCCCCCGGAACGCTGGGAGACGGGGACGCGCAACAAAAATCGGACGATCACCCGGCAAAGAGTGACATGTGCGACTTGGAAAATGTAAATCCCATTGTTTTCTCACGTAGATTCCGAATATCGACCACCGCTCCGTATGGCAAAAAGACTTGGTCGAAAAGCTCGAACTTGCAACCCCAATACACCATGGCGCATGACATTGGGGCGCCCTTTCCGCCATCTTGCCCGTCAACCAAAAACTTAAGCCGGGTATCGTACAGAAATGCAATACCCGTCGCGGCGCCCCAAACGTAGAGCTTCCAGTGCCTGGTGTTCGTTGCCACGGGAATCAGGGCTAGAACCTCCGCATTGTGGCTGGCGTGCGCAAACTGGCACTTTCGCAGCCAATCTTTGATTGTCGTCCCGCGTTCACGATCGGCCCCATATGGCGGATTCACGAAGATACTCTCGTAATCCCAATTGCATTTCAATCCGTCGTGGTCGGGCAGGCGATATGCAACATTTGAATTCACCACGGAATGCCGATTCGAGCAGGGGTCCAACTCGATGTTGCCGCCGAAAACCTTGCGCACTGCCGTGACGTATTTCGGCGGCGTACACCAGTTTTGGCTCAGCGATACAACATTGCGTCCGGCACTCATGGCTTGCGAATCTCCCTCATGCCCCACGCGCACAAGGTGTAGAAAGTGACGATTTCCACCATCGTTCCCAACGCCCGGCCGGACGCCTTTTTGCGATCCGTACAATAGCCGAAAACCGACTCGGCAAGAGTGTTTTGCATCTTATCCACAGACTCATAGGGCATTTGGCCAATCTATCGTGCGGTTGCCGTTTATCCAAATACACGGGCCCGCCGCGCTGGCCGCGCGCCCGGTGAGTTGCTAATCTTGCTGGAACAGGCAATCGTAAAGCATAATACCGGGAGAAATGAATGGGAGTCGATCCGTCACGTCGGGCGTTACTTGGAAAGGCTGGTTCCGCGATGGCCTTGGCCGGTTTGACATCGATTGCTCCAGGGGCGGTTGCCGCGCGGGAGAGAGCGGCGGCGCCGGATGGGGTCGCGGGCCGGCCGCCCGGCGAGCCGTTCGGATATTGCCTCAATACCAGCACGATCAGCGGCGCCAATCTCACCATCGTCGAGCAGGCGAAAATCGCGGCTAAGGCCGGGTATCACGCGATCGAGCCGTGGATCCGCGATATTGTTGATTACGAAAAAAAAGGCGGGAAGCTGAAAGATCTGGCCCGGCAAATCGCCGACCTGGGGCTTAGCGTTGAGGATGCCATCGGGTTTGACGAGTGGATCGTGGACGACGATGCCCGCCGCGCCAAGGGCATGGAGGCGATGAAACGCGATATGGATCGTGTCGCACAGATCGGCGGCAAGCGAATCGCGGCCCCGCCGATTGGCGCGAACAACAAATCCGATCCGCTTATTCCCCTGCCCGTTGTCGCCCAGCGCTATCGGGCGCTGCTGGAATTGGGCGAGAAAATTGGCGTGCAACCGCTGCTGGAATTGTGGGGGTCTTCTAAGAATCTCAGCCGCCTGGGAGAGGTGGCGTTTGTCGCGATTGAGGCGAGCCATCCCAACGCCAGCATCCTGCTCGACTTTTATCACATGCACAAAGGCGGCTCCGATTTTGCCGGCCTGTCGCAACTGAATGGCGCCGCGCTGCACGTCATTCACACCAACGACTGGCCCGACCTGCCGCGCGAAAAACTGACCGACGCCCATCGCGTCTACCCCGGCGACGGCGTTGCCCCCCTTGGCCAGATTCTCCGCACCCTGCGCGACACCGGGTTCAGAGGGTATCTGTCCCTCGAATTGTTCAACCGCGATTATTGGAAGCAGAGCCCGGCGAAAGTGGCACGGGCCGGAATCGAGAAAATGCGCGAAGTGGTGCGAAAGAGCCTGGCGTAATCTGTGGGATAAACGCGATCTGCGCCTCAGGCCCGAACTTTTAGCCGCTGCTCGACAGATGTATTGAACTGCTAAAAAACGAGTGGCACGGGCGACTCGCCCGTGTTCCTGACGTCCAAAACACGGGCGAGCCGCCCGTGCCACGATCAATCAATGGTCCCATTTTGCACATTGCACTTTAACTGTACTTTTACATTGGGGGGATCAGTCAAGACGTGTTTTGAACCGTTCCGCCCAAGCCCCTTTCTTCCAAGCTTCCTTGGTCTTTAACGAGGCGGCCAGATCGGCCAATGTGGTCGTTTCCAGATAGGCGCCGAGCCGTTGCCGGATCGGCTTATAGAGATCGTGCAACGGGCAGGCGGCCTGGTCGTCGCACGCATTGAGGCCCAGTACACATCCGTCAAACCCGTTTTCGCCGCCCTGGCCGGTGGCGCGGACGATTTGCATGAGCGTGATTTCGTGAGTCGGACGCATAAGGGCAAAGCCTCCGCCGCGCCCGCGGGTGCTTTTCAGGATGCCGGCCTTTGTCAGCTTCTGAAAGATTTTTGCCAGAAAATCCGGCGGAAGCGCGGCGCCCGCGGCAAGCTGCTCGACCATCATGGTTTGGTCGCCGGCCCGTGCGGCCAACTCGGCCAAGCCGCGAATCGCGTATTGGGTCATCGTTGAATGAAACATCAGCCGCTATTCTATCAAAACGGCGTCGCTTCCACGGAGCGCATCGTTTCCGCTACGGGAAGATTGCGCAAAGACGCGAAGGCGCAGAGGCTCAGAGCGGGCGAACCTGCAATCCAGGAAAAAAGAAGGAAGCCACGAATGGACCCAGCGCGGCCTCGCGGAGTACCGCTTGGCCGCAACCAAAGGTGACGGAAAAGCGCCATCGCCGCCTAAAATCTTGTCGCCGGAACAAGAAACGAGAGGATAGTATTACGAATGCACACGAATGAAGATAAATATTCGTGCCGATTCGTAATACTATCCGTTCATTTCTTTGTGTGGCGACAAGATTTTCAAGCTGCGGAAACTTAACCGCGGATTTCACGCATGAAGAGCGGGACTTTTTCGCTGCGACATCCCTCCGACATTCGGATTTCGGGTATTCGGAT
>DASRLH010000398.1:0-3640 GCA_035648595.1 Tepidisphaeraceae bacterium
CCCTCCCCCGGAGTACCGGGAGAGGGAGAAGAACTCTGCGCGGCGTTATCGCTTTCTGCCTCGAATGACCGATACTCGCGCCGATGATCTTGCCCGCGACATCGCCAGCGCGGTCGATGCCGAGCTGGCGGCGGCTGCCGAGCAAAACCTCCGGCTGTTCGTCCGTGCCGCCTGGAAAACCGTCGAACCCCATACTCCCTTTATCCCCGGCTGGCATCTGGACGCCATCTGCGACCATCTTGCCGCCATCAGCGCCGGGACGATCCGCAATCTGCTCATCAACGTTCCCCCGCGTCATATGAAGAGCCTGGCAGTCGGCGTATTCTGGCCGGCGTGGGAATGGATTGCCGCCCCGCAGCGCCGCTGGCTTTTCGCGGCATACGGACTTTCGCTTTCCGAGCGCGATTCGCTCAAGTGCCGCCGGCTTATCGAATCTCCCTGGTATCAAAGTTTGTGGGGCGACCGCTTCATGCTCCGCATCGATCAGAACACCAAGCTACGCTACGAGACGGACCATGCCGGCCACCGCATCGCCACCAGCGTCGGCGGCGCCGCCACCGGCGAAGGGGGCGATCGCGTGGTCGTCGATGATCCGCATAACGTCATCGAGCGCCAGAGCGAGGCCGCCCGCCTTGAGGCGCTCACCTGGTGGGATGAAACCATGTCCACACGCCTCAACGATCCCAAGACCGCCGCGAAAGTCATCGTGATGCAGCGCATCCACGAGAAAGACCTCAGCGGCCATGTGCTCGAGCAGGGGGGTTACGTGCACCTGTGCCTGCCGGCCGAGTTCGAGCTGTCGCGCCGCTGCATCACAGTGCTCGACTGGCGCGATCCGCGAACCAACGAGGGGGAACTACTCTGGCCCGCGCGCCTGGGCGAAAAGGAGATTGCCGACTTCAAGCTGCGGCTAGGCCCTGAAGGCTACGCCGGCCAATTCCAGCAACGCCCCGCGCCGGCTGGTGGCGGGAGGTTCAAAGCCGACTGGTTTCGATATTGGCGGATGATGGGCGGCGTCGCGGAAACGGAAGATCCCGTCCCGCCATCGTCTTATGTCCTGCTCCATCCCGACGGCTCTGAGCATCTGGTTCGTCCCAGGGATTGTCAGCGCATTGCCGTGATGGATCCCGCCGGCACCGAGCCCGGCGAGCGAAACCATCCGTGTTTTACCGTGATCCAGGTTTGGGATGTCACTCCCACCGGCGACATGCTTTTGGTGCATCAGTACCGCAGGCAGGTGCAGGCCCCGGATGCCGCCGCCGCCGCGGTGCGGGTCTGCCAGCGGTTCGACGTGGCCTACATCGCCATCGAAAAAGACGGGCTTGGCCTGGGCGTCGTGCAGACCGTGCGGCGGGAAGGCATCGCCGTCCGCGCCATCAAAGCCAAAGGCCCCAAGGACGCCCGCACCCAAACCGCCGAGATCCGCATGGCCGCCGGCCAAATCTACTTCCGCCAAGGCGCCCCCTATCTCTTTGACCTCGAGCAGGAGTTGTTGCAGTTTCCCAACAGCGAGTACGCGGACCAAGCCGACGCGCTGGCCCACGCGGCGATGTTGGTGGCGAGGATCGGGGGGCGGAGCGATGAAATGGCCGTCGGCGCCGACCCCATGGAAAGCGGAAGTGATAATGCTGGCTGGGAAGATTTGCGGGAATGAGGGAGAGCCGTACTTGTCCGTTGACACCAGGAACATCTTTGGCAATGATTTCCTCGGTGCATTCTCTCAGCCCAGTTAATATCATCCCGCCTGCTTTCGGGCGACCACCGGTCATCGAAACCGTTATGGGGGTGCAGTTTGAGCCCATTGCGGGGTTTGCAAACGCACATCTCGGACTGTTCTGGGCAAGACTCGGTGGCCGCGCCAGTTGGCCTTTTGCAGCCGATCAACCGCCGCTCGATCAGGATTTCGAGAGATTTGGCGATGCGCTGGAGTGGATGCCGATGAATTCGTTGCGATTCGGCGTCAGTCAAACGCCTATTTCGCGAATGCAGTTGTCGAATGCGGCGAAGGACAGGATGGTCCAGCTTCAAAATGGACGGCTGATCTATAATTGGCTTGGGGCGGACGGTCGTGATTATGTGCGTTATGAGAAGATCAGGCCGGATTTTGACTCTCTACAAAGGGAATTCCAGGAATTTCTGGCCGATCAGCAACTGCCGGCACTGATACCAAATCAATGGGAGATCACATACCTGAACCATCTTCCCAAGGGGACCGTGTGGCACGATCCGGCGGATTGGAGGCATGTCTTTAGCTTTCATGCGGTGCCCCAGCCAGAGGTGAATCAAAGTCGCCTTGAAAGTTTCAATGGGAGCTGGGCCTACGAGATCGAACCCCATCGAGGTCGCCTCCGCATGCAAATTCAGCATGGGCGCAGTGACAAGGGCACGGAATTGCTCGTATTTAAGTTAACCGCCCGTGGCCCCATCCGCGAAGGCGATGGGGCGGTCGATACCCTCGGTGACGGGATTAGCCTCGGTCATGATATTATTGTGAAAGCATTCGGGGAATTAACTTCCAGTGGATCCCAGGCATACTGGGAAAAGGAGTTGCCCAAATGACAGCGACAATACCCCGGCCCTTTGCTGACACCCCGAGCCCCCCTTGTTGGATCGAGCAAAGCTCCATTGATGCGTGGCAGGAGATCGATCTGGAACTGGGCAACTGGTTGCGCGATCCTCAGGTCATCGTCGAGGCAGACGCAATTCCGCCAACGCGAGAGATAATTCGTGCTGCTCGCAGGCTATCTGCTCTGATCCGACACCAGCTCAAGTGGTCGGCGCCTTCAATGGTCGTTGCCGATAACGCGGGCGGCCTCGCTTTCGAATTCCACTCGCCCGGCGTGTTCCGAATGGTCAGTGTGTCCCGCCACGGGAAGGCTACGCTTTCCATCTTCAAGAATGGAACATGGGACTGCACCATCGATCTTGCCTTGGAATAAAGCTGAGGCATTCCCATGCTGGATGGTTCTGAGCCGATCGATCCAAACGAGATCGTCTATCGGCGGGTGCCAGCCGGAACCATCTACAAACCCAATCGCGAACCTCCCTTATCTCAAAAGGCATTCAGCCCTCGCGACGTCGATAAGGATGGGGTTTCCATTATGCGGGGAAGCTATGTGAGTGGTCCGGAAGAGGCGGCGGCGGAGGGCCTCGCGGGAATGCAATTCCATGTCATCGCCTTTCGTGCTGGAGATTTGATAGCCGAGGGTATGATGCTTAAACCCGATCCCATACCCGGATGCCCAGGTCACGCGCTCGTTGCGAATATTAATGCGAGCAATCGCGACCTTCCTGCCATTCAGGCTCTGCTCGATCGCAGCAGGAGGCTCAATTTTTCGGCGCATGGACCGTTCCCGGGACGGACGTTCCCTCCAAATCTTCCAACGCACTCTCCTGCCACACCCAAGCCGTAAGGGCCACGAACCTCCGGCACAGCTCGCGCTGGGTCCAATCTATAATGCTTACTTTGAAATGATCCCGCCTTATCACGGATCGGTTCACAGCGATTTTACCATCAAACCCGGCGAAGATGAACCGCGATAGGCGTCGGTGCCGGTGGTGAACGCCTGCAATCCTGACAATGCCATCAATTTCACACCAACAACACATGCTCGAACCCATCTACAGCCTCCCCCTCGCC
>DASRLH010000399.1:0-3951 GCA_035648595.1 Tepidisphaeraceae bacterium
CAAGTCCGCGCCGCATATCTGAGCGAGGATGGCCGGGCCGAAAAGCACCACGAGCGGCGTCCGCGCCGCCCCGCCGTAGGGCGCAATCGGGCTGGGGCGTTCCAGACCGCCGGGTGAGGCGCAGAGACGGTCGTGCACCCGTCGCATCCTTGGTCTATGTAGTGCTCGCTCGAATTCACGCCCTTCGTCGTGTCGGTAGTATTACAGAATCCTTGATCGAAATTCCAAACGCAATTTGATTGAAACCAGCAGGGCTGCTGTGCACCTGGCAAAACTTGTGATGGTGGCTTCAGATATCCATACTCTTTGCCGAAGCCATCCATCAATTCAATGTAGTAGCCCCCGTTATTGCAGTCGTACTCATCTCGAGTGTCACAATCGACATAACTGTAGTTTCCGCCGAAATATTCAGGATTGATTAACGCGCCGTCGCATTGGTTATTTAGCGCGTTGCCACAAAGACAGGCTGCAAATAGTTCGCGCCCGCAAAGAGCCGATAAGATGCCGGTTGCAAGAAACCCGACAAGGACCAGTGTGAATTGACGCTTCGAACGCATGATATCCTCCGCTGAAAGATGGAGCAACTTCGCCACTCGACGCGGCGGGCGCTACTCGCCCGTCGTCTCTACCACAGGCCTGCTCAACACAAGCAGAGCCACACGTATGTTTGTCTCGTTCGGGCAATCCGTACGAATGGTAAGCGCGGGCGTCCCGTTGGCGCTCGCCCATAAGCTCGGATCGAATTTTACTGTAATCCGCTTTCGATCGCTATTTACGGAGACGGAGAAAGCCTTTTGCGCGACCGACACGGCGGTAATGCGGCTATGCCCATCCCGAATATTGACGTCGATGGTCTGAGTCGAGGGTTTCCCGGCCTCGAATCGCAGCACCTCGGTGGATAACCTGACGATTGGGTCGACGGTTGCAAACGCCGCGCAAATCACTCCGCGCGTGTCCTTGTCGGTTCCGCCTGTTTTTCTGTACAGCACATTCAGCGAAGTCGCGAAGTCCCCCGCCCTGCCTGCCAGATTAAAGGTGCATGAGAGCCTCGCTTGTTCGCGGGGCTTGAGGCTTTTTTTGTCCAGGGCGGCTTTCGTGCAACCGCATGATTTCACGATGCCGAGGAATTCCACTGGATACGGGAGGCCGTTTGTCAGGATGTAGTCGTGCCGCACTTCAACGGGCTGGGTGGTGCCGAATTGATGTTCGCGGGCATCGACGATCAGCCCTTCCGGCAACGGCTCGCCGCGCAGGTGGTTCCACCCAAGGAGAACACCGGCAGCGATAAACATCGCAATGGCCGCAATCAGGAATGCGTTTCGCATTACGATTCCTCTTCCTTGACCCAAGGATCGTTGACCCTCAACGTGTCGCACATCTGGCAACCTTGCTGCCCTTTCATGGCCTTCACGGCGTGTCGATATCCTGGACTATCCCATCCCGGAGCGTGATCGCGACGGGGACAGCAATCGCATAAATCCGATCGCGGCGGAGTTGAACCTGCCTGAATCGTGGACGGACCGGGGCGCTGACCACAACGAGCGCCCTGGGCGAAATATCGACTTCCCAAATTCGCGCATCGCCGCCTGCTCCGGTCGGAGATGCGTCGAATTGCTCGATATATTCAGCGCACTTGTGACAGTCACGGTCGAAGAGAATGGCGGTGCACCTGCCGGCGGAAAGCGCGGCGCTGGAGCGGTTATCCATGTAATCGAGGAGCGGAAAACGATGGCCGCGAAGCGATGTGGGATCGAGCGTTACAACCTGCCGGCCGTTATCAGCTTGCGCCCGTGCATGCCGGGCGGCGACCCATGCGCCCGAGGCGAGACAGGCCGCCGCAATCGCGGCGAACCCGATGCGCCGCGACGTGCGAAACCTGGGCGACAGCGGCCGCGCCGAAATCCAAAGCGACAAGAGCATGGCGGCATCGAGCGCCGTTGTCCACGCCGGATGGACGGCAACCGCGCCAAAGCACCCGCAATCCGCTTCACCCGCGTACCAGCGCCAAGCGGCGGTGCAGAGGAACACGGCCAGCAGGAGCATCGTCGCCCGCCGTGCCCACGTCGGTGCGTGGCCCGAAAACAGCCAGACGGCGATAAAAATCTCCGAAACGATCGCGATAAGAGTTGGAGCGTCGGCGGCTGACAGGTGGGAATGAATGGACCGCTCGAATTGCAGCGATTCGAGTTTCAGCCCGGCGGCAACGAGCAAAATGCCGCCAATCACGGCCGGCACCCACGCCGCCGGATTCCAGCGCGCAAGCATGCCTTGGCCGCTGGCCGCTGGCCGCTGGCCGCTGGCCGCTGGCCGCTGGCCGCTGGCCGCTGGCCGCTGGCCGCGCCGTCGACTCGTTGGCTAATTGTGCAGGCCGCGAAACAGGCATTTTGCCTTCCGGCAGCCGCTTTCGCGGCCGCATCAGAAAGGCCAAAGGGAAGAAAAATCCCTTCACCGTTCAAGACAAGTGTTACACACCATACAGCGGACGCTGTACGTTGCAAGCCCTAAAAACCATAATAATAAAAATTTCCGCCTTTCGCCCGAAGCAAGCGGCATATCCACCCCGCCGGATGGGCATCTGCATTCTTTGCATCTTCGCCGGCCCGTCGCGGCCATTCGATACATTGTCCTCGTTGGCGAGCCTGCTCCCAAATGCGTGCCGCGTGGCCGCGGGAATCGGGCGCGCCCCAATCGAGGAACAAGCTATGGATGTCAAGCAAATCGGCGGCGTCAGTGTCGAGCGGCTGGAAGGCCGGCTGTTGATGCACGGGGGCCATCATGGCCTGGACGCATTCGTTACCCAGACCAATCTCGTATCCGACGGCTTCGTTGCCGCCCAGAACGTGGACAAGAACCTGATCAATCCGTGGGGCGTGGCCTTTGGCCCCACCTCCCCATTCTGGATTTCCGACAATAACTCCGGCCTCGCCACGCTCTACGATGGCGCCGGCACGCCCCAGTCGTTGGTCGTGAATATTCCCGGCGGCGGAGGGGCGGCGGGCAACCCCACAGGCCAGGTCTTCAACGGCGGCCCCGGCTTCGTCGTTCACGAAGGCGCCAAGTCCGGCCCCGCCGCCTTCATACTGGTCGGCGAGGACGGGGGCATCTCCGGCTGGAGCCCGGCGGTCGATACCCACAACGCCATCCTCGCGGTTGACAATTCCTCCGTCCCCGACGCCGCCAACGGCGCGGTTTACAAGGGGGCGACCCTCGCGCCCGTGAGCAAGGGCCACAGCGATCTGTTCGTCGCCAACTTCCGGGCCGGCACCATCGAGGCATACGATGACACCTTCGCCCCCGTCCACTTCTCCAACGGAGCCTTCCAGGACCGCCATATCCCCGCGGGCTACGCGCCGTTCAACGTGCAGAACGTCAACGGCAAACTGTACGTCACCTACGCAAAACAGAACGACCAGAAGCACGATGACGTGGCCGGCGCCGGCAACGGATTTGTTGACGTATACAACACGCGCGGCAAGCTCCTGCAACGCCTGCAACACGGCAGCTTCCTCAATTCCCCCTGGGGCGTAACCCAGGCGCCAGCGAGCTGGGGCCACCTTGCCGGCGACATTCTCGTCGGCCAGTTCGGCAGCGGGAACATCGACATCTTCAACCGCGATGGCCGCTTCGTCGGCTTCCTCAACGACTCCACCGGCGCCCCCGTCACCATCGACGGCTTGTGGGACATCACCCCCGGCAACGCCACCGCCACCAACGGCGGAAAAGCCGGCAGCGTCAGCAGCATCTATTTCACCGCCGGCCTCAATCACGAGCAGGACGGCTTGTTCGGATCCCTGACAATCAACAATGGCGACAACGATAATGACCTGGGCAGCCCCTCCGACGATGCCCACGACCACGGCATGCACGACTGATCGCGCACAACCGCCTATCGATGTCCGCCAGGAAGCCCGCGCGGGCCAAGCTCTTCTCCCTCTCCCGGTACTCCGGGGG
>DASRLH010000400.1:0-3966 GCA_035648595.1 Tepidisphaeraceae bacterium
TCACAACGCCGCCTGGCCCGGATTGGTCGGCAAAGGCCCGGATTCTGAGCCGGCGATTGATCTGGACACCATGATCGATCTCACCGCCAAGGCGCAGGTGGATGGCGTGAAGTTTGACGGGATGGATTTGTTTCTCTTTGAGCCGCACGTCAACATCGATATCGATGATGATGGACTGAAGCGGCTGGCGGACAAGTTCCGAGCGAAGAACCTCGTCGTCGGATCGGTGGTCGCGCCGATCTGGCCGCCCACAGGCGGCGGGGCCGCGATGGGGACGGACGCGGATCGCAAGAAGTTTGTCGAGCAGGTGCGCAAGGGCTGCCGGATCGCGGAGAAGCTGCGGCTGCTGGGCATTCGCCCGTACGGCATCGTGCGGATCGACTCGGCTTCAAGCGCCGATGAGTGGTACAAGGATCCCGAGGGGAATCAGAAGAGGATCGCCGCCACGTTTCGCGAGGCGGCGGACGTGGCCGAGGGGTTTGGCGAACGGCTCGCCGCCGAGGGCGAAATCTGCTGGGGCGGCATGCACTCCTGGAAACGCATGGTGCAACTCCTCGAAGAAACCGACCGCCCCGCCACCGTCGGCTTTCAAGCCGACATGGCGCACACTCTGCTTTACACCATGGGCTACAACGCCCCGGAAGATTCCATCCTTCCCGAAGGTTACGACTGGAAAGACCAGGGAAAGCTCGACGAGGCCCTCAAGAAACTCACGCACGCCCTTCGCCGCTGGACAATCGACTTCCACGTCGCCCAAAACAACGCCACCGTTCACGGCACCGGCAGCCACGACAAGACCGGCCGCCATTGCTTGGCCACCGATCCCACCGGCAAGCTCGACATCCCCCGCCACGCCGGCTATTGGCTGCGCGACGACCTGGGAAATCTCACCAAGCGCTTTCGCCATATCTGCTGGGATGGGTGCATGTTCCCCAACGAAGTGATGATGAAGCAGCAGACATGGAATGACATTCTGGGGGTTATGTTGAAGGTCCGCGATCAGCATGGATGGCAGGAAGAACAGACTAAGTTGGCGTGACCAGTGAAGGAACACACTGTAATCAAGCATCGTCGGCCACGTCCAAAACCCAGTACGCTCTCCCAAGCCAAACGCGGCGCCCGCGAGGAATTGCGCGCCATGCGCCAGCGATTCGGGCTGTCGCAAGCCCTCGTGGGACGACTTCTGGGCGTCTCACTTCGCACCGTTTCCGGCCTCGAATCCGGTTCTGGCCCAAAGGCGCAAAGCCGCCGGAACATGATGCAGACGAGCCGGCTTTGCAAGCGCCTGGCCGATTCGATGGAGCCGGGTTTCGTTGGCCGCTGGCTGGATGAACCCAACGAAATGCTTGATAACCTCACCCCCGCCGAGGCGATCGAGCGCGGTCATCTCGATCTGGTGTGGCAGATAGTCGAAGGGTTGCGGTCGGGTTCGCCGCTGTAGCGCGACAAGCATTGAGCACTCGCTTCGAATGCGTTGATTGCGTGGAATCGCTTTCTGCCGCCGCTTACAATCTGTTGAAGTGCCCCACGGATACGCATTAATGTTGGACATCGCCGACCGCCTGATCGTCATCATCGGCGGCGGCAACGTCGCGGCACGCAAAGCTGCCGGCGCACTTGATGCCGGCGCGAAACATGTGCGTTGCGTCGCGCCGCATTTTTGCGATGAACTGCCCGACACGGTCGAGCGAATTCGCAGGGGATATTGCTCTGGCGATCTCGCCGGCGCGGGGCTGGTTTTCGCGGCGACCGATGATCGCGCGGTGAATGATGCGGTGGTGCGCGATGCGCGGGCGATGGGCGTGCTGATGAATCGGGCGGACGGCAACGCCGATGAGCCCGGAGATTTTTCGACGCCGGCAAAATTCACCGAGGGATCGGTGATCATCACCGTATCCGCCGGCAGCGCGGCGTTGTCGGCGGCCATCCGCGATGATCTGGCGCGGCGGCTGGACCGCAGGTTCGTGCGCATGGCCGATGCCATGCAATTGCTTCGACCGGCGGTTCGTGCTTCGCGGCTTGCGCCTGACCGGCGGGCGCAGGTGTTTAGGGATTTGGCGGGGGATGACGCCTTGAATATCCTGGAAGCCGACGGCATGGATGCGCTGCGCGGCTGGCTGCAATCGCGGCATCCGGAACTGACTCATGCCTGACACCCCTACCGTCGCCCAACTCGCCATGCTGCTCGCGGCCATCGCCGTGTTCATCGCCGGCGGCGCCGTGTCGCTGGCGCGCCTGCGCTTCGAGCGCCAACCCACCGGCCGCCGGACCCAAGTGGCGCGCGTGGCGGCCAAGGCGCTGCTCTATCTGGGCATCCTGTTGTGCATCGGCCTGCTCGTCTGGCATTCGCGCCTGCGCGGCAGTTGGCTGCCGCTGGAGGATAATTTCGGCGCGTTCCTCTGGCTGGCGGTTTTGCTGGCGCTGTTCGTCGCGTACACGCAGCGCGCGCACCCGCTTCGCGGGTTGGATTGGTTTGTGATGCCGATTGTGTTGCTGCTGTTGATCCTGGCGGCGGTGTTCGGCAAGACCATGCCGCATGAATATCGCGATTCAACCCTGTTGCTGGTTCATCGCGTGACCGCGTACGGCGGGTTCGTGGCGTTTGCCGTCGCCGGCGCGGCCGGCGGAATGTACCTGCTGGCCAACCGCCGGCTCCGCAATAAACGCCTCGCCTCCGGCCCGGGCTTCGGCAGCCTGGAGCGCCTGGAGCGGCTCACCCTCGTCTCCGTCACGCTCGGCTTCCCCCTGCTGACCATCGGCCTGATCACCGGCCTGGTCCGAGTGCTCGATTCGCACGCCCCCAACACCATGGGCCCCGACTGGTATCGCAATCCCAAGGTGCTCTTGGCGTGCATCGCCTGGGTGGTGTACGCCCTGGTGCTACACTCCCCGATCAACCCCGCCTTCCGCGGAAAACGCACCGCCCTGCTCAGCGTCCTGGGCTTCGCCATCATGATCGGCACGTTCGTGGCGGCGCAGTTCGTGGGAAAATAATGGAAGGAAACGGGAGTTAATGCGGGACTGACCCGGAACCCAGGTGACGGTGAAAATCCGAAATCCGAAGTACCAAATCCGAAACAAATTCAAATGAAGATAAATGGGGAAATCAAATACGGGAATGCGGATATGGAACCTCAGACGAGGAAACGAGACGAGGAAACGGGACAGTCCGTAATGCCATCAACTTAAGCGATAACATTCCGCCATAGCTGGATTTGCGAGATTCGCGCAAAACGCGGCCTCCTGTTAGAACGGTGGTGCTGAAGTCACCAACCAACAGGAGGCCACGGATGGCTACTATCGCATCATCGCTGCGTCACATCAAGGACAACCCGCTGGGCGTCGTGGATCGGGCGCGGAGAAACGGGACAGTCCCGTTTTTCGCCCCCAGTCCCGTTTTTCGCCCCAAAGGCAGGCATGAGATCCACCCAACGCCATCCATCGCAAGCACAGTCATTGCCTTCTCGTCGTCCGCCGCGTTATTCAGCAACAATCGCTTCCGCTCATCGCCGGGCAGCGAGCTTTACATTGGGTTCTTACCTGAAAGATAATGTTGCGGTCCCAGCTGCGGATTTGTTAGTTTTGTCGCCGCATCGGTGATCGCGTTTTCCCGCGGGCCACGCGCGGCGGCGCGATTTCCCGCCGGCCGGTGGGTGGCGGCGTCAGCGCGGCGAGTGTCCGTAAGATGAGATTTGAATGCGGGCACCCCTTGCAACACTCGCCGGGCGACGCGGGAAGATGCCGGAGGCGTAAATCAATGGTGGGCACGGTGTTACGCCACTGGCTTTTCGATTTCCAAACCTGTAAACCTGCCTGAAAGTGTAACATTTTGATAATGCCGTTCGGCACGGCGATTGATGGCGGGGCGGCGATCCTAACAAAAGCCGTATTGCGCTGGCGGCGGGTTCGTGGCACGATCCGGGACGATGGAACAGGAACTACAGGACAAGGACGTCCGGGGACTTA